>NZ_CP092282.1:1926413-2247826 GCF_024972775.1 Dehalobacter sp. DCM | reverse complement strand
CTGATCGACAACGTCATTGCCATACTTTTCCCGTACTTCTCTTCCGTATTTCTCTTCGTTTTCTCGTACCATCTTTTGTTTTAAACCTTCAAATTTAGCTTTATCCGACATGGGTGTTCCTCCTTGATAATAGGCTAACGTATTTTCTACGTTAGCGATGAGTAAGTCGTAATGCGCTTTTTTTTCAAGCAGCTGCTGCCGGAGCTCCTGCAGGATCGTTATATCATTTCGCTCCGGCGAATCAATATTTTTCTGAATGTCCTCTAAGCCCATTCCCAGTTCACGATAGAACAATATGTGCTGTAGTCTGTCTACTTCTTTCGTTCCATAAATACGGTACCCCGAAGAGTTGATCCGAGCCGGCTTAAGCAAGCCAATCTCATCATAGTACCTCAAAGTCCGTGTACTGACTCCCGCGATCTGGCTTAATTTTTGTATCGTGTATTCCATCGTTTACACCTCTTAAAAAGACGTAGTTGATCAACCACGTCTTTACTATAGACCTTAACGTAACGTCAATGTCAAGGGGATACTGCAAATTTTTATAAAAATTACACAAATAATTACACAAATAAATTATAGAAATAAATTATAGAAATAAATCATACATATTGTGCTCCAACAAAATATTTAATAAATATTAATAAATATTTGCTTATTTATAAATATTCTAATTTACTAACTCCGCTTCACTATGGTAATATTAGAATATACGATTTGATAGATATAAGGAGGTCTTTACAATGACATCGAAAGAAAATATGAAAGAATCATTTGCAGGCGAATCTCAGGCATTCCAAAAGTACACGGCGTTTGCCAAAAAGGCGGACGAAGAAGGCTTAAAAGGTGCTGCGAAACTCTTTCGTGCTGCTGCGGCTGCCGAAAGTATTCACGCGCAAAGTCAGCTTAGAATATTGGGATTGTTGAATTCCACCGAAGAAAATCTGAAAGCGGGTATTGCAGGTGAAACCTATGAGTTCACCCAGATGTATCCGGGGTTTATTGACACAGCCAGAGAAGAAGGCGACTCCTCCTCGCAACGGGCGTTTTCTTTAGCCAATGAGGCTGAAAAAGCCCATGCCGCATTGTATCAGGATGCTTTAAACGATCTCAGTGATGATAGTGACTATTATGTCTGCACGGTTTGCGGCTATATTCATAAAAAAGAAGCTCCGGAAAAATGTCCGGTTTGCGGTGCTCCCCAGTCCAAATTCAATAACGTTGGATAAATTTTTGTATCAATAATAATATAGCGCCATATTTTGTTTTCGTTATATCTTTACATGAAGAATAAAAAGGAAAGTCTGTTGCGTGGTTAAATTTGAAAGAATTTGACTGGCGACGGCTTTTCTTTTTATGTTATTTTGTTTCTCGCCGATAAAACACTAAGCCCAGCATGGCCAGTATCGATGCCACGGCAACCACCATAAAGACCTGTTTAAACCCACCATTCAGTGTCTGCTGGAAGACACCTTCAATCACAGAACGACGTTCTTCAATCTGCGTTAAATAATTCTCTTCTGCCGTATCAAATGCGCCCGGGATCGCATCCCGCAATACGATCATTTTATCCGCGGTATCCTGCATCGCGGTAACGGCTGGACTTCCGGCCATCATGGGGGGGAAATCGTCAATGGCGGCAGTGACGGCGTCGATGCCTTCCTGAATTCCGGATTGAATATCCGGGATGAGTTCCTGTGATTTTTGAGCAAAGAAATATTTGGCGAGTGCTTTGCAATTATCGGTGATGGTGGTGACATCGGATGCTTTTAACTGATCCATGAGGTTTTCCGGAACATCCACATCATTATTCTTCTTCATGGTGATTTCGATATCACCTAATGATGTCAAATCGGGCAAATCTATACCTTCCATCCTGCTGCTCATCATGGGATTTTTTTTCAGATCATTGAAGGTGGTATTCAGCTCCTCGGCGTAAGGCAACGTCGGCATCGCCACTTTATTGGGCAGTTGATCCATGACATTGTCCTGTACCGCTGTTCCCGCGTGAGCAATGAATCCGATCATAATAGCCGGCGCAATAACCGTGGCAATGGAACGAACCAACGATAAGGCGGCCAGCGCCGAATTGGACTCTTCGGGTCGGGTATTTTCCAACATCATATAATTGAGCGGCGTTCCCATGGTAAAGCCCATACCCAGACCGATTAAGATCAGACTGATCGTCACCGTGATCATATTCGGATTATTGGCGGCAACTAGGATTAGGAACAAAGCACCCATGATCGAGATGATAAACCCAATAGCCAAAATGAGCTTCGGCCCGTACTTATCAATGAGCCTGCCGGATACTGGCGCTCCGAAACCGGAAAATAAGCCCAGAATAATGACAAAATACCCACCGCTCCCGGATTGGATATGTAAGGCGTTTTCTGAGAACTGCGGTACAAAAATCATTCCCATCATCACAACGCCCGTTACAAAAGCCAGGAAGAAAGTGATCAGGATGCGCATATTCGTGAAATAGGACAGATTCATAACCGGATCCTGCGCCTTTTTCTCGGCGAGAATAAACAACGGCATTAACACAATAAAGATAATCAAGAAGGGATAAACATCCGGACTGCGCAAGGTATTTGTAAAATCAAAAAAATCAATATTTTTTAAGCCGTATAATAAGGACAAAATCATGATCGTCAGAATGAAGATGCCCAATAGATCAATTTTCTTTACTTCCTCACTGCGGTTATTCTTTAAGACTAAAAAGCCGGCTAACAGGATAAAGAAGGTTATTGGGATATTGACATAAAAAATGAATTGCCAATTGTTCTGTCCGAAAATATCCAAAACGAGACTTCCGGCGGAAGCACCGAAAATGTTGGCTACGCCGTAGACCATCCCGACCATGCCTAAGGCCATACCGCGTTTCTCCGGCGGAAACGTTGTCCCGAATTCAGCCGTGGCTACAGGAACGATTCCCCCGCCGCCGATGGCTTGCACGACCCTGGCAATAAGCAGCATCGTAAAGCTGCCGTATCCCTGGGAAAGGCCGCAAAATAAGGAGCCGAGACCAAACAGGAAGATACTTGTCAGATAGATGTATTTTCTCCCGTACATATCGGCCAGTTTGCCCATAATCGGTATGCTGGCCGCATAGGCAAGAGCGTAAATGGTGATTACCCATATCCCTAATTTTTCATCAACGAGGAGATTATTTTGGATGACTGTTCTAGCCGGGGTGACGATTCCGGTATCCAGAGCACCCATAAAAATCCCCAGCAAATAAAGGATCATGATCAAAGCCAAATTGCTTTTTTTGCCTGGTTTCTCCGTCAAATTAATTTCAGCCGTACATATAATTTCTTTGTTTTTCGTGTGCATCTCACTGTTTCTCCTCTTCTATCGGGATTTCATTCTATCCGATACCCACTGTACTAATCCATCTCAATCTTCTACCCAATTCCGCCCTCCTGCACATATCCGTCCGATCAAAGATTATCGTTTCGCGGCAAATCATGTCCAGTCTCACTCGCGGTCATATCGCTGGATCATTTTCAGGCAATTATCCGCGACAATGCCAGTAATTCTTTCGATATCTTTTATTTCCTCCGGCGATAATCCTTCAAAAATGCCGTTGTTCCACTCCATCAGGATATCCCACATGGCGTCCATCACTTCCATGCCTTTGGCTGTCAGCGAAATTATTTTTTCCCGTTGATTTTCCGGATTAATGACGCGGTCAACATAACCCTTTTCTTCCAGCTTGCTCAAACTCTTGGCAATAGCCCCTTTATCGATCAGAAAAAAAGAAGCGATCATATCCTGATTGACCCGGCTGTTTTGTGCCAGATACATCATGATCTCGTGTTCCGAATGCGCAAGATTGAAATTGTTTAGCCTTCGAATAGAATACATCCGGCTTAACCGAGTAATAACCGAAAGATCTTTCATTAACATGTAAATCACCTCTCCTGGTATATCAACGTGATAACGGGTATTTAGAAGGATCCTTTTTAACAGTTGACTCATTCAACTGTTGTCATTTTCAACTGTTCTATCTGATAATAATAAGGTTCAATTGATTCCTTGTCAAGATAATATCTGTCATGAGTGCATAAGCCCCGGGTAAATAAAATTTGCCGTTTTTAGAAATTGACTGCACGCGTGCATCGATTTCAAAAACGGCAAATTTCAGGTTTCAACGCTGAATGTATTCAATACATTTCTCTGGGTCTATCGTGTGGGTCCGCCCACCAACACATAAGCCGAGTATTCCGCTGTGGTTCCGGACGGGGGTTCATCTGATCCGGTTGGATAATTGATATTAATATACTGGAAGATGATTTTCAGGCGATACCCGTTATTCTCAACCGCCAAGCTCATCTGATCCGGCGGCAGCGCTTCTCTTGGGCTGTTTCCTCTAACGGCGACACTTTGGGCAAAATCATAAAGTCCGGTACCGACAAGCTCCGCGCCGCTTTGATCTTGAAGCGAGACTCGGACTTCTGTTGCGGATTGACGCTGGACAGCCAGGTTATAGGCCGTTCCGTTTAGGGTGAAATCAAAGCCGTTCGGTCCTTGTTTATCTTCATATTGGATCGTAAAGATATTAAAGGACAAATCATACCCGGATATGGGCAGCGGCTGCTGCGTGTCCAGATTAGCACTGGCAAAGGTATCATTTGGCCCTGCCGGCGTATTAGGATAAGTGGTTTCAAAACCCAACGTCGTCTTCATATCAACATAGGGATTAAAATCTTCCGGGAGCCAGGCAATATATTTAAGTGAACTTCTGCCTTCCAAATATTGCAGGATATTCGTCGTCTCTATGCGAATATTTTCATCGACATTTTCTTTGGGCTGCAGCGTATTATCTTCAGCTAGGACACCCGCTGTACGCAAATAGTTTTCCAAGCGTTGAATTTGGGATGTCCGTGACACGGTGAAGGCATCAACCGGCGGAATAATCGAAATGACAGCAAAGCATGCCGCCAATAAGGCGATATATTTGTTTTTTGTGACCGGTTTTATACTTAGGATCACACCGACGACGATGGAAAAAATGCCAAACAAGGTCACATAATACCGTGACTCGGTTACGGCATAGGCATTCAGTCGGATACCAACGGATATCAGCTGCATGATCACAATGGGAATCAATACCTTCGGAAAAACTTTGCGATAGAGCACAGCAAAACGATTATCGATCAAACTGGCCAGAACAAAGATAAGAAGTCCCGCGGCCGAATAAATCAGAACCATCGGTCCAAGCTGGCCGGATGGCCATTTAAAGGTGACCAGTATTTTTATGAAGTATGCCAACAAGATCAATGTGTAAATACTGACTAAAGGAATAAGGATATACGAAACAAGGATATGCAGGAATTTAGGATAGTGTTTGGCATTGGCCAGGCCTTCCCTTTCCATATCCGTTTCAGGGTTAAACCGTGGGAGTAAGGAAAGATAATAAAGGGTTGCGAAAACCACCCAGATCAGCGTCAGCATATAGGAATAGGAATCGCGATTTACAGTGAAGAGCAGCACATTCACGGCGGCGATGATTGCCGCGAGACCGGCTGATAATACGGCGGAATACAAACCGGAAGTAAAAAATGCTTTAAAATGGATAAGACAGACGGTGTTAAAATCCGCATCCGACTTAAACGACGGGATCCAAAGAAAAGCACAGAATAGGGCAAAGACTGCGACAACTGTCCTAACGGTTATTTCGGCACTCACCTCCGGCGCCGGCCATAAAATCAAGAAATAACCGACGATAAACAGCAACGATACGACAAAGACCAGCCATCGCTGTTTTGCCAGCCGCTGAAAACGCTCAATGGCAAATTGTGCGGTAATACCGAGAAAAGCTGCCGTGATCAGTGTGTACATCAGTTTATTCGTGATGAGCGGCGGTGTTTTATGAAGCGATATCATATAACAAATAAGCGCGGCGGCACCGATTAAGCTCAACACCGTGAGAGGAAAACGGGAAACTGCCTTGGACATGCCGAATATTAATTTTGTGATCATGGTAGTCAAGCGGTTCATAGATATCTTCCTCTCTGTTATTAATATTAAAAGGAAAGGTATCCTATACGATCCTTTTCCTTTACGTTAGAGTATTACCGACAAAATGTCAATACTGGCTCATTTACGTTAGCGTATTCCGGCAAATTATCTATACAGGTTAATTGTTGCTATGTTTGACTGAATCCCGCATTGTTTCCAGCTCTTCCAGCGAAAACTGGTAAATCTCATTGCAGAAATGGCATTGGGCTTCAGCCTTGCCGTCGGTAGCAATGATGTCCTCTATTTCATCGTTGCCCAAACTTACCAGGGCACCAGTTATTTTTTCTTTGGAACAGCGACATTTAAACTGAACCGGCATTTTTTCTAAGATATTCACCGTATTTTTTCCCAAAACCTCCGCCAACATGTCCTCGGGGGTCATGCCCTGCCGGATCATTTGAGAAACCGGGATAATCGTTTTTAAGTGGGCTTCTATTTCGGCGATGGTTTCTTCGGATGTTCCCGGCATGAGCTGGATCATAAAGCCGCCGGCAGCCTGAATCGAATTATCCGGAGCCACTAAAACGCCCACTCCCACCGATGAGGGGATCTGTTCTGATTTGACAAGATAATAGGTAAAATCGTCGCCGATCTCACCTGAAACCAGCGGAACCTGACCGGAAAAATAGTCCCGCATGCCAAGATCTTTGGTTACCGTCAGCATCCCTTCGGAACCCACAGCGCCGCCGACATCCAGTTTGCCGCTAGCCGTCAGATCCAAGTGAGTCTGAGGGTTTGTGACATAGCCTCTGACTTCCCCTTTAGCGTTGGCATCGGCTAAAATAACCCCCAGCGGACCATTCCCTTCAATTTTAACTGTTAGATTTTCTTCACTCTTCAATGTTGCACCAAGCAAAAGAGCTGCAGTCAGAGTTCGCCCTAATGCTGCCGAAGCTGTCGGCCATGTATGGTGCCGGCGTTCGGCCTCTCCAACGGTAGCCGTGGTTACCGCGGCATAAGCACGAACTTGGCCGTCAAATCCAAAGGCTTTTACTAAATAATCCATTCTAATTATCTCCTTCGTCACTTGCTCACTGCATAAATTGTTTATTGTTTATTGCTTATAATTTATTATCTTATTGTTATAGTATAACCCAGAATAAGATTAAAAGGCTGATGAACCCTGTCATCAGCCGAGAAATCAAGAGCTTTTATAAGACGACCTTTGTCTTTAAAACAGGCTTTCCATAAAATCCCCAAGATAGGAATGCATTCACATAACCTTTACTATTAGATCATAATTCGCCATAAAGTTCAATTGTTTTTCTAAAGTGACACTATTCGCCTGGTTATGAGCTGACATCCGCGTACCCTGTTTCATATTCCTGTTTTGCTTCTTGCAGCTGACGTTGGCATTAACTGCATTTCCCTAATTCAGAAGCAATAATTTAATAATAAGTGAGCAATAGCCTTGCAAATGCAAGGTTTTTTTAATATATTTTTAGTCAAATTAAATCATATTTATATGGCGTAATGTAACGTATTGTGATATAATTAAGTATATAGTCTAAGTGAACGCGAGGTGTTTTCATGTATTTAAAAAAAGCATTTCACTCTAAGACAGGCAGAACCTATTTGTCAGCTGCCACAAACTTTTATGATCCTGTAAGAAAACAATCGCGAACGCGAACCATTGAATCGTTTGGTTACGTGGATGTCCTTGAAAAAATATATCCCGATCCAATTGAACACTTCACTTCAGTCGTTGAAAAAATGGATGCTGAGGAGAAGCTATCTAAATCCATCGATCAGATTAAGATTAACAGGGCTGCTACTCTAACTATTGGTAATATGAACAGAAAGTATTTCGGCTATGCTGCATTAAGTAAGATATATCACGATCTTGAACTCCATACTTTTTTTGTTAACAGGGCGCGGAATCTGAATATTGAATATATCCTGAACAATGTTGTTAAGTTATTGATCTTTGAACGCCTTAGAGATCCGGCTTCAAAGAAAAAAGCCTTCGAGAACAAAGACCGGTACTTTGAAAATATGGATTTCTCGCTGGATAATGTGTACGGAGCATTAAGTATCATTGCCAAGTACCGAGATGACTTACAGGTCCATCTCCATAACAAGGTTAAAGCTCTCTGCGGCAGAACGACAGAGTTGGTATACTACGATGTAACCAATTACTATTTCGAGATCGACGAACAAGACGACATGAAGAAGAAAGGTGTCTCTAAAGAACATCGCCCTGATCCAATCATTCAGATGGGTTTATTTATGGATACGATGGGTATCCCAATCTCCTACAAGCTTTTCCCGGGAAACACCAATGACTGCGAAACGGTGCGTCCCATGCTGGCTGAGCTGAAAAGAGAGTATGACATAGGTCGTGTTATTATTGTCGCCGATAAGGGAAACAACACAGCAAAGAACATTAACTACCACGTCATGCGCGGCGACGGGTATGTGTACAGCCAGACCGTTCGAGGGGCTCATAAGGAACTGAAAGACTATGTCTTTGATGAGGACGGCTATACTTGGATCGGCGATGACTACAAGATTAAATCACGAATCTATCCCAGAGAGATCAGTGTCGTCGGAAACGACAATAAACCGGTGAAAAAACGCATTGATGAAAAGCAGATCATTTTTTATTCAAGAGACTATGATCGACGTGCCAAAGCTGAAAGAGAACCGGCTTTACTTAAAGCGATGGAGCTTGTAAGAGACCCTGGTAAGTACAATAGGGCCACTTCCTACGGTGCTGCCAAATACGTTAAAAATCTTGAATACGATAAAGAAACCGGCGAGATCATTACCGCAAACAAACGACCGGTATTTGATGAGGCAAAACTTCGGGAAGAAGAAAAATTTGATGGGTACTATGCCATCGTTACCAGTGAACTGGATAAGTCTGATACGGAAATCATCGAAATCTACCGTGGGCTTTGGCGGATTGAAGAATCTTTTAAAATCACGAAGAGCGACCTAAAAACCAGACCGATTTACCTTTCCAAGCAAGACCGCATAGAATCGCACTTCCTTATTTGTTTTATGGCTCTGGCCATCATTCGGATTCTTCAGCACCAATTTGATGGAAAGTATTCGGCAACGCACATTCTTGATAGCTTACGAAAAATAGAATGTACGCGAGTAGACAAAAACCTATACATCTTTGATCATGTTGATGAGATATCTTTAGCATTGAAAGATGTCTTGGGCGTTGATTTTTCAAAAGAGTTCCTCACGCTAAAAGAGATAAAAAATATTTTAGCTGATACTAAAAAGAGCTAAATTACACCATGAGAATTTGATAAAACAAAAACAGCGCTATCCTTTATATACCAAGGGTTTGCGCTGTTATTTTATCTAATTTGCTTCGGAATTCAGGCTATTAGATCATAATTCGCCATAAAGTTCAATTGTTTTTCTAAAGTGACACTATTCGCCTGGTTATGAGCTGACATCCGCGTACCCTGTTTCATATTCCTGTTTTGCTTCTTGCAGCTGACGTTGGCATTAACTGCATTTCTACTTAACAGGACAAACGATATCATTCCAACCGCTGCAAGCCGGCTTAAAGTCTTTCGTTCACAAAATCTTCACATAACCTTTATTTCTTCATCACATAATGAGCCTATAATTGAAATAACACGATCAGCAAAACTAGTTTGATCTGCAATACTCATCAATGTGAAGGAGGAAACGCAATGAGAGGATTTATGCATAACTTTGACAATGGCTACGGGTATATGATGAGCGGTGACTATTGGTGGATGGGGATTATTATGATGGTGGTACATCTTCTATTTTGGGGCGTTGTTATTTATCTGGTTTACCGTTTGATCAAACATTATGTCAGCAAGCCGATCCGCCAAACCGAATCCAAAGATTCTGCCATGGATATTCTCAGGGAAAGGTATGCCAAGGGCGAAATCGACAGTGATGAATTCAATGTTCGCAGAAACGAGCTGCTGGCAAGATCGGATGCCAAGAGTTAAAGAAGTTGTTTGGCCATAAAAATTGATCATAACTAGCTTCCATTATTAAAAAAGGCGGTGTTGCAAACTACTTAAGTAGTTTTGCGACACTGCCTTTTTTTCGACATATCAGAAAGTATAAATGACTATCTGATATGCATATAGTGCAGCTAGGGCTGCAGCCTGCGCCAAGGGCTTGGCTCCAGCCAAGCTTTTCTTATATTATAGGACTTTTTAATATTCTCCCTTCGACTCACCACCCTGCTGTTCCATCCATATAAATATTAATAATGGATGATTAGCATAATCTTCATCCACATAAGGGGGAATTACCTTGGGAGTACAGGATACAGGCTGTCTGCGGAACGTCCCCGCCGGCTATGGCCTCATTCGGGAATTAAACGGCAGTTGCCGTTATTTTCCGGATAACCAATTTGTTTCTGCAAATTTTCGAATGAAAGAATTTAATCCATCCGGTGTAAGACCGTATGGGGTCATGCGAAAACTCGTCAACCAGCTTCAGGTCATGCGTAATGCGTTAGGAGTACCTATCATTATTACCAGTGCTTATCGCAGCGGCTCAACGCATGCTTCTGGGCTTGCGGTGGATATCGTCGTCCCCAGAAAATCGTTTATTCAATTGGCTCAGGCTGCTTATAACGCCGGTTTTCGGCGGATCGAAGTTGTTAAACGAGCGGGTACATCCTACTCGAATACGATGAGCTTCGGCGGTCACGTGCATGTTGATGTTTATGACGGCAGCGGCATCAGCACGAGTGGGACAATATATGACTGTCCCACCTGTTCTTCGCGCCCCTGTTATCCCTGGTATGCCTTTGGCGTATCCGGATCGTGGTGGGCGACAAGTCAGCCAAACACCTTCAGCCAGCTTATGGCGAACCTCAGAGCGGACAGAGGCAATACCGGTTATCGGGGATGTTAAAACCACCACGTCACCTCTATGTAAGCTTTAAGACATTTTCATCCCGCAATTACCGCAGAACTTGGTGCCGGGTGCGTTTTCAAAGCCGCAGCCGGTACATTTACCGGTAGGTACTGTTGGCTGCGTCAGATTGGTGCCGCAATTGTTACAGAAACGCACGGTCTGAGCGTTTTTCGAACCGCATTGCGGACAGATTTTCATCGCCATCGATGCGCCGCAGTTGTTACAGAACTTCCCGTTGCCTGCCGGTTTGCCGCAGGTGGAGCAAATCGTTGTTTTGCTTTCAATTTTGCCTTGCCATACGGTAGATGACTCCCCTGCTTCATCAATATTGCGTTTCATCGCGTCCGCCCGGGCTTTTGATACGTAGACCTCCTGACGCGGTGCACAGGCCACACATAAACCCTCATCCTCGTTAAAACAATCGTCGCAGACATATTGATGACAAGAATGACACCGATGGAAGTGCTGGCCAGCCTCGTTCTGCGCCAGTTCAAATGCTTTTTCATGCTCCTTTTGCCATTCCGGACTCATCCCCTCAAACCGCTCAGAGAGAATGTCTGTGCCGCGTGCAGCAGCATAGCCGATGCTGGATAATTTGCCGCCTAAAAGACCGCCCAATATTCCTGCTCCGGCAGCAAGACCTCGCAGCCCTTTTCCTCTTTTGTAGGTTTCCGATTCAATAAAACTGGACTTATAGCCATCCTGACAGTTATCACAGTAAAAGGTGAACTGGAAACCGGCATCGGTGGAATTGTCCTCATAATTACGTGTGAATGCTTTGAGCATCGGGTGTCCCTCCTATTTTTTGATTGCTTTTCCGCATGCGGTGCATTTCGTGTTCTGGAAGAATTGCAGCTCTCCACAGCGTTTGTTGCCGCACTGTACCATCATTCCCGCGCCGCACTGTTCGCATCGCTCATCCACAAACGTCTGCTTGCCGCAGGCAGGGCAAGCCACGTATAACGGACGTCCACATCCGGCGCAGACTGACTGCCCCTTTGCAATGGGGCGCAGACAGGTGGGGCAGAGATACCCGAAAGGACTGTGGCTTCCGCATTTGGGACAGAATCGTGAATCGCGCTCAATAAATTCCCCGCAATGCACGCAGGGTTGTTTGTAGCTTGCCATTTCTGATCACTCCTGTCGCGCGCCGCATTCACCGCAGAAGCGCGTACCCGGTGCAAGCTCTGTCCCGCAGGAGGTACAGAAGGTTTTTGCAGGCGCCCCCAGTGCTGCTCCGCACTCCTGACAGAACTTAGTCCCCTCCGGGTTTTGATACCCGCAGCTTCCGCAGTGAGATTTTGCTTCCTCAGCAGCTTTAGCCGCTTCCTCTTTCTGTTTTTCCGCTCCCAGTGAATCCCGTGTTACTTCAGCAGCCGCAATGTTGCTTTGCAGCAGTTTAAGCTTATCGGATTGCGGCCATTCGTTTGGATTTCGTTCGTAAGCTTGTTTTCCGATTTCAGCATAGATTTCCTCTACCTGTCTCTTCAAATCAGCAAGCTCATTCTGGGCGTTGAATAGCTTTAAATCCAAATTTTCCTGCGGCATCAAACCGGATAATCCCTTCATCAGACCGCTAAGACCTCCAAAAAGATCGTTTGCCATATCTATTTCCTCCTTTATTCTTTTTGTGTGCGGAGCACACAGGATACACGCGATACGTCCTCATTGATCTCGGGTGTCCAGACCAATGAGTGCAGGGTATCAAAGATTGAAATAGGGCTAACCGTTAGGTGTGTCTTTTCACAAAGTCTTCTGCTGTTATAATAAGTACGAATAATGCGCGTCTTTAGAAGCGCGTCAGTCCTATCTTATGACCTTTTTTGAATTATACTTGAATAACTCTGAGTTAATGACTGATATATATATGTATGCGTATGACCTGTAATCTGCCGTCAAAAGCGGAGCATACCGGCAGACTAGAAAAAAGAGCTCATCTGTAAACACAAATGCGCTCTTTCTTTTTGTTAAAAATTACTCAGCAGGTTCATTCACCATGGCATTCAGGTTAACTTGTCTTAACGGCATAATTGTTGAAATCGCATGTTTATATACCATTTGTTGTTTGCCTTCATAATCCAAGACAACAGTGAAATTATCGAATCCCTTGACCAAACCTTTCAGCTGAAAACCATTAACCAAATAGATGGTTACGGGTATATTTTCTTTGCGAATTTGGTTTAAAAAAACATCCTGCAAGTTTATAGGTGATTTATTCATAATTTCCCTCCATCACCATTATTTCTTATTTTCTAATTCTACCCTAGTTTGATTCACTGTGCAAGTTAAGTGTATGACAGATATCAGCACAAATCGCGTTTATTGACCAATTTGTTATGTCGTACCACGTAATCCGAGGATCCCTCCTGAACCATGTTAATTGTCTTTTGGCAAAGTGTCGGGTATCCCTCTGCATGAGCCGCAACATTTCATTCTTGGTCACTAATCCCCTAAGGTAATCGATGACATGACGATAGCCGATGCTCTGAAGCGATTTTAGATTACGCGAATAACCCTCACTAAGCAAACCCATGGTCTCATCGATTATACCATAATTTAACATCTGTTGGCAACGTTGATTTATCCGTTCATAAATAATTTCCCGCGGTGCTGTAAGTCCTAGATAGAATATCGAAGCGTCCAGATCCGGATAGTCTTTTTCTTTATAGGAACGCTGCTCAGAGAGCGGTTTGCCAGTAAGTTCAAAGACCTCCAGTGCGCGTATAATACGTGCTGTGTCATTGTAATGCAGCTTGCCTGCCGAAACCGGGTCACAGGCTGCCAGTTCCTTATATAATTCGCAATTCCCATTGTTCTTTACAAATTCCAACCATTTGCTTTTGATTTGGTCGGAACCCTCTTCCGGAAAATCAAAACCGTCCAAGAGGGCACGAATATAGAGACCGGTTCCGCCGACGATAATTGGGACTTTCCCTTGAGCACGAATCGTTTCGATAAGCTCTTTGGCCTTGGCTTGAAACGTCGCTGCGGTAAAGGGTTCAGCAGGATCAAGCACGTCAATCAAGTGATGCGGAACGTCCTTTTTCTCTGCCTGCGTCGGTTTTGCCGAACCGATATCCAACTTTTTATAGACTTGAACAGAATCACCGGAAATAATTTCGCCATTGATGGTCAGTGCCAGTTCAACCCCCAGAGCACTTTTTCCGACGGCTGTCGGTCCAATGATAACGATTAGAGGCTGCATAAAGCGCCCTCCTTTATGGGGGATAAATCCAGTACGCCGTAAGTGACAGGACTGTATTTGCTCCTATCGACCACAGTGAAACCTAACCGCTCAAACTCCTTGCTTCCGCTACGTTCTTTTAAGATGACTCTTCTTCTCGCCACACGGCAAGCCTGCTTGATTACGCTTGATTCCAAAGCGTCCGGATTGGACCATTTCTTGATTGGCCGCATGGATGAGGACTCCTTTACCGTATGTCGAAACATCGGGTCAAAGTATATCACATCGACGGATTTGTCTGCAAATTCAGCAAGTACCTCTTCATATCTTCCGAAAATCGACTGAATGCATGAAGCTGCTTCGATCAATTCTGTCCAGGCTTGAATTTTTTCCGGATTCGCTAATTTTCCGGGACAGTGTTCCTGCAAACGGTCAAGGCCATCATTAACAAGAAAATAAATAAGCGGTGAGCTTTCGACAGCAACGACTTTACCCTGCCTGCCTACAGCAGTAGCTGCAATCAGCGAATCCGATGCCAGTCCCATGGTTGCGTCCAGAAATACATCCCCTTTTTTCAGTTTCACTGCCTCCAGAAAACGATCGGGGATACCCCGCTTGATATTGATCATACGGAGAAGCGCCATACTCGGATGAAAGAATAATTTTTCTCCGTCCTCTTCAAGATAAAGTTTTTTTTGAACATAGCGTAGAAGTGGCAACGTATTTCCCTCTTCATTAGCGCCCTGAGGAACCAGGCGGATACCCGGCAATTCAAAAAGCCCCTGAATCTGCTCTTCGATACCGCGGTCAGATTCCCTATAGGCAATGACAATCGATTCCTGTTTACTGTATCCCATGATGACTTCCTTTTGCTGAATATCGTATCCGATCAAGCCCTTATTCTCTGCCGAAACGCTGCGCAAGTTCTTTCATCGTGATTTCGATGATCGTCGGCCTGCCATGCGGACAAGAGTATGGATTTTCTGTTTTCCCCAGAGTCTGGATAATGTCATCCATTTCCTGGACGGCAAGTCGTTCTCTGCCTTTAACTGCCGAACGGCACGCCATCATATAGATCCATTCTTCCATCATTTTTTCTCGGGAAGGCGCATACGAAGTGTTCAAGGTCACATCCAGAAAATTCTTAAACACCTTGCCTGGCGAATCCAGTGTATTCAAAACCGGCACTCCCCTAAGAAAATATGTTCGATCCCCAAAGTGCTCAATGATAAATCCCATATCGCGTAAATCGTCAAAGTGAGCCAATAGAATCTGTTCTTCCTGAGCCGTCATTTCCATCGTCTCCGGGATAAGGAGCTGTTGACTTACTGATTCGCTTAGTTTAGCTGCCTTGAGCAGCTCCTCGTAGCGTATTCTTTCATGGGCTGCGTGTTGATCAATAATATAGAGTCTGATTCCGTCCGCAGCCAGGATATAGGTGTTGAATACCTGACCGATGGCGTATACATCGACAAATATGGACTGAACCGGCTGCCCAATGGACTTTGCAGCGGATTCAGAATTCGGAGTATCGCTCATTTCATTACCGGAAACGATGCGTGTCGCCGCTATTTCCTCTGGACGGATAAACCCATTATTGACATTTTCATTGTAATTATTATGTAAATAGGGCGCAAGGTTTTCATTATCTTGGGGCTGATAAAGTATTTTTGCCTGTTCCCACTGAGGTGCTTTGTTCATCCGGATCGTATCGCGTCCGTTTTCCGGACGATAACTAGGTGTTGATTCATGAATCAAAAGGGTGTCGTCTTTTCGTTTTTCCATAGTAAGTCGGCGCACCGGCATACACTCCAGAAGGGCTTTCCTGACGACATCCGCCAACTGACGGCTGAGTTCTTTCTCTGCTTTAAATTTAATTTCCAATTTAGCCGGGTGAACATTCACATCATATTCCAAAGGATCCATCGTCAGGGAAAGAATACTGACCGGATACATACCGGCAGGAATCAACGTATGGTAACCGTCCTTTACCGCTTGATTTAATAGCGGGGAGCGGATGACTCTGCCGTTGACAATAAAGGTCATACTGCTGCGGGAAGATCGGACGTTTTCGGGGCGGCTAACATATCCGGTAATCGTCCGGTTTTCACCGTAATCGGAGATGGCTACCATTTGGCGTGCGGTCTCATTGCCATTGACTGCGGCAATCGTATCCAAAAGATTCCCGTTGCCAGGTGTCTTCAGGATCAGATTTGTCGGATGACGCAGGGAAAAAGCCACATCGGGTCTTGACAATGCTAATCGACTTACCATATCGGATATCGAACCAAATTCCGTGGATGCGGAACGAAGGAACTTCTGTCTGGCCGGCGTATTGTAAAATAGCTCCTTCACGGTAACCATTGTTCCGTAGGGGCATCCCGTTTCTTTTAAGGAAATAAATGTCCCGCCTTCGACAGTCAGTTCTTGACCGGATACTGCATCCGGTGTGCGCGTGACGATGGTCAGCTTGGAGACCGAGGCTATGCTTGGCAATGCTTCTCCTCGAAACCCGAGGGTCTGCAAATGATCCAAATCCGTGATCGCAGTGATTTTGCTCGTAGCATGCGGCAGGACCGCCAGCCTCAGGTCCTCAGCAAGGATTCCCGCCCCGTCATCTTTAATTCGAATTAATGAAGTTCCTGAGCCTTCGACGGCGATTTCAATTTTACGGGCACCGGCATCCAGAGAATTTTCCACGAGTTCCTTAACAACGGAAAGAGGCCGTTCGACGACTTCTCCTGCGGCGATCTGGTTAATGCAATGCGCATCCAGAAGTTTAATTCTTGAAACCAAACGGACTCACTTCCTCCCCATTATGCCACATATGCACCTTATTCTTGAGCTGGTTTTGCATCATAATCATATTCTCGGATTTTATCAGGTTTTCGGCAAGGTCATACCCGGCCTGTTCACACTGGGGGCAGGCATCGAACGGGATGCGGATGAGTACCCCTTTTTGGAATGCAGATGGTTTTTGCGAGAAAATAAGGACAGTACCGCCGCAATGGCTGCATTGGCGGATATAATCCTTCCTGTGTTCGTTAAATCCGTCCGTATCGTAGTAAATACTTTTCTCATTATATACCCATTTCCCTTCCGGCAGAAAGGAATCATTGCGGTAATTCCAGGAAGGCGCGACTTTTTCTTGCTTTCTTCTCAGGTCATTGAGATAAGAAATAACCGCATCGCCATGCAGCGCCTTATCCTTCGGTCTTTGAGGTTCGATAACACCACTGTAATCCTCTCCTGACAAAGCCAAGAGTATCGCCATATTAATATAGGGCAGGGCTCCTTCAATAGAATAACCGCCTTCCAGAACAGCGAGATCCGGTTTGATCCGTTCCGTGATCTTTCCGTACCCGCGGGCAGTGACATTCATAGAAGCAAGTGGATCAGTAAAGTGGTTGTCCTGACCGGCAGAATTGATTATCATATCCGGTTTAAAGGCTTCTACTCTCGGCATGATCCAGTTTTCCAGAGCATAGAGGATACCTTCATCACCAGTCCCCGGAAGAAGAGGAATATTGAGGACTGAATCCCAGGCATTCGGACCGCCTTTTTCTTCGACAAACCCCGTTCCGGGGTAGAGTGTACGACCATCCTGGTGTAAGGAAATAAACAACACATTCGGATCATGATAGAAAATATCCTGTGTCCCGTCACCGTGGTGAACATCCGTGTCGACAACAGCAATGCGTTTAATGCCATAGGTTGCCCGCAAATAGTTGATGAGGATCGCTTCCGTGTTTAAGGTACAAAAGCCACGATTTCCCCAGACTGTTGCCCCGGCATGGTGTCCGGGCGGTCGAACCATGGCAAAGCCATTGGTGATCTCCTGATTCATTAATGCATTGCCTAATACCAGCGAACTTCCGACCGCGATGAGATGAGCATCCAATGAATGGTTCTTCGGACCAGGAAAAATAGCCTGAGTTCGCAGAACATTGCCGATATCGGCTACACTGGGCGAAAACTGTTTAATTTGGGGAAGATCCATGATTCCTTCTTCAAATATTTGTTCCTGGGTGTAGAGCAAGCGTTCTTCGCGTTCTGGATGAAGCTCCCCCAGTGACCAGTCAAAGGCCGGAAAGAAAATAACTCCTGTCTTGTTCATGCTTTGACCCTCCCGGTAACGCCTGGTGGAACATGCATCGCTCCGCGGATGATTTGGCCGACGGTATGGTAGTTTTCAACCAACGGAAAATAATCAAAAATATCCTTTTCCAGATCATCCCCATTGATTCCCAGGCTCGACGCATGGGACTGTACCAAATCGCGCAGAAAGTCTTCGACAACCCGTTGCGGTTTCTTCGGTCCTGACCAACATCCCTGCTCCCCCGTCTCTTCAATGCGATAGATCCGAAATTGGGTATCCAGATGCAGTGTCCAGGAAAATGTCGGTTTCGCCATCGCGGCCCCAATCGCATTGGATACTTCCGAATGTTCAACAAGGACCGTGTCCATGTTCATCCGCTTAGCTAACGTGCTTATTATTCCCGGTGCGCCGCCTCCGCTCAATTGGATAGATAACTTAAAATCCGCATGATGATGGAAAACTTCCCACACTTTGTATGCCGGTTCTGCTTTCCATTCTTCCAGCAGCTGTTCAATGGCCAGGGCGATTTTTTCGGTCATTATTTTCACGATGCGCTCTGCCAGGTCACGCGCATTTTTCTTATCGCGTTTATCTTCAGGCAGCAAGGTCATTAATCCTTGTTCCGCCTTGTTATAGTCTCCGTAATCGGACAGATTAAGATAGCGGATGGCGTCTGTTGGCGTGGGAACACTGCCTCCGATGCAGTAGGCAGGACCTAACCGGTGGTCCGCCAAGATAATTTCCCCTTCATTAACGATTACCGCGGAATCGCCGCCCACCGATAAGGAACGGACGGCCAGCGAGCGCACATTGGTCAGGAATGGCCCGATCTGTGCACCATGCGTACTGATTAGCGGTGATCCGGAGAGTACCAATCCAATGTCCGTGGTCGTCCCTCCGATATCCACAACGACGTAGGATTTCTCCAAGCTGCTTTGAGCCATTGCACCTAAAACACTGGCTGCCGGGCCGGAGTAAACCGATTCCACCGGTCGAATCTTATCAAGTGGCAGAACGCCGCCGTCGGCCTTCAATACACGAACCGGCGCTAAACACCCTCTGCTTGCAAGTGCCTGGTGAAGGTCATCTGCAAATCGAACAAATAATCCTTCCGCCGCCAGATTGAGGTACGTCGTCAGACTGCGGCGATAGAAATTGGTATGTCCGTATCGACTGCCCAACGCCATACGGATCCCCGGCACCTCGCTTTCCAGAAAAGCGGCCAGTTTCTCCTCAAAAAAACTATTCCGATGCGAAAATTTACTGACGATGGCTAACAACGGTTTCGTTGCTAACCGCTTTATTTCTTCTGCAAGAAGCTGCCACTCCGCCGGGTCAGGCTCTGTCACGATTCTGCCGCGATAATCCATTTCTCCTGCCAATGTCGTATAACTTACCGGCCAAGGTAAGGCGGTAAGCTTCATCCCGGAACCTGGAAAAAGGATCATACGGACTTCCGGCAGTGTCTTTTGCAGAATGGCATTCGTCACTAAGGTCGTGCTGACGGTAATATAATCGATTTCTGGAGAATCGGCGATCTGAAGATAATCCAATGCAGCAATAATCGTACTCAGGATATCCTCCTGATCGGTCGGGATCTTCCCCTTTTTATCAATAAAACCATCGCTGATCCGTACCGCATCCGTATATGTTCCACCGACATCAATGCCGATAAGACTTCCCATCGTGTCACTCCTTATGGTCTATTCATGATTCGTTATTGCTCTTTATGGTCTCTTCATGGTTTCTTTATGTAATTACCATATTTCATTACATTATAACATACTCCCCACCTTTGTTGACACAACGAAAAAAGAAGCCGAATACCCCGGCTTCTCGCTGCGTTATATCTAGTTTTATCTTAAACCTCGAAGTTATCTGTTCTTTTATCTCCAACGAAAAACAAAGCCACTGTCCCCGGACCTGTGTGTGAGCCGATAACCGTGCCCACACTGTTAATCAGAATCTTCCCTTTGAGATGAGGGAATGTCGTTTCCACCAAATCAGCCACTGCCTTGGCATCTTCAAAACATGCCGAGTTGGAGATAAAACATTTGCCGTTATAATTGATGCCGTCCTGAGCATGCGCTTTCATTTGTTCGACGATTCTTTCTATCACTTTCTTTTTATGGCGGATCTTCTCGCGGGGAATTAAATGTCCGGTGGTGTCCATATTTAAAAGCGGACAGATATGTAGGAGTTTTCCAAAAAAGCCTGCGGTTGGGGAGATTCTGCCGCCTTTAATATAAAAGGTCAAGTCGGTAGAGAAAAACCAATGATGAATATACAGTTTATTATTTTCTGCCCACTGATAGACATCTTCGAAAATTGCGCCGTCATCGCGCCTATCGGCCAGCATCGCCATCAGCAGACCATACCCGGAGGATGCGCCAAGGGAGTCCACTACCGCGATCTGTCTGTCGGGATATTTACTTAAAAGCTCCTGTCTCGCCACTAGCGCTGAATTGTATGTCCCAGAAATACCGGAAGATAAACTGACATGGATAATGTCTTTTCCGTCTTTCAGAAATGGTTCAAAAAAATCAATGAACTCCTGAATATTGACTTGGGATGTCGACGTTTCGGAACCGGCGCTCATTTTTTTGTAGAACTCGTCAAACGGTACGGATTTTCCAAGATCGTCCGGATATTGTATTCCATCTAAACTAAAGTGAAAACAGACATAGGGAATGGATCTTTCTTGAAAAAACGCTTCGGACATATCCGCTGTTGAGCAACAGGTTAATACATAAGAACTCATGGTGTCACTCTCCTTCTTGAACTTGGCCTATACTAATAATACTAAGAATGTGTTGCAATTGTCACTATTGATCATAAAACTAATCAGTCTACTTTACTTTTTTGTTGCAGTAGAGAAAAATCCTGGCAACTCTACTAGCGGTAGAGTCTTTTAATCCTATGCATTTTTCAAGTTGATTTTTTGCTTATCAATACACTATACTTTGAATAAGGTTAAATTTGGGGGAGATTTCAATTTTGAATGATTTAAAACCGGTTATTGCCAAAAATATCATTGATTTGCGCAAATCAGTGAATTGGACTCAAGCAGAGCTTGCCCAAAAATTAAACTATTCAGACAAAGCCGTTTCGAAATGGGAACGCGCGGAATCTATTCCCGATGTGATTGTTCTTAAAGAAATCGCTGATTTATTCCAAGTGACAATAGATTATCTGTTGGAGTCGGAACACACAATAAATAACGTTCCCGATACCCTGTCGCTGTACCGGAAACGTAATCGTCTTATTGTTACCATGCAGTCCGTCGCCCTTGTCTTTCTGATCGCGACGATCCTGTTTGTCATTCTGAATATTTTTTCCATCAACTGGGGTTTGCCATCGTGGATCGTGTATATTTACGCGCTGCCGGTTGCGTGTATTGTTTTACTAGTATTTAATTCCATTTGGGGAAAAGGAAAAATCAATTATGCCATCATCTCTTCACTGGTCTGGAGTGTTTTATTGGCTGTATATGTATCGTTTCTAGCCGAAGACATCTGGCTTATTTTCTTCATTGGCATCCCGGCGCAGGTTATCATCGTCTTGTGGTCCAATTTTAAACTTAAGGTAAAATAATCCTGCCTTATATCGTTTTTGTTGCTCTAATGCGCGCTATTAGATCATAGAGATAATCCATGGCTTGGCGCGGTGAGAGGTTGTCAAGATCTAGCTCTTCAATTTCTTTGAGCAGCGGATGTGATCCCTGCATCTCAAATAAAGAAGGCTGCAGCATGTTCGCGTTTACCGCCTTGACGATCTTACGCTGAGTCGGTGAGTTTTCCAGTTCACTGAGGATCATGGCTGCGCGTTTCAGTAAGTATACCGGTAATCCGGCAATCTTGGCAACATGCAAGCCATAGCTTCTGTCGGCTTTGCCCGGCAGGATCTTATGCAGAAAAACGACATCGTCCCCCTGCTCTTTGACCGCGACATGCAGATTAAATACTTCAGGATAGCGCTCTTCCAATTCCGTTAATTCATGATAATGGGTTGCAAATAGTGTTTTGGCCTTTAAATCCGGTGTTTCCACTATATATTCAGCAATAGCCCAAGCCAAGCTCAGTCCGTCAAAGGTCGCCGTCCCTCTGCCGACTTCATCAAGGATAACCAAACTGTTTGTGGTTGCGTGATCAAGGATGTGCGCCACTTCGTTCATTTCAACCATAAACGTGCTTTGGCCTCCCGCCAGATTATCCGCCGCACCGACCCGAGTGAATATGAAATCCACCACAGAGATCAGCGCTTTTTGGGCAGGAACAAATGAGCCGATTTGGGCCATCAGCACAATCAGCGCAACCTGACGCATATAGGTCGATTTCCCTGCCATGTTGGGCCCGGTAATCAACGCCAGGTGCTTGCTGCCTGACAGATAGGTATCATTGGGGACAAATATGTCACTGATCCTTTCTACCACAGGATGCCGGCCTTCGACAATATGGATGATTCCATCGGTTCGTATTTCCGGTTTACAGTAACTATATTGAACAGCGATTTCAGCCAACGCGGTAAAGACATCGATTTCTGCCAGGGATTGGGCGGCATTGACAATACCCAGGGAACAGGATAAAACGTTGTCCCGCAATTCATTAAACAGGGCAAGCTCCAGTTCGTTCAGCTTATCTTGTGCCGTTAGGACCTGGTGCTCATATTCTTTGAGCTCCGGGGTAATATATCTTTCAGCATTAGCCAGCGTCTGCTTGCGCTGGTAGTTATCTGGGATCAGATGGGCATTGGCGTTGGTAATCTCAATATAATAACCGAAGACCTTGTTAAATCCGATTTTAAGTGATCGGATTTTTGTACGTTCGCGTTCCTGGTTCTCCAGACGAGCAATCCATTCTTTCCCCCCCGAGGCGATACCTCGGAGCCTGTCAATTTCGGGAGAATATCCCGTCTGAATAATATTACCGTCTTTAAGGGTATACGGTGCTTCCGGATCAATAGCCGCAAGAAGTTTTTCGGCCAGTGCATCCAACCCCGTAAGCGGTTCCAAATACGTTTGCATTTTTTCTGAATGATTGTCGATAATCGCGGCTCGGACTTTCGGCAAACACGATAACGTACCGCCCAAGCCGAGTAAATCTTTCGGGTTAGCTTTGCCCAAAGATAATTTACCTAAGAGTCGTTCCAGGTCGTAGACCGCGGTCAGCGCTTTTTGCAGGTCTTTACGCAAAAAAGTATTCAGTGTCAACTCTTCAACCGAAGAAAGGCGCTGGTTGATTTTCTTTTGTTCCAGCAGCGGCTGTTGGATCCAATGGCGCAAGAGTCTGGCTCCAAACGCAGTTTTTGTTAAATTCAGCATAGCGAATAAGGTGCCTCTTTCATCCCCCGTCCTCAGGGATTCTACGAGTTCCAAATTCCTTCTGGTCCATTTGTCCAGAACCATGATCGAACTGTTCTGACTGACACTGATCCGCAGGATATGTTCCTGGCGGGAGTTCGGGATGTTCTCCCGGATATATTGCCAGAGACCGCTTGCTGCCTTGGCTGCAACCGGCATCTGTTGGATAAGCTCAGCTTGTTCCGGAAATTTGTCCATGAGCTCCGAAATTTTCAGAAAGCTGTTCTTGTCGACCGTACTCAGATAAAAATCTGCAAATAGCTTGGGCAACATGGCCAAGTCTTTCGGTAAAATTACCTCAGAAGGCGCTATCCGGTACAGCTCTGCCTGAATAGTCTGAATCGAAGGTGTCTGACAGACTTGAAAATCGCCTGTGGTAATATCGAGATAGGCTAATGCCCATTCTTTGTCCTTATAGACACAAGCCAGATAATTATTTCTGGATTCGGTACTGATCGTGTCCAATGTCCCCGGGGTCACGATTCGGACAATATCCCGCTTAACGATGCCTTTTACTGACTGGGGATCCTCCATTTGCTCGCAGATTGCGACTTTATATCCGGCAGATACCAGCTTCAACAAATAATTGTCCACGGCATGGTAAGGCACGCCGCACATGGCTATCTTTTCACCTTTACCGGCGTCCCGGGCTGTTAAAACGATCTCCAGGATGGGCGAAGCCAGTTCTGCATCACTGCCAAACATCTCATAGAAGTCTCCCAGCCTGAAAAAAAGTATGGCATCAGGTACCCTATTCTTTATTTCCTGATATTGCTGAAGCATTGGCGTATTCATTGTTGGCTATTTCCCCACTTCATCTTCGCTTTGATCTGGTTTACGCTTCGCCGAACAGAGTCCAGGAATTGGCCGAAGTAATCGTCACTGTCATCAGTTTTCCTATCAGATTTTCCTCACCTTTAAACACGACGATTTCGTTGCCGCGGGTTCGGCCTGTCAGGAATTCCGGATCGGATTTGCTGGGACCTTCCACCAGTATTTCATAACGCCCTTGGAGCATTTTTTGCCGCCATTCCAGGCTGCGGGTATTCTGCAGTCCCATAAGCTTTTGGAGTCGGCTCTTCTTGGTATCCAACGGCACCTGGTCCGGTAGTGTGGCGCCGACGGTGCCGGATCGTTTGGAAAACATAAACGTAAACGCCTGAGTATAGGGCACGCGTGCCACGATATCCAACGTTTGTTCAAAGTCTTCTTCAGTCTCACCGGGAAAACCGACAATGATATCGGTGGTCAGCCGTGCCTCCGGAATTTTTTCCCGGATACGATCAATCCGTTCCAGATAATACTCACGCGTATATCCCCTGTTCATCGTCTTGAGGATATTATTGCTTCCCGCCTGAAAGGGCAGATGGAAATGTTCGCAAATATGTTCGCCTTGGGCGACCGTGTCAATCAGCTTGTCGCTGAGATCTTTAGGATGTGATGTCATAAAACGAATGCGATAAAGACCGTCAATGCGATCAATCGCGGTCAGCAGATCGGAAAAGTCATACGCAAAACCATCTTTTTTACCGTAAGAGTTAACATTTTGGCCAAGCAGGGTGACATCGCGGCAGCCGTTCTCAACCAATACCTTAATCTCATCCAGGATGACATCCATCGGGCGGCTGCGTTCGCTGCCTCGGACATACGGTACAATGCAATACGCGCAGTAATTGTCGCAGCCATACATGATATTGACATTGGTCCTCATTTTTCCCTTTTCCGCCAGCGGAGCAACCTCGGTGGTCACGCAGGCTTCTTCGGATACCACTGCCGTCTTCCCGCCCTCGTCAACAAAATCCAATAATTTTTCAAATTGATGATGATCAAACGTGCCTGTCCATATATCAATATGCGGTGCTTTCTTCTGCAATTTCTCAACCAGCCCGGGCTGTTGGACCATGCAGCCGGCAACGGCGATTTTTAAAGACGGTTTTTTTTCCTTCAGCTTTTTTAACTGGCCGATTTTGCCCATAATTTTATTTTCTGCGCTTTCGCGGACACAACAGGTATTAATAATGATGAGATCCGCCAGTTCAGGCAGATCCGTCCGCACAAACCCCTTGCTTTCCGATATTGTGGTCAATGTCTCCGCATCGCGCTCGGACATCTGACATCCGTAAGTGATCGTACATACTTTTTTCGTGTTGTTGTTATTTTGCATTGATAAACCTGTCCTAATCATACATAGTTTTTGCTTACATTTTGGGAGTGGACTGGAAAAAGAGGGCAACCGTTCCGGGGCCGACATGACTACCAACAACGCAGCCTATATCGCTGATGATAATATCCGTGACTGGAACTGTTTGTCGAATCTCCTCAGCAAGAGCATTCGCTTCCTCAAGACAGTAGGAATGGGAGATGCCAATAACCTGGTTTTCCAGATCAACCGCTTCTTTCTCCATAATATCGATCAATTTCTTTAAGGCTGATTTTCGGGAGCGCACCTTCTGGAATACATCAATTTTACCCTCGCTGTTGATATGCAGGATCGGTTTGACATCCAAAAGTCCGGCAACAAAGCCGGCTGTTTTACTGAGTCTCCCGCCTTTAACTAAATATTCCAGGGTATCAATGGTAAAAGTATAGCGCATCTTATTGCGGATGTTCAGAATTTCTGCTTCGACATCCGTCCAATCGTCTTTTTCTTTGACGATATCAACAGCCAATATGGCCAGTAAACCAAATCCGAATGACGCCCCTAAGCTGTCGATGACATGAATCCTCTCGGGGGCACTGCACATCTCTCTGACCATAACCGCTGTCTGATAGGTGGAGCTTAAGCCGGAGGAAAGATGAATCGCTACAATATCCTTGCCGTCAGCCAAGACCTTCTCGTAAGTTTCTTTGAGAAGACTAATGTTTGGCTGTGAGGTCTTGGGCAGCTCTTTATAGTTTTTAAAATCGGCATAGAACTGTTCCGGAAATATGTCGATCCCTTCTGCATAGGTATTGCCATCGATATTTACCGGCATCGGTACAACGACGATTCCTAATTTCTCAGCAAGCTCCTTAGGGATATCTGAAGAACTGTCAACGACAATTTGAAAAGCCATACTCTCATCTCCATCCGGTTATTTCTTTTTAATTGTTATTTTTACTAATAAAATCATATTTGTCAAGGGCAGATACGCTTTAACCTTCTCACGCTATTTTAAAAAATACTTGCGTAAAAAAACTGCTGTGGATTGACTGCAGCACAGCAGTTTTTTTATATTTGTCTAAAAGCATATTGCTTAATTCTAATATACAATTATAATTATAATAAATTAAAATAATATATTACGTTTAGAGGAGTGGCAGCATGTTAAATTGGAAAGAAGCCTATGCCATCGGCGAAGAAACCATTGATCAGCAGCATCAACAGCTATTTGCGATTGGGAACAAAATTTATGATTTATTGGAGAATTACCTGTTGGCAGATAAGTATGACCGAATAGCCGCTATCATTGACGAGCTCAAAGACTATACGCGGTACCATTTCCAATGGGAAGAAGAATTTATGCTTAAAACAAAAAACCCGCTGTATTTAAGCCAAAAGGCGGAACACATGGAATTCATTGATAAGATTGATAGTGTTGATTTTGATAAAGTTGACGAAAACCAAGATCAGTTCATCCGCGAATTATTGGTCTTTGTATTTGACTGGATAGAGAGCCACATTTTGAAAAGTGATAAAAAAATCCTCGAAACTGGGACTGTATCTATTGAATAGAGGCCGGCGATACGGCAACAAAAAAGAACCGTACCACATCTTTCGCCCAGAAGGACGCTTTATAACTGAGGCGTCTCTTTTTGTGCTGGGGATTTGTAGACTTACACAGCATGATACATGTATCATGTCGCTCACCCGTTTTAGCAGCAAAAATAGTCCAGTGACTTTTTTTGGAGAGAAATTCTCGCTAATATGCCAAAACCTCTGGGCATTCTTAATGTTGTCGCTCCATGCCATCCATGGCACAGCGACAGTTGGCCGTCCATGGCCAGAAACCGTTGGCATATCTTAGTGCTGCGAATTTCTGCTTGCTCAACGCTGCTGGCACTTGACGTTCGCTCGAGCATCTGTGTAAGTCCGCCACCCCAGACAGTGCTCGATGGGAAAAACAATAAGGCCTACCCGGATCCCCAGCTGATGGGTGTAAAATAAACTGCCCCGTCCGCGGTTGAAATAATAAATGGCAAGTTTTTAAAGTAATTCTTAGTACATAAGGATCACCTTTTTCTGTTTATGAAGGTACTACTGTCGAATAACATTACTTTTCAAGTTGAAACTTCGCTTATATTAAGGATGATAAAGAACGAAGATGCCAAGAATGACAAGAGCTGTTTTCCTATGCAAATGGAAAAGATTGACCGATTGACAACAAAACATTAGAATAGAAATGGTGGTAAAAATTAGTATTACTACTATATTTCGGCGGAGATGATCAGTAAATGGGGATCTATGTCAGTATCGATGAAAATACAAATCGAGACTTCATCAATGCAGATAGACTGATCTAATTTTCAAACGCCGGTATGAGTGCAGATATTTAAAAAAGTCTCTGTCCATTCTTTACAGCATTCATTTGCCACGCATTTGCTTGAATCGGGTATCTATCTGCGCTATATCCAAGAACTGCTTGGGCATAGCAGTTCCAAAACAACTGAAATTTATACGATGTCTGCACCAAAGATCTCAGGAACATCCGAAGCCCGTTAGATAACTTCGGGGATATCAATGAGAACAGCTAAAGGAAATATCCCCGAACCATGTTCGTAAATACCACCAAAAAATAGAGAATAAACGAACCTGGTTCGGAAAAATAACGTTCTACGAAATGGGGGGCAAAAGGCGGCGCGTCCTGCGCCGGATTACAACGGAAGATTTTTTTATTCTTGATATTTTTACTTTTGTAATGAAAGGGACTAATTTAATGAAAGAATTTAAGTTTAAGAAAATTGATGCTTTTGCCACAATAAAATCAGATGGAAATCCAGCAGGATATATAAATCTGGATTCAAGAGAAAGCATCAATGAAAATGAAATGCAAAGGATAGCAAGAGAGTTGAAGGGATTTGTAAATGAGGTTGGATATATTTACAGGGAAAATGAAACAACCTTTTCTCTAAAATACTACTCTTCAGAGCGAGAGGTTGAATTTTGTGGGCATGCAACCATTGCTATAATGTACGATATTATAAAGAATACAGGGAGCTTAATAAATCAGAAAGAAATTAGTATTATAACAAATAAGGGACAGTTGGTAGTGGAAAACCAGATTTCAAGCAAGGATGCAGTTTTTATTATGGCTCCAAATCCAGACTTCAGAACATCAGTAATTCAAAAGGAAGAGATTGCAGCAGCAATGAATATTGGTATTTCTGATATAAGTGATAAATTTGAAATAAGTATTGTAAATGCAGGCTTAGAAACATTAATAATTCCAATTAATACGTTAAGCTCAATATTGAGGATTAATCCTGAACTTCATACTTTAAAGAATTTCTGCATCAAGAACGGTATTGATATTATTGAAGTTTTTTGTAATGAAACTTATGACACAAAATGTAATTTTAGGACACGGGTATTTGCACCTACATTTGGCTACTTGGAAGATCCTGCGACAGGTTCAGGTAACTCAGCATTTGGCTATTATCTTTTAAAGAATAGTTTATGGAATGGAGAATCTTTAATTATTGAGCAAAATGGAACAAAGGATAGATATAATATTGTACAACTAAAAACAAGACTTGATTTGAACGGGAGTAAACGAGTACTTTTCGGTGGTGGAGCGATCACACGGATTGATGGAAAATATATACTGACCTAACTTATGGACTAAATTGTTTAAGGCCGCAGCATCCGTGCTGCTCTTGCTTCGTGGGGCCCCCCACTTCGTAGAACAGAGTATTGCCGACACTTCTTAAAGATGAATGTGGTTGGGACGCGTCGGCAATACTCGAGACGTTATATGACAGACCGGGCTAATTCGCGACATCGTGTTGCGGTTAATTAAATAGACGAATTTAAGGATAGTTTTATTTGGTTGAAACAAACGCATTTTTGGGGGACACTTAATGAAAATTACGACGATTCAAAAGAATAATAAAGAGATTGCCGTTGTAAATAGTGATGAGATATTAATAACGGATGTTCAGTCAGCATTGGATCTCATGGCAACTGTAAGGTATGAGACAGGCTGTAATAATGTTATTTTGACTAAGGCAGCAATTAATGAAGACTTTTTTGATTTAAAGACAAAACTAGCGGGAGAAATATTGCAGAAGTTTATCAATTATCAAATGAAAATCGTAATCATAGGGGATTTCTCCGGATATACAAGTGGAAGTTTAAGGGATTTCATTTATGAATGTAATAAAGGCAGAGACATATTTTTCTTACCGGATGAAGAACAAGCTGTCGAGATTTTATCCAGAGGCTAAGTGGATTTAAATATTCAAGGAATCCAAACTCAAGTTTTCGTGTTTCCCGTAATGTAAACAAATTCGTTAGAGAGTATTGTTCAAGGGCTCGCCGTCCATGGCTCGCTCTGAATCTGGGGGCATGGTCCATCGCCTAACAGCGAATTGCCAAAATCTGAGAGAATATGAACGTAGTAACCAGACTTCGGCAATTCGCAAGACGTTCTACGACATATCGTGCAAAGGCCGCGCCGTCCTGGCGCGGACGAAAGGAATTTCTAGTATTCCTTCGTAGTAGTAGGATACAAGTAAGTATTCGTGAACTGGAGATCACTATTATGTCAGTTAATTCGATCTTGTATTGTAAATTTTTAAACCTAGATAAAACGATAATGGTTTTATTTGAATATGCATATATTACTAAGTCATTAATAGGCTAGGATTCGCGTTTTACTAGCCTATTAATGGTCATTGAATTCAGTTGCGATTATTGTGGATGCATGTTAATGCATAGGCTGATGTGGTTGTTGCGTAGCTTGAGGTCGTTGTGGCAATTGAGTTCTCCCTGGGATAAAAGGTTGCAAAGGCGGTGTTCCCACTGGTCTCTGTGCCGCCCTACGAAACGCTATATCACTTAAAAACTCCGTTATTGGTCTTGTTTCTTGGCGTACCGGTGTTCGAGCGCCGGGTACATGAAGAAAAATATCTGCTCCGAACTGCTCAAGACGCGCCCGTCCCATAGTTTGTGGATTTCCAAATCCTATTAAACTACCATCTCGCTGAGAACGAAAAATGCCTCCTGATGGGGTTATGCTATTTCTTGTTGCCATTTAAATGAAGACCTCCTTGATTCCATAATTCATACGGTAAAGTGTTCTATTGGCGAATATATTGTTCCCACGCCCTACGAGCGATATCGCCTGTTCTCGCCCTGTGTGCGGTAATATCCTGTTGTATTTCGAAAATTTTTGACTGCGTTTCTCGTAGTATTTTCCAACGTTCCTGTGCTTGCTTTTGTGCATCTTGAATTATTTGTTGCTGAATAGTCATTGGACTAATTCCAACCCCATGTGGAACACCTTGATGAGATTGGAAAATACCCCCTGATGGGGTCATCGAGTTTTTCGTTGCCATTGATTATTGACCTCCTAAAGACAATACTATATTTACAATATATGGTAAATGATAATTGTCCCGTGCCAGAGATTTGGAAGTGAGTGCCGTGAAGTTGAAAACTTTTATACTGCTATTACACTCAATGCGTATAGGATTAAACTCAAGGTTTCAGATTCTTCTTATTTTGCGCATTAGAGGCATTTCGGGTGAAATTCAAGGCAGCGCCGTCCATGGCGCTGCTGAGTTTGGGGGCACGATACGTCGTAGAACAGCGTATTCCCAAAATCTAAGAGAATATGAACGTAATAACCAGACTTCGGGAATTCACAGAACGTTCTACGACATATTGTGCAAAGGACGCGCCATCCTTGGCGCGGACGAAAGAACTTCGAGTATTTCTTCGCAGTAATATCATATCAAAATCAAACATAAAAGGAGCTACAGATATGACGGAATTCTGGGAATCAAGTTTTATAGAAAAGCAAACGATGTGGGGATTTGAACCTTCAGATTCCGCAATCTTGACAAAGGACTTTTTTGTGGAAATGAAAGTCAAGGACATATTGATACCGGGTATTGGATACGGCAGAAATGCTAAGATTTTTTGCGACAATGGAATTAAAGTAACAGGTATTGAGATTTCGCAAACAGCAATCGATTTGGCAAGACAGAATGGGCTTGATTTTACAATCTATCATGGTTCAGTAACTGACATGCCATTTGATAACAAACTTTATGACGGTATATTTTGTTATGGCCTTATTCATTTATTGAATAATCGCGAGAGAAGAAAGTTTGTTAAAGACTGCTATAATCAGTTAAAACCAAACGGCTATATGATTTTCACAACTGTTTCCAAGAAAGCTTCAATGTTTGGCAGAGGTAAACAGCTGAGTAGAGATCGATTTGAAACCATGAAGGGCGTAAGAATATTTTTTCATGATTCTGATTCAGTGAAAAAAGAATTTGAAAAATATGGATTAATAGAATTCTCGGAAATTGATGAACCCCATAAGAATATGAAAGATAAACCTCCAGAGAAATTTATTATTGTAAAATGCAAAAAAGAACGGTAAAGATAGTGAAATGCTCATTCATGTGAGACCTTTTGTGATCCAGGTGCTCGTTGGATGTTTAAGGCAGCGCCGTCCGTGGCGCTGCTGAGTCTGGGGCACGATACGTCGTAGGACAGCGAATTTGCAAAATCTGAGAGAATATGAATGTAATAACCAGACTTCGCAAATTCGCAGAACGTTATCTGCAACCCTAGCATTGGTTTTGATTTTGAATATTTGCAAGTGTCGGTTTTTTCAGGGTAAAGATTCTGGCATTCTTTGTTTTGAACAAGAGCATGACGAGTGTGACATACTCATATTGACGGCTTGTCCCAAAATCGACATCAATGTCGATTTTGAAGCTCTGATATTCATGAGTTCAACTTTTAATATCCAGGAAATATGCATGTGTCGGTTTATCTGGGATAATGAATGTGTCATTATTGATATTTTTAATTGTTTCATTTATCTGAGTTGATGATCCTTCACATTGAGTTTGATTACATTCCTTGGTATGTAGCAAAAAAAGACGCTGCCGCCTAACTATTTTTATAGTTTTGCGACAACGCCTGGACTTATAGTTCTCAATTCTGTTGTTTAGCACTGCATTACAAATAATGCAATGGGTTAACGGTACTGCCGTTAATGATGACTTCAAAGTGGAGGTGAGAGCCTGTGGATCTGCCGGTTGAACCGACATTGCCGATATGCTCACCATTGGAGACTTTTTCACCAACACTGACCAGTAATTTTGAAGAATGACCGTACCGCGTGGCTACGCCGTTACCGTGATCGATGACGATGCAATAACCATATCCACCATCCCAGCCTGCTTCAACTACTGTTCCCGCAGCGGCCGCATAATAGGGCTGTCCGGTATAGCCGTCAATATCGATTCCCGTATGAAATCCGCCCCAACGCGAACCGTAGTAGGATGTGATGGAACCGCTTAAAGGCCAATTTAAACCCGAGATGCTTCCTGAACCACGCGACGTGCTCACATAGATGACAGAACGCGTCGGTCCCTTGGCGATAACCTGATTAACAGGTTCACTGACAACTTTTTCACTCACGACCTGTTTTTCAGTCGTTTTTCCATTTTCCGCTACATACGTGTATGTAACAACCTTTTCTCCGTCTTTACCCGCCTGCTTGACTACGCTTTTTCCATAACCAAGTGACGAATCGGATTTGGTTATAACATCAAACGGAATGATTTCGTCAACGACTCTGGTTCCTTTACTTAGTACCGTGAGATAAGGCTTTGTTTGAACAAGTTTGATTTCCTGGCCGAGCTGAAGAACGGAATCCTCAGTAAGCCCTTTGTTGGCTGACAGAATCTCTTCAACATACATGTCGTTTTTACGGGCAATCAGCCATAATGAATCGTCCTGTTGAATTTTGTATGTGGTTTCGGCCACATCCCCTTTTTTCAGTAGCTCCAATGCCGCATCGACGGTTTTGACATCACTTGGATTGGCCTGGACTGCTACGCTCGTATAGGGTTCAACAATTTCAACGGATGCGATTTTATTCGTTTCTGACGGGTTTGTCAAAGAGTCCTCATACTTCTTAATTAACGTATTAACATCTTCTTCCTGGGCTAAAACAACAACCACCTTACCATTGATCTGGAGTCCGTATCCATTGACATACGGTGTTATTGCTTTGGCTAGAGTCTCTACTGACACTACCCCAGGAAAATCTGCATTCTTAAACCGAACATGTTTATATTCAATTGTATCGCTGGTCTGAGCCATAGTCCCTACCGTGTTGCCCTGCAAGGCAAGCACGTCTTGTACTAATTGCTTCGCTTCAGACTTATTTTCTGCGTAACCAACATTTTCGCCGTTAACAATGATGCCTACTGCCGGCGTCGTTAAGCTGAAATAAAACATTCCACTGAAAATTATCACCAAGGAGAGCACGCCGATGCTGATGGTCTTGGGCGATTTCCAGGAAATACTTCTTAACTTGACCGCCATCTTCGAATGTATCGCTTTGAAATCAATCTTATTTACTAGGTTTACCAATAGTTTTTTTGTCTTGTTGGTATTCTTAGCCAAAGCCTCTGCAGTATTCATTTTTTTAGCTGATCCAATTATGTTCTTTATTTGAGTTATTATTGTCTCCTTTCGAATCATTCTCGCCCCCTCTCATCCCTTTTTTCACACACCTAATACTATACCATTAATTTCAATGCAAGAAAATACAGTAATTTTCCAATTCCAACAGGGATTCGACATAATATACTTTCCCAATGCTATTCTAAAACAAGCTGAGCCTTTGAAACTCAAGGACAAAGCACACTAGTCCTAATTAATTATTTTAAATAACGTAAAATAAAATAATATTAAAAATGTCCTGTAATCAAACAGTGTTATGACAAATCTATTTGATTATCCAAAATTCCTCTTAACTTTCTTAATAAATGATAAGATACCGCTGGATCGTTCATTTCTCACTTTTTTGCCGAGCAGACACTTGGCGATGTTCAGTACCTCAACGGCATATTCCGAGTTGGGCTGAGACAAAAAGAGTGGGTTTTGACTCTTTAAAGATTTTGTGACTTTTTTATCGTCATAAATCCAGCCGATCATGTCGGGTTGCAGTTTGAGATACTTAGCAGATGCCTTTTTAAACGTATCAAAGGATTTTATTGCTTCTGCTTCATTTTCACATCGATTGATAATCAGATACGGTGATATATTTGGATTTCGATAAGCCAACGCTTTGGTCAAGCCATAGGTATCCATCATGGCATGGGGCTCTGTGGTTGTGATCAGGAGCAAATCATCGGCAGCTTCCAAAAATTTAAGCACGACTTCCGATATTCCCGCACCCGTATCGATAAGGAAAATATCGCACTCGCTTTCAAGATCCGCAAAACCGGAGATAATCCGGTTAAACTGTATAGGACTAAGATTTGTCAAGGAAGAAATACCGCTTGACCCCGGAAGAACCTTGATGCCCCCCGGTCCTGGGGTCAGGATATCCTTTAATGTACATTCTCCTTTAAGAACGTGGGTCAGGTTTAACGGGTTATTGAGTTTGAGCAGCAGCTCGACATTGGCCATACCTATATCTGCATCCAAAATGATGACGCGTTTGCCCAGAGAGCTCAACGCCATCCCCAGATTAATCGCCAAGGAGGTCTTGCCAACACCCCCTTTGCCACTGCCAATGGCAATCACCCGAGATCTCTTCTTTAGTTTTTGAACGGTGGGTATGGTGACGCACCAACTTTGCTGGGCCGGCTGGCGTGAGATCACTTCTGAGGTTATGACCGTTTTGGAGTCCGGCAACAGCCAGCGAATGACAGTACCGATCGGGATTAATAAAAGATACCCTTTGTGCAGCGTAATCAATAATTCAAGTCGGTCGGGGTACACTTTCTTAATTTCAGTGGTATAGATATCATGGTAAAGTTCGGAGTTCGTGGTAAAATTCAGTTTCTGACCTTCAACAAATTGTGGCTCGTTCATTTATTTCCTCCCCGGATACCGCAATGCAATATATAATTTTCTACAAAGAAAGACAAGTTCCTTTTTCATCCTAACAAAAAAATACTTACAGAATAATTCACATATCGTAAGTATTTATACCATCTTCACAAAAAATGTCACGTCTTTTGCTATGATAGTTATTATATAAAGGGTAAATTGTTAAAAAAAACTATTTAATCCATCAGGATGCGATAATAACCTCGATGCCAAGCTGTTCCAGTTTTTTGATTTGTTCCGGAGCGGCACTATTGTCGGTTATAAATTTATTCACTTTATCCCATTTGGCAAAGATGTGATAAAAGATCTGACCGATTTTGGAACCATGCGCGACGAGTATAACTTCCCTCGCCGAAGCGATCATCGCTTGCTTGACTTCGGATTCGATCATACTCGATGTGGAGAGTCCTTTCTCTGCGCTGACTCCGGTAGCAGACAAAAAAAGCTTATCGGCATAAAATCCGTTCAAATTTTCTCTGGTCATTGGGCCTAACAGGGAGTATGTGGCTTTCTGTACTTCCCCGCCGGTCAAAACGGTGGATATATCATCACGCATAGCGAGCACTTCGGCTACTGCCAATGAATTAGTCACAACCGTGCTTTTTTTATTCAGTTCCAGGGCGATGGCCAAGGTCGTCGTCCCTGAATCCAAAATAACCGATTCCCCTTCATTGATGAGGCTGGCGGCTATTTTGGCTATCCGCAGCTTCTCTTCTTGGGCTTCACCCAGACGCGTTGTAAAATATGTATTCTTGATTTCTGGATTTTGGGGATATATTGCCTTGCCGTGCTCGCGTTGAATCAAACCCATTAAAGCAAGTTCTTTTAAATCCCTGCGGATCGTCATTTCCGATACATTGAATTCTTCCGCTAATTCTGCAACAGTCAAATGTCCGTGTTTTTGCAGTAAAAATCGGATTTTCTCCTGCCTGCCTGCTGTCACTCCTCCACCTCCCGATGCCTGATTATTAAAGAATAGAAACTGCACCTTCATAGACAACTCCGGAGAGCGCATCGACGGTAATGATTGTACCCTCCGGTATTTTTTCAGTTGCGTTTTGAGCGCCTACCACCGCTGGAATTCCATATTGCAAGGCAACGATCGCCGCATGTGACGTCAATCCACCGCGCTCGACGACGATTGCACCGGCTTTGGCGATGACCGGCAGCGTATCCGTATCGGTGATAGTCGCAATCAGGATATCCCCTTTGGAAAATTCCTCCGGGACTGTTGTTTTACGTGCTTTGCCCGAATACGATTTACGACCGATTCCTGTGCCTCTGGCCATAACGCTGCCAACTACCTGCACTTTGATCAGATTGGTGGCTCCAACCTTCCCCACAGGAACACCCGCAGTAAGCACAACAATATCACCGGTTTGAACCAAACCCTCATCCAGTGATTTCGTTACCGCTACGGAAAGCAGCTGGTCCGTTCCCGCGCTTTCCGAGACAAGAATGGTATGCACACCCCAACTTAAACTCAGACTCCTGGCGACTTCCGGATAAGGGGTTGTGGCAATGATCAATGTCTGCGGACGGTGCCGGGAAATCATACGGGCGGTTCTTCCCGACTGGGTTGGGGTGATAATCGAGGCCGCATTGAGATCGGCGGCAATTGCCGTGCTGGCGTGACCGATGGCTTCCACGATGTTCCGTCCTTTTTTCAATGGTACACTGGTTTTGAAATAGATCCCTTCTGCTTTCCGGGCAATCTTATCCATGGTTTGCACTGCTTCCACCGGAAAGGCACCGGCAGCTGTTTCTCCGGAAAGCATGATGGCATCGGTTCCGTCCAGGATCGCATTGGCGACATCGCTGGCTTCAGCCCGGGTTGGGCGGGGCTGCCGGATCATCGAATCGAGCATCTGTGTCGCAACAATGACGATTTTTCCCAGCGCATTGCACTTGGCAATGATCTCCTTTTGATACAGCGGAACCTCTTCCACCGGGATTTCCACCCCAAGATCACCCCGCGCGACCATGATGCCATCGACAACTTCCAAGATACTGTCAATATTAGCAATGCCTTCATGACTTTCAATCTTGGCAATGATTCTGACATCGGACTCCGCGTTTTCAACGATGCGGCGGACATCCAGAATATCCGCTGCTTTCTGCGTAAATGACGCTGCAATAAAATCAATACCGCTTTGCAGCCCAAAGGTAATGTCTTCGATGTCTTTTGCCGTCAGTGCGGGCAGATCGACCTTAACGCCGGGAACATTGACCCCTTTTTGCGATTTTAAGGTTCCCCCGTTGCAGACAGTGGTTGTGATTTTCCCTTCGGCAACCGCCGTCACTTCAAGATCGAGCAAGCCATCATCGATCAAAATATGGTTTCCAGGCGATACTTCCGACCAGAGTGCCGCATGCGTTATATAAACTCTGGCGGAAGAGCCCATTGTATTATCGCTGTCTAAAATGAATTTGCTGCCGTTTTCCAGCAGTACTCCCTGTTCCGGAACCAAACCGGTACGAATCTCGGGTCCCTTGGTATCCAAAAGGATGCCTAGATTGACACCGACATCATCCGCCGCCGCGCGAAGCGCCGCGATCCTTCGGCCATGCTCCTCATGGGTTCCATGAGAAAAATTAAGTCTGGCTACATTCATTCCTGCCTTGATCAGCTGTCTGATCTTATCCGGTTGTTCACTGGCTGGGCCGATCGTACAAATGATCTTGGTTCTTCGCATAGAGTACCGCCTCTTTTTCTAAAGTTTTATAATCCGCGGGCAGCCATCATCTTGATCAAGTCAATAACCCGGGTTGAGTAACCGGTTTCATTATCATACCACGCCAGCACTTTAACCATCTTGTCTCCGATGACCATGGTGGACAGGCCGTCGACGATAGAACTATTGTTATTGCCGTTATAGTCGCTTGAAACAAGCGGCATTTCATTGTAAGCCATGATTCCTTTTAACTCGCCATTGGCTGCTGCCTCCAGCTTGGCATTCACTTCTTCCTTGGTTGTCGGTTTGCTGACGTTGACAACAAAATCAACCAGGGATACGTTCGGGGTCGGTACACGTACGGCCATACCATTGAGTTTGCCCTTCAGTTCCGGAAGAACAAGCGCTACCGCTTTAGCTGCTCCGGTGGTCGTCGGAATCATGGATTGGAACGCTGCTCGCGCTCTGCGCCAATCGGAATGTTCAAAATCAAGGATACGCTGGTCATTGGTTACGGAGTGTGTTGTGGTCATCATGCCCTGTTCTATGCCGAATTCTTTCATAATGACCTTCGCAACCGGGGCCAGACAGTTCGTCGTGCAGGATGCGTTGGATATAATGTTATGCTGAGCTGGATCATATTTGTCGTCATTAACACCCATAACAATGGTGATATCTTCATTTTTTGCCGGTGCGGAAATAACCACTTTTTTTGCGCCGGCTGTCAGATGTTTGGATGCGCCTTCCCGATCTGTAAACCGGCCGGTGGATTCGATCACCACATCGATCCCCATTTCCTTCCACGGTAACGCTTCCGGATTTCTTTCAGCCAACAGTTTGATCGTACAGTTTTTTACTTTCATCATGCCGTCTTCTAAGGTAACATCGTAGGGCAGGATTCCATGCGTGGTGTCATATTTCAGCAGGTGAGCCAGCATATCCGCACTGCCAAGGTCGTTAACTGCGACAACTTCAAGATCAGGTGCCTCCGATTCCAAAAAAGCCCGTAAGCAAAGTCTTCCGATTCGACCAAATCCATTGATCGCTACTTTAACTGCCATGTTAATCATCCTCCAAAATGTTTATTTAAACATTATTATTCTGTGTAAATGAACATATTCCTGCCTTCAAATGTTAATTCGAACATATTTTTATCATATGCTCAACTATCAATAGATTCCCCAGATCTTTTAAAAACTTGCAATTAAATACTTAAAAATGCAGGTATTTATATTTATTTATTTTTGGGTGAGAAAATAATGTAACAAATACAAATAACAGGCATCAATAATGACGCCTGTTATGGCAATAAACACTTAATTTTCGGAGAATATGATTTCTCCTACATTGACGCTATCGACGAGATCAATATGAATTGTTTTCTTAGTAAAACCCTTTGGTAAAACCTCAATCGCGTATTTCCCGCTTTGGGGAAGCAATTTATCCACTTTAAAATCCCCAAAGGCATCCGTGACCGTTTCGGCAATCATTTTTTCGTCTTGATAGATCTTTACAGATACACCCTGCAGACAGTCAACAATACCATGCTTGTTTACTGCAACACTTCCGGCGATAAAGCAACGGTCGAAGCGGTACATGTTTTTGTAGTACACGGTTGGTTGGGTCTGGTACTCAGGGTACAAATTCTCAAGCTCATCTTTTTGGACCAACCGTTCCAGGTCAGCGTCTTCCAGATACTGCACGCTCAAAGCACCCGTCGGACAGACCTGCACACAGCGGGGCAGTTTCCAACCCTGGTCCAGCAAATGGGCACAAAGGGTGCATTTCTGGGCAACCTCTGCTTCCTCGTTCCAGGAGATCACCTCATACGGACAGCTATTCACCAGTTCTTTTTTCCCCTTAGCTTTCGCCGGGTCGATGAGAACAATGCCGTCCGGACGTTTGGTTACCGCACCTTCGCCAGCCTTGACACAGGGAGCATCGTCACAATGCATGCATGGTGTCGGTCTGTACGCCATATCAATCAACGGGTACTGACCTCTTTCCGCCCGCATGACATTCATCCAGCGCTGTCCAAGCTGTGGCTGCGGTTTACTGTAACCGGTCCATTCATTATCTACATGTTCGTCCTTACAAGCCATTAAACAGTTATTACAATCTTCGCATTTTTCAACATCGATGATCAAGTGCCACTTTTTCATCCGATGCTCACCTCCCCTTGCCACTTCCGGATCTCAATCAGACAGGAGTTCGATGCTCCGGCATGGGATTTTTGAATCATCATCCGGCTCGGTGTCAACTGATTGACGCAACCGCCTTTATCGGCCGAATACCCCGGTTCGCCCAACGGCTCGTAGAGCGCTGATGATTCATAGGCATGAACGGTTCCGGGTCTGATTCTCTCCGTAATTTGCGCAGCACAGATGACGGCTCCCCTGTCGTTATACAATTTCACCAGGTCATTTTCCTTAATCCCTCTCGCTGCGGCATCTAGGGGATTGATCCGGGCTACCCAGTAATAATAGCCGTCGATTAATACCCTGTGATCTTTGATGTCATTGACTGCACTGTTTTTGCTGCCGCTTTGGGTATGGAACGTATAGCGGGGATGCGGGGATATCATTTGAAGCGGGTATTTGTCGAATAATACCTTGGTATGCGGTCCTTCCCACGAGGGAATATATTTCATGATCGGGGGTCTTTCAGGATCATTGGGATCAAAACGCTTCAAGCTCGAGGATTCAAATTCAATTTTACCGGTTTGGGTTTGCAGGCCGTTTTTCCAGCCGTCGGCATAATCCCCCGGCAGCGGAGTCAGTTCCGGTGTATCTTTCAGTCTTCCCTCAGCAAACCAGCGGTAGGAAACTGGATCCCGCTTGGCTTCCGAAAGCGCCGGCACAACATAATAGCCCTTTTTGGCAAACTCTTTCCAGGATATTGCTTTGGGCAAATCCGTTGCCTCAAAATAGCGTTTGCACCAATCGAGTTCGGTATTTCCTTCTGTAAACGGAGCCCCTACCCCTAACCTTTTGGAAATTTCCGCAAAGATTTGATAATCGGACTTGGATTCACCCAACGGTTCGATACATTTATGCTGAAGAACGGCAACCCGATGGTTGCACTGGGTAAAGGCATGCTGGATATAGCCGCCGCAATTGGCAAATTCCCCGATGTCCCAACGTTCAAAGTTTGTGCAGGCCGGCAGGATGATATCCGCAAATTTCGCTTCCCCTTCGAACCAGATGGACTGGTTGACGACAAACTCCAAATCATCGGTCCGGTACATTCGGACATAGCGGTTGGTATCCACCATGGTGCCAAAATGTGAGCCGCCATATTTATAATACATTTTCACTTTGGAATGACCCGGTGACGGGTACTTATATTCGAAGAATTGCCCTTCAATAATTTTGGAGTTGGTTGGATACCCGACACATTCCCCATTCATGATGGCATCAGGGATTTTCAAACGCGGTATCGTCTGCTGAACCGTATTCATAGACGGGGTATTCGGCATTCTCTGGTACATCGTGACACCGGCAGCTGTTCCCATATAATCTCCCGACAGGCCGCCTTCGGCATAACCGGGAAAGAAAAAACGTGTATCCACAGGAGTTCCCTGTTGCATACCACCCATATTGATGCCCGGTTTTCCGAGTCCCTGCATCGCCATCAAACAGACCATGCCTCTGGCCCAGTCAATACCGGTAGCGGTACGGCAAGCTCCGCCAAAACCGATAATTCCTCCGGCAGCAAGATAAGTCTTCTTCGTTCCCCATTCCCTGGCTAAAGCCCGGATATCTTTCGCCGGTACGCCGGTCTCAGCTTCCTGCCATTCCGGGGTCTTGGGAATGCCATCCTCTTTGCCGAGAATATAATCTTTCCAGGTGTCAAAACCAACGGTCCTCTTTGCTACATATTCTTGATCGTAGAGGTCTTCCGTAATCCAGACATAGGCCAGGGCTAATATCATGGCACTATCTGTTCCGGGGCGAGGAGCGATCCACTTGCCGCCGAACAAGGCAGCCGTATGGTTGAAATACGGATCAATATGCACAAGTTTAATTCCAAGTTCTTTTAACCATTGACGCCTTACTGTTCCCTCATGGGCGCCATAGACGCCGCTGGTTGCTTCCGGATCACTTGACCAGAAGACAATCATTTCACAATTTTGCATGCAGTCTTCCAGCGTATTATAGGTTTCGCCGCCACCGTTGCGGGCGCTTTGCCCCCAGTGATGCGCAGCACCCCAGAACCAGCCTTCCCAGCTGTCCGGATTATGGTCGACGTTTGTCCAGCCAATGGTGTTAAAAAAACGGATCCGGCAGCTGAGCCAATAGCCGAGCGCGCCCCAGGTATGGTGAGAACCGCTGCTGTTCATGATCGCGCCGGGGCCATGTTCTTTTTTCATTCGTTTGATTTCCCCGGCTACAATATCCAGCGCTTCATCCCAGCTGATCCGTTCATAACCGGAGATTCCGCGGTTTTGCGGGTTTCTTTCACCTTTCGGGTCAAAATCAACCCGTTTCATCGGATAGAGCAGCCTGTCCGGGGAATAAATCATCGACTTCCAGGCCAGCGTATGCTGGGTAACCGTTGCCTTTCTGGGCGGAGTAAAGCTTTTACCGCGGGCATTAATGGTCCAGGGCTGTGCATCTGTATCATCAAACTCAATGGGCGTAATCCGAATGATTTTCCCGTCCTTGACATAAACAAAGACAGGACCACCGTTCGTATTATTTGTATATCTTTTCACGCCATTTCCCATATCCACACCATAATCCAGACCCGCTGTAAGCATCATACCCAGCGTTTCCGCAAACCAGATGCTCAATTCGTCCGATCCTTCAAGTTCAATCTGGAAACTTTTCGTGGCACTGACAAATTCCAGCATATCACGGTTTAATTTCATCATCCGGTTGGCTAAAGCAACATTATCAAAAGCCATGCTGACATCCGGACTGGGATGAATTCCAGATTTTGAAGTGACTTGACCACCCCGGAAAACGTAGTATCTTCCTTGCGAATTATCCCGCAGCTTAATCTGAACGGTCATGTTTTTCTCTTTAAGCCGATTGGCAAATGCCGGATACTTTTTGGCAGTAAGGTTCAGTAGCTTCTCCAAACCAAAAAGCAAGACGCCAAACTGCGTTTCTTTTAATGCCATTGCACTGTTCCTCCTTCTTTAGCTACTTTTACTAGTAGAATGATTCATAAATCGAACACCAACCCGAGCAAATCTATTGTATTTATATGTTAATGAGATTTAGGAATCGTTCTGCTAGTTCTTTAAATACTGACAGTTAATCTCTTTTAACGACCATGGCAATACCCTGTCCGCCCCCGATACAAAGTGTGGCCAGTCCACTTTTGGCCTGTCTGCGCTTCATTTCATGGAGCAACGTAACCAGAATCCGGGTCCCGGACGCTCCGATCGGATGACCGACTGCAATAGCACCACCATTGACATTGGTCAAAGCCGGATCAAGGTTTAATTCTTTCACAACACTTATAGCCTGCGAAGCAAATGCTTCATTGGCCTCAACCAGTTCAATATCTTCAATCGTCAGGCTGATTTTTTCCAATGCTTTCTTACTGGCTGGGATCGGTCCGGTTCCCATGACGAGCGGATCCACACCGGCGGAAGCCCAGGAAGCAATCGTAGCCAAAGGCTGAATCCCAAGTTCCTCTGCTTTTTCTTTGGACATGACAACAACTGCTGCTGCTCCGTCATTGATACCAGAGGCATTTCCTGCTGTAACACTGCCATCCGGTTTAAAAGCCGGACGCAGCTTGGCTAAGGAATCTTTGGTCGTTCCAAAGCGCGGAAACTCATCTTGACGGACAACCACCGGTTCGCCTCTACGCTGCGGGATTGTCACCGGGACGATTTCTTCCTCAAACTTCCCCTCACGAATGGCAGTTTCTGCACGGTTCTGACTTTGTGCTGCAAAAGAATCCTGTTCATCGCGGGAAATCTGATATTGTTCGGCAACATTCTCTGCCGTAATTCCCATATGGATATCATGAAAGGCATCACTCAAACCGTCTTTGATCATGGTATCGACCAATACCCCGTTACCCATCCGGTAACCATTACGTGCTTTAGGCAAAGTATACGCTGATGAAGACATATTTTCCATACCACCGGCGACGACAATTTCTGCATCTCCGGCCATAATCGCCTGGGCCGCACAAACGACCGCCTTTAAACCTGATCCGCAAACCTTATTCACGGTCCAAGCTGGTACTTCATTGGGGATACCGGCTTTGATTGCTGCCTGACGAGCAGGGTTTTGTCCCAGGCCTGCCGATAAGACATTCCCTATAATCACTTCTTCAACCTGATTCGGGCTGATTCCGGAACGTTTGATGGCTTCCTGTAAAACGAGGGCTCCGAGTTCGACTGCCGGAACCTCTCCCAAAGCACCGTTAAAATTACCAACTGGAGTACGAACGGCACTGACTATGACTGCTTGCTTCATCGTACTGCCTCCTATCTTGTGTATAATCCGAGGATTTTTCTTGTTTCATCCGGTGTGGCAATTTCTTTGCCCATCTCAGCCGCAATCCTTTTGGATCTCTCCACAAACTCTACATTGGATTTGGCCAGGACACCTTTCGCATAGAAGATATTGTCTTCCATCCCAATGCGGATGTTGCCGCCGAGGGCCAGTGCTGTATAGAGAATGGGCAGGTGCCCTTTTCCTATTCCCAGCGCACTCCAGGTAGCCTCTTTGGGGATTAGGCTTTTCAAAAATACCAGATTCTCGACAGTTGCTGTCATTCCGCCCGGCGCACCCAAAACGAATTGAAAATGCGGAGGGGAATCAAGTATTCCTTTTTGGAGATAGTACAAAGCATTATAGACCATCCCCGCATCAAAAACTTCAATTTCCGGCTTGACGCCATTTTCTTTCATGGCTGTTCCCAACTTTTCCAAAAAGCTCGGACTATTGATAAAAACAGAAGAATGGGACCAGTTCATTGAGCCGCAATCGTAGGAAGCCATTTCCGGTTTTAATTCCATAAACGGCTTCATTCTTTCTTCATCGCTTAAACCCAGGCCCCCGGATGTTGTAAGATTGAGAACGATATTGCAGCGTTCCCGAATCAGTTTCACCGTTTTTTCAAACTTTTCGAAGCTCATGGAAGCTTTATCTTCATCGTCCCTTACATGAATGTGTGCCATTGATGCTCCTGCCTGGTAACAGGCAAAAACCTCTTCGGCAATTTCTTCCGGCTGCAAGGGCACATACGGTGTATCTTTCTTGGTTGGCCAAGCACCTGTTGTTGCAACGGTTAAAATTACTTTTTCCATTATTCCGCCCCCAAAACATATATTATTTATCGTAAACGGCTTTCGAATTTTTTCTATTTTTTAGTTTTCTAATTTTCCGAATGATTCTTTTGAATATGTTGTGATTTGCATCAAAATTTAATTGAATTTAGTAACATTAATTAAGTTTAATATTGACAATTAAGTTTAACAACAACAAACTCAAAATAACACTGTAAATTTAAGGCATAACATTCATTTATCAATGCCTTTCTGTGTTGTTTTTTAAGTTTTTTGGTGAGATTGTATGATCTCACCAAAAAACCAGATTTACAATCAATTACAGAATAACCATATTTATATATTCCCACCGTAGGTGTATACTCTATCAGGTACTTTATTCAGATCATCTTCATCTATTTCAGCAACACAGCGAGCCATGGAGCCATCGCCCAGGTACCAGCGGAGCGGGAAGCAGTAGAATCTGAAGCGCTTACCGGAAACCTTATCCAAATCGCCGCCAAGATTTTCAACGCCGACAATGCCGTGACCTAGCAAGTACTTATGACAGGGCTCCCAGGTACCCCAGCAGCCAATTGCTTCCAGTGCACCGAATTTCTTGTCGTATGCTTCTTTCCCATGAACTTTAATGTAAGTTTCTTTATCAAATTCGGCATATGCTTCAATACCGAATTTTTCGATGTACTCTTCGGTGATCGGTTTGCCGGAAGCGCCCATGAGGTTCATCCGGGTCGCGCCGTTGTTGCCCATAGCGGTGTGAAGCGGATGATCCAGCGCCTGACTATCCATAGCGACGCACTTCACCTTGTGATCCACAAACCACTTGCCGGCGTCGATGCCGGTACCGCAGGAGTAATGATAGTACTCCTTGGAGTCGTCAAACTTACGATGCATACCGGTGTTTAAGGCAACAACCATTCCTTCCAGTTCACTGGGTTTTATACCGACTTTTTCACAGGCAGCCTCAAGATGTTTCGGACCGATCAGCCCCCAGCGCTCGATCTCGATAGGAAGGCAAATAGCATCACCCGTGTAGGCATCGACAGGCATTTCATGCGTATAACGCGCTCTTCTGCCATCGAATTCTATCTCCATCACGTGACGGGGAGCATCGCAATGCGTACCGGTGTGCATCGTGCAGGTGATCTTCTGCGTCAGAACGCCGCCTTTGGCCATGGTGTGCGCATTATCGATTACCGGCTTGTCGAAATAAGGCCAGCGAGGTATTTCCGCACTGAAGGGGTGGGTCAGGTCAATAAATATTTTTTTTCCCATTTTCTTGTTCCTCTTTCCTAATTTTCATTAACAATTTTATTTTAAGTCTTTGGTAACTTCGATCAGGTAATCCCGTAAACGCCTATTGGAGGAAGCGATCTCCTCCGCTGTCCATTTCTGATATCCTTGGCCTGTCTTAAAACCAAGGTCACCTTTTGCAACAAGCTCCTGTAAAAGTTTTGAAGGTTCATGCGCGTCTTCGAGATATTTCAAGATATAGCTGTGAATGTTCAAGGTCAGGTCCAATCCGATCATATCGGCATTTTCAAGAACCCCCAGGACCGGCCATCGGAGTCCTGGTCCGTAACGAAGTGCTTCATCAACTGTTTGCGCATCAGCGATACCGTGTTCTACCATGGAAAGTGCTTCCCGCCATACAGCGTGTTGCAGACGGTTGGCAATGAAACCGGGAATATCCTTCATGCATTTAACAGGCCTTTTTCCGATTTTTTTCAGGTGATCGTAAACCGCCTCCATGGTTTCATTGCTTGTTTCGTCACCTTTAACGACTTCGACAAGCGGAATGAGATAAGGTGGGTTCCAGAAATGGGTACCGACGATCCGGCTTTTATCCTGGCATTTGGATGCAATCTCCGTGATGCTCATCACGGATGTGTTTGTTGCCAAAATACAGTTCGTTTTGCACAGTTGTTCTATTTCTTGAAGCAAATTTTGTTTCAGTTCCATGATTTCCGGGATACATTCAACAATCAGGTCCGCATCCTTTACGGCCTCGTCTAAATCATTGGTAAAGGAGACTCGGCTTAAAATACTGCCTGCTGCGCCTTCCGTCATGGCTTTCTTCTCGATGAGTTGATTCAGATTGGCCCTTATTTCTGCCATGGGGTCTGATTTTTTAATTACATCCCGCATGATGACACGCGCATCTTCATCCTGGGCGAATACCTGTGCCAGTCCATTTCCCATGAGTCCGGCTCCAATGATGGTGACATTTCTGATTTTCATGATCAAGACCTCCGCTAGTTTGCCCAGTATCCGCCTTCAACCGCGACATTGGCGCCTGTCATAAAATCGCTGGCACTTGACGCAAGAAAAATACACGAACCTACAAAATCTTCCGGCTCACCCAGCCGTCCTATTGGTAGTCGTTTCAGGAAGTTTTTATAAACAGCACTTTCTTCATCAAACATCCACTCTGTTAAATCGGAGCGAAATACCGTCGGATTGATGGTGTTAACATTGATTTTGTATTTGGCGGACCACTCACAGGCCAGCGATTGAGCCATAAGGTCAATTCCAGCTTTCGCCGTGCAGTAGCCGGTATACCCGGCCATTCCCATTTTGGAGCGGGCTGAAGACACTAAAATCATTTTTCCGCCTTTGCCCTGGGCGATCATTTGCTTGCCGACATATTTACAGAAAAGCCACGTACCTTGAACATCGGAATCCATAATTTTCTTCCATTCAGTAAGTTCTTGTTCAACGATTGGCTGGGCGTGATTGTACCCAGCGGCTGTCAGAAGGATATTGATCTCGCCAAACCGTGCCACCGCATCCTGCACAATTTTAATCACGTCATCCTCATTGGAAGGATCCCCGACGGAATAACCGCATTCGATTCCCTGTGCAGCAAGATCATTGCAAAGCGCCTTGCATTTTTCGTCAGTCCGACCGGTAACAAAAAGTTTCATACCTGCAAATCCATAGCCGAAAGCGACCGCACGCCCCAGTGCCCCTGTCGCTCCAGTCAAAAGCGCAACTTTTCCTTTGACATCAAACAGATTGTTGACAAACTGTTGATTCACAACCACTTTTACGACCACCTATCATAAATTAAATTAGACATCCTATCATGTTTTTCATTATTTGACACGTCGTTGATCATTCATAACTTATTACGACTAATACAGCTGCCACCTGGTTTGTTTTGTTAATCATTGAACGTCCTTCATTGGGTCCAATAAACAGAGAATCCCCTTTTCTAAGCACAAATTCCTCGTGCTTTGATGTAACGACGATTTCTCCGTCTAAGACATAATAAATCTTTTCAGTGGGCGAATTTTCTTCATAAGCCCACTCTGCCCCGCCGCCAGGTAAAAAATAGGACATGCCCATCCAGAACTTGCTGGACCCTGATTCTTCCTTACCATGCAGTCTCAGGGCCGTCATGTCAAAATGTTTGGGAGCCTGATATGGTTTAACATCGTTAAGCGCAACCTTTTTCACTTTAACTTACCTCCTCTTGCGAAATACCCTTAATACGCCATGACACATAAATTATCGCTGATGATCAGATCGGCCTCCGTTGCTTTTTGTAAATCCTCAATTGATAATCCCGGCGCAATTTCCTTAACCAGTAATCCTTTTGGGGTAACTTCAAGCACCGCCATATTGGTTATGATCAAATCGACCTCCTTGCAGGCCGTCAAAGGCAGCGTACATTCTTTGAGAATTTTAGGTTCTCCGTCTTTGGTGGTATGCTCCATAGCAACAATGACTTTTTTGGCACCAACCACCAAATCCATGGCGCCACCCATTCCGGGTACCATCTTCCCCGGTATCATCCAGTTGGCAAGATTGCCATACTGATCGACCTGCAAAGCCCCTAGAACGGTTTTGTCAATGTGGCCTCCCCGGATCATGGCAAAAGACAACGTGCTGTCAAAAAAAGCCCCACCGGAAATAATACTGGTCGGTTTTCCGCCGGCATCAACCAAATTCCAATCTTCTTCCCCTTCTTTAGGTTTGGGGCCCATTCCGATAAAACCATGTTCGGCCTGAACAATCACCTGGATACCTTCGGGAATATAGTCCGTCGCCATCGTCGGCATACCAATACCTAAGTTGACAATATCACCATCGCTAAATTCTTTCGCTATTCGTCTGACGATCATTTCTTTTGCTGTCATACCTCTTCCCTCCTCAGTACAATGGCGTCAATGAAAATTCCAGGCAGCATGACATCTTCAGGGTCAATATCTCCAACACTGACACATTCTTCGACTTCGGCAATAACATAATCCGCAGCCGTGGCCATCGCCAGATTAAAATTCCGACCGGATCCCCTAAATATCAGATTACCCCATGAATCGGCTTTGAAGGCTTTAATTAAAGCCACGTTGGCTCTCAACGGCGTCTCAAGTAAATACGTGATCCCATTAACGTCAATCTTTTTTTTGCCGTTTTCAATAATCGTTCCAAGACCCGTCGGAGTGAGAAATCCCCCTAATCCTGCACCGCCGCACCTTATCCTTTCCACAAAGGTTCCCTGGGGGTTTAACTCTACAACAATCTCACCGCTATTCATCTTCCTGCCGGTTTCCGGATTGGTACCGATATGGGAAGCAATGAGTTTAGCTATTTTTCCTTTTTTAACCAGTTTTCCAACCCCAACCCCTTCAAAATCCGTATCATTACTGATACAGGTGAGATCTTTAACATTGGTCTCAGCCAAAACATCGAGAATATGTTTCGGGCTGCCGCATCCCATGAACCCACCAACCATGATGACACTTCCACTCTTAATGCATTCAATTGCTTCAGAGGCAGTCTTCAGCTTGTTTTTGCTCATCTTGATCCACCTTTTTGTTAATAATTGTGATGATGAAGTCTTTCACTTACAACAATATATTAAGCAAAAATCGTGCCAACTTAAAAAGCGCTTAATTTCAAGGGTTTTTTCCTGATTATTAAAAAGCACCGATACATAATTGTATCGGTGCTCCAATCGTTGTTTAGAAAAAGGCTATATTGCCACTTTCCCTTCTGATAATAAAATGTATCAGCTACTGATTCATAAGTGTATCGATTTTATTAAAGGATCATAATAAAAGTCAATCCTTGCAGAAAGCCTTCTCTCAGATTATCATCATCGGGTAAGAAATCCAATTCTTTTTTTAGTTCTTGAAACAATTCTAGGATTGTCAGTTCATTTGACACTAGATTTCACCCCCTTTATTTATAGATCCCATAATTGTGGACAAACTCATTGACGGCCTTCAGATTTTCAACATTGACATCGCCTTTAGAGAGCATAACAAGGTTAGTACCAAAAATATACCCACCACCGGGAGCACACACATCGATTACTTTCTTGGCGTGATCGATGCACTCTTCTTTGGTTCCATACCGCAATAAATTTAAAGACATCCCGCCGGCGATTGTAATTGTATCCCCGATTATTTTTTTGGCTCTAAAGATATCGTCTTTTTCCATAGCGCCAATTAAGAAGTTTTTTGGAAGCTCAAGTAAATAATCATAAAAGTTTTCCCAATTACCTTCCAGAAAAGCATAAACTTTGGCACCTTTTTCATGCAGTGCGAGTAATACTCTCTTATAGAAAGGCCAATAGAACTCACCAAATTGTTTTGCCGATAAATAATTAGGGATATGAAGGGGGGTAAATACCCATGGGAATGGTTCAAGTTTGGAAGCCCCTCCTATGGCTAACCCTATACAAAAATCGACCAGTTTTTCCGTTGCTGCTTTGACTTTGTCCGGATATCGCCTCAAGTCAGTGAGCGTGCCGCCAAATCCGCGATAATAGTCGAAGATCATATCCAAGGGGGATATAACATAGTTTCCTGCAGTTACCGGTACGCCATGTGTTTCCTTTAGATAGGCTACACCTTTTTGCATTTTTAGTCCAAAATCAGCTAATTCTAAAGCGGCCGCTTTGAGCGCCTGCTTGTTTTCGGGATAGGGTTTGCTTAATTCAGGATATTTCTTTTTGAAGATCGTATTGTATGTGAACATTAATGGATCGTCAATAAATGCATCATAATCACTTGCTTGCATTGGTGAAATTTCGGAGTGTTGAAGCGTTGTACCGTCCTGAGACACAAAGTAGGCATTGGAACCTAATTTAGAGTATAGTTTCATAGCACGGTTCAACGTAAAGCCTAATGTTCCATCAAAATAAATATCACCAAAAGGTTTGGCAAAGACCTCAATTTCTTTTTCATGGCTTTCCAGACATTCCGTAATGGTGGATTCAGCATACGATACCGCCCAAGTTTCAATGTTAGACAAAATCGGGACTCTGTCCGGTTCTTGGTGATTCGTTGTAGTAACAAACCGTTTGACCCTTTCCTCATACATGTTTGCTGTGTCCATTACATTTTCACCTTCCTCGAGTTTATTTATTTCGCAATTGCCTATTTAGCCCACAATTATTTGATTTAACACATAGGTGAATGTGAAAAAACATAACTGTTTTTCCACATTCACCTTTAGCAATAAAGAAGTCAAAGGTATAAAATTATTTAATCTTTATTTAGCCATCATTTCCGCAGCTTCACCAGAACGACTGGGTATTGCTTTATCCGATGCTTTTTCCGGCAAAATTAAATTCATGATGATCGCGGTTAAAGCACCAATACAGATTGCCGAGCCGAATAAATAGCTGAGAAGAGAGGGCATACTCTGGACTAGTGCGGGAGGAAGAACACTGACGCCAATGGTAACCAGAATGGAGGTACCGATCACGAGCGTATTACGTTCGGTAAACGGATAACTTCGGATACTGGCTAATCCGCTGGTGACAACCATAACACAGATGACACCATAGACTCCCCAGATAACCGAACTGGGAACGATCGCGATGAGATACATCAGCTTCGGACAAAGAGCCATGGCAATCGCGATGATACCGCCTCCAATCGCAGCATAGCGGCTAAATACTTTGGTTACGATCAAGACTCCTGAATTGGAAGCATAACTGGTGGTAGGCAGCCCTCCGATAAATGTACCGATTAAACAGCCAAGTCCTTCGCCGATTACGCCTCTGTCTAGCCGTTTCTTGTCCATCTTTTCTCCCGACATTTCTGAGATGGTAAACCAAGTCCCGACTGATTCAACCATAACAATTAACAAGATGAAGGTCATGGTGATCATGGCACTGATGTCAAACTTGGGAGGACCGAATGGTAAGAACTGAGGAATTGCAAACCAGGGAGCCGAAGCAACAGGCGACAAGTCGACATGCCCAAAGAAAGCGGCGACAACAGTCCCTAACACGATAGCATAAATAACAGATCCAATGGAAAGTATTCTTCCGATTTTATTTTTAATCTGTCCAAATCTCATGAAAACTATCATTGCTATAAACGTTACGCCTGCTTCCAAAAAGTTTATACCCGGCGTCCCAGGTAAGCCGATAATTGAATTCCAGGTAATAGGCATTAAAGCAATCCCAATAATTGTAATAACCGTTCCGGCAACAAGTCCCGGAATAAGTTTATTTACAATTATACTAAAAGTTTTTGTTAACCCGAGAAGCATAAGGATAACTGAGGCTGCTATGATGCCTCCGAACACCGTTGCAAAGTCTGCTTTGACAGCAATTGAAATGACGGCGCCAAAGATAGCAAAGGACATTCCTTGAATAACCTGATATCTAAGAAATAAACCTGATTGAATAATCGTTGCAATCCCACATGCTAAAAAGGTGCTTGCAATAAGGGCGGCTGCCGCACTGACATTCATTTGCATAATACCGATAATAACAATAGGACCTAAAAACAAATTGCATGCCAATACCGACTGAAAACCAAAAAATAATGATTGCTTAATGCTCAGTTTTTCGTCAGAACCGATAATATCTTGACCGGCTAATTTCATATAAATCCTCCCCTATAAATATACCTAGTCTTTTTTTAGTTCTGAATTTTTTACTCATTTTGCTGCATTAATTTTATCTCTGATCCGAACCTCCTCTCGTTTGGAAAAGAGCTTTAGCCCTTGTTAGTTTAACCAACCTTGACAGATCTTCACACCTTCAGCAGCATTGGTGGTAAAAGCATCCGCCCCGATTTGTTCACACGCCTCTTTGGTCACCGGGTTTCCTCCGATAATAATTTTCACACTGTCTCTCAGTCCTGCTTCTTTTAAGGCATCGACTGTATTCTTCATGGCATCGAGGGCCAGGGTCAGTACACCGCTCATACCCACAATCACAGGATGGTGTTCTTTAACTTGATTAACAAATTCGCTGGCAGGTTGATCGATTCCCAAGTCGACTACTTTAAAACCGGCGGCTTCGGCCATGCTCCTGAAAATATTTTTACCGATATCGTGTAAGTCACCGGAAACAGTTCCTAAGATGATCGTCCCGGCATTATTTTCGTTTTGGGAACCGAGAATAGGTTTTAGCATCTCTATGGCACCGGTTAGGAGTTCTCCTGCAAAAATCAAATCACCAACAAAGTATTCACCTTTTTCAAATAAATCTCCGACGACAGCCATCCCATTCTGACAAGCAGCCACTACCTTTTGGGCATCTTCTTCTGTTGGATTCGAGCTGATAAACGTGTTAAGCAGGTTTAGTACATTTTCTTCGTCAAGTTCCCCTACAGCTTTTGTTATCGCATCTAAATTTGCCATTTCATTTCCTCCTGTTATTTTTTATAATAATTTAATGATTTCATACCATTGTATAAGCACAAAGTGTGCCAACTCAAAAATCCGCCAAAAATAAGTGTTTTTCCTTTTTCATACTTACCCTGTGATACATTACTGTATCGTTATGATTTTGTATTCAAAAAGATATGCTTATTTTAACCCTTCTCTTGTTGATACAGTAATGAATCACCTACCGATTCATTACTGTATCTCCCGTTTTTTCAAACCGTGTTTACATTACCAGCCACATGGTGAAAGCAAAGACCATTTCCTCATAAGACTGCGTATTCGCTGCAATAACATCTTCATTCTCACAATCAATGGTGTTCTTTTCAAGATAATCCGACCACGACGTATAATATTCCGATTTAAATTCCATAATGGAATACCTCCCTATCACTATTTTTAATAGACGGCATATTCTTTGACAAACTCGTTGACAGCAATGATGTTTTCAGGCTTGGCATCCTTGAGATTTAAGGCAACTTTATCGAAAGAAAAAATATAGTTTCCGCCTGGTGCCAGGATATCAATCATCTCCTTGGCCTTATCGATACACTCTTGCTTTGTGCCCCTAGCCAGTAAAGTCAACGGGTACAGGCCGGAGATAATATGCTTCTTACCTACTTTTTCTTTAATCACTTTAGGGTCGCCATATTCGAACATCATCTGGGTCCCTGCCGGCAATTCATTCAAATAATCAAGGAATCTTGTCCAATCTTGTTCAACAAATAAGAGAGGTGCTGCTCCAGCTTCCCATAACGCATCAATGAGTCGTTTAAATGTCGGCCAATAGAATTTTTCAAAGTCTTTTTCTCTTAAATAGGGCGCCATATGCAACGGAATAAACGTTCTTTTTTGTCGTGAGGAATGCGGTTTGACGCCTGACTTGAGCATCATTGGCAGGACAGCTTCACAGGCTTTTAGTACTTTATCCGGATATCTTCGGATATCGGTACTGATGCCGCTGAAGCTTCTGAATTGGTCCGCTACCTGATCAAACGGCGCTATCGTTTGACAGCCAACACGGTCGTAAGCAAGCCCGTATTTTTCCGCCATCAAATCGTGATGGGCAAAGATTTGACCAAAAATATCACTATGGGCTTTCATGGCCTTGGCAAAGACCATGGCTTTCTTTTCCGGTGTCGTATCCAAATTCTTATAGAGACGGGGCAATATCTTGTCATGGGTGAATTTATACGGGTCATTAATCATTTCGTCATACTCTTCCGGTTGCATGCCTGTAACTTCGGGATGCTGAATTTGACCTTCCGAGCTCATAACAAAATTGACGGCGCCTAAGATATTATAGACCGGCATTATTCGGGTAAAGGTTGCCGGATTAATATCCGATTGGAAAGACTTTGCTCCAAATTCCACCATGTCCTTAAAATGGTCAACATCCCATTGGGCTCTTTTTAGATTAACACCGGCATACTGCATGATGTAGGTGATATCCATCCAGGTGTAAACGGGTACTCTCTTTGGAATCCTCCCTTCATCAATATCAATAAACAGTTGATTTGTTTCCTTAGCTTGTTCCAACATCATCATTGATCTACTTCCTTTCAACATATTGGCATCTGTCGTTAATTGGTTGTCAGTATTATTGCCAGAATATTCTTTTAACTTATTTTACAATTAATACTGCCCCTTTCAAATTTAGTATGATGCAGTTAATATTCTTCTATTTCTGCTCATAGTAAGTGCAAAAACCGTGCCAACATATAAATGGCTTTATTCTAGGTGTTTTTTTATTGATTAAGATTAATAATTGATACATAAATGTATCAAAACAGAATAAACAAAAAAGAGAACTGCCTATGTCTAGGCCTTTCTCTTCCGATAAATATTCGTATCAGTAATCGATTCAATAATGTATCAGTTGCTTGTTTTAATTCCTAATTCTCTTGCTTTTCGTAAGACCGTCGGTTGACTGACGCCCAAAACGACAGCGGCTTTATGCGTACTGCCATAAGTTTTCAATGCTTTTTCGATGATTTGCTTTTCAACCATATCAACGGCCTGCTTAAGGGTTAAGTCCTTTTTATCAAAAAAATCAGAAATAATGTTGCTGTTGTCCGTAATATTTAGGATATTATGGGGCTTAATAACAGGCTCTTTGATAATGACAACCAGCTGTTCGATAATATTCTCCAACTCCCGAACATTGCCAGGCCAATTATATTGCTGCATGAGTTCAATCGCAGCAATTTCGAAGGATTTATTCTGTTTATATTTTTCGTTGAATTTTTCCAAAAAACAATTGATCAATAACGGGATATCCTCCTTCCGCATGCGAAGCGGAGGAATATGAATCGGGACAACATTCAGCCTGTAATACAAATCCTGACGGAACTTTCCTTCAGCGACCTGGTGCTCCAATTTTTGATTTGTCGCAGCGATAACCCGCACATCGAGTTTTATAGATTTCGTGCCTCCGAGCCTTCTTATCTCTTTTTCCTGAAGTGCACGTAAAAGCTTAGACTGTAGGCTTATCGGCATTTCTCCGATTTCATCCAGAAGAATAGTCCCCGAATTAGCGATCTCAAAAAGACCGAGTTTTTCTTTATTTTGGGCACCGGTAAAAGCGCCTTTTTCATAACCGAATAATTCCGATTCCAATAAAGATTCGGGAATAGCAGCGCAATTCACCTTAATATAAGGGGCTTTTTTACGCGGACTCATTTTATGGATTTCTCTGGCTACGACTTCTTTGCCAACGCCGGTTTCTCCGGTTATAAGTACGGTTGCATCAACCTGGGCAACCTGAGTAATCAATTCTTTCAACTGATGCATACGCGTACTGTTGCCGATTAGTTCACTTTTGTGAATCTCTTTTGACCGAAAATATTGCAATTCATCGCGATATTTCTGAGTCATTTTCTCCGTATGTTCCAATTGATCCTGTAACTTTACCAGCTCCGTGACATCTCTCATTACGATCAAAACCTGAGTCACATCGCCATTATTGTCAAAAATCGGATTCCCGGTGATAACTATTTTTTTATCCTTCATCACGATTGTGGCCGAAAGCTTTTCTTTTTTCTCCAAAACTACTCTGCCAATCGGTTTTTGGACAATACTTCTGTTTATTAGCTCTTCAACCGGATGACCGATGATTTCATTTTCTTCAATTCCGGTCATCTTTGTAAATGCTTTATTGACAGCTATAATAATCCCTTTGCTATCAATAATATAGATACCATCGGATAAAACATCCCCAATGACAAAAGCCTCTAACTCACGCTCTTTGAGAAGACTTAATTCCTTAGTTATTTGTTTAATATCGCGGGAAAGCTGATTATTCTTTTCCATGAGCATTTTTACGGTTTCCGAATCGGATAATCCCATAGATAGTGATAATGCGGTAATCTCTTTTTTTACCTCAGGGTCAATTTCGATCAGGCTATTTGGCATACGCTCTCTCCTCGGATAATCTCATTCAAATAAGCATTTTGCCGCTGTCCAAAATTACGCACCGCGTCACATAATCCATAAAATAATAGAAAACATAATGATTGCAGTTTGATTGTATACCTAAAGACTGTATTCCGCAATATTCCATAGAATCAAGTTGCTATCTGGTTGATTAGTGAAGCCAGATAGCCGGCACCAAATCCATTGTCGATATTGACGACGCCGATCCCCTCCGCGCAGCTGTTCAGCATGGTCAATAACGGTGCTATTCCCCCGAAATTGGCGCCATAGCCGACACTCGTCGGCACGGCGATGACCGGACGGGAAACCAATCCGCCGACAACGCTGGGCAGGACGCCATCCATGCCGGCGACGACGATCAGGACGTTGGCTTGCTGGAGTTTGTCAGACTCCGCTAGCAGGCGGTGGAGACCGGCAACCCCGGTATCATAGAGACGCTCAACACGATTTCCCATTGCCTGGGCAGTAACTGCCGCTTCCTCTGCCACCGGCAGATCCGATGTGCCTGCGGTCACGACCAAGATATTACCGACGGCGCGTTGTTCCCCTTTGCGAATTAGAATCGTTCTGGAAATCGCATTGAATTCGGCTGTTGGGATCTCCTGATGCACGCAATCAAATATTTCTTTGTTAGCCCGAGTAGCCACAACATTCTGCCCGGATCTTTCATAGAGTTTTTTGGCGATCTGCAGAATTTGATCCGTCGTCTTCCCGGGGCAAAAGATCGCTTCAGGAAAACCCTTGCGATGCTCCCGCTGTATATCCAAACGTGCAAAACCCAAATTGCTACCGTACAGCTGTTCAATCCACTGCTGCCCTTCTTCCACAGTGATCATCCCTGTCTGTACCTGATTAAGAATTTCTTTGATATTTTCTTTCATGCTCTTCTCACTCTCAACCTTTAGTGCCATCGAATATTATGTTCTGATTTATCACGAGCTTAACTGCTTTTCAGGAGGGGTTTTCCAGCAGTGCCAACAGTAAATCGACAGCGGCTTCAATATCTTTCTTTGCCGCTATCTCATTCGGTGTATGCAAATGCCGAACGGGCAAAGACAGTCCGCCGGTTGGTATCCCTCCCCGGGTCAGGTGAACAGGCCCGGAATCGGTACCTCCGCCTGTGATGACTTCCCATTGATACGGAATCCGATGCGTTTCGGCAATATCCGCCATCCAGTTTTTAATTGCCGGTGACACGACGATGGAATGGTCCATGACCATAATCGCAACACCTTTATTCATTGCCGTCCGGTGCATCTCCAGCTCTTTGGGATCATCATAGCTAAAGGTCGTATCGACATTGAGTGCTAAATCAGGGTACAGAGCATAGGCCGCCGTTTTTGCCCCCCGTGATCCCACTTCTTCCTGGGCTGTAAAGACAAAATACAAGTCATTTTCACTGGACACAGCTTTTAAGGCTTCGATAGCGATGAAACAGCCGGCCCGATTATCCAACGCCTTGGAGATGACGCTGGTTTCAGTTTCCTTATAATCACCGGCGAAAACAGCCATATCACCTTCCTGTACCAGCTTCCGCGCCTCTTCCTCATTAGCCGCACCGATATCGATATATAACTTAACCGAAGTCAGGTCATCTGTTTTTTTCTTGTCTTCCTGGCAGACAGTCCCGACCACCCCACTCTCAAAAATAAAACGTTGAGCGATCAGGACATTTTTCCGAATGCCGCCGATCGGGGCGAAATACAAATAACCGCGTCGGTTGATATGGGTGACGATAATCCCGACTTCATCCATGTGGCTGACGATCATTATTTTCTTACCTGAACCTTTTTTTCTAACGATCATATTACCGAGTATATCTGTTTCTGTTGCGTCGGCGTCGTTCTTGACCATTTCCCCGATCCTGACAGCGACTTTGTGTTCGTTGCCTGAAGGGCCATAGGTCTGGGTCAGCTTCTCCAGTAATGTGTAATCTAACGGTTTTCTCTGCACCTGCAGGACCTCCCTATAATAATGACGTTGCCGATTATTGATTCCCTATCACCAAGAGCAATGGATAAAAATCATATGAAGTGATTAAGATTATTCAGCATACATTTTACCAGTTCCAAACAATGGGCGTAATCCTGTCGCGAAATCAAGGAACTCATCGTATGAATATTGCGGCAGGGCACGCTTAAGGTGATCGTGGGAATGCCAGTGCCGGCCTGGTGAATATTACCGGCATCATTCGCCGCCCGTGTACCTTGCCTGAATTGAAGCGGGATATGGTTCGTTCGGGCTGTCTCCATGACTTTTTTTATCGCATCCGGTCGGTAGATGGTTGCTGAATCTATCAGTGAACAAGCAGGCCCACGGCCTAGCTCAACAACCCAATCTTCCCGGTCTGCTTCGCTGTAGTCGGCTGCGCCGGTAGCCTCAATATTAATCGCCAAATCCGCCTCAATGGTATTACTTAAGACTTTCGATCCACGTAAGCCGACTTCCTCTTGCACGGTAAAAGCCGCAATGATATGGCAGGGGAAATCCTGCTTCAGCAGTTCCATCAGAATCGCACAGCCAACTCTGTCATCCAGCGCTTTGCCTTTATATAAGCCAATGTCACCGATTTCTTCAAACACAGTCAAAAAGGATGCATAGTCACCCAGCTTGACGAGCTTTTCCGCTTCTTCTTTGTTGGCAGCACCGATATCAATATATAAATCATCGCTGTCCGGGATTTTTTTCCGTTCCTCCGGTTTTTGCAGGTGAACCGCCTTCAGTCCGATAACGCCGTGAACAGCGTTGTTCACTATCAGTGTTTTTGACATGAGTACAGCTGGGTCGATGCCGCCAACCGGTTTAAATTTCAGATAGCCCTCCGCGGTAATTTCGGTTATCAGCAGGCCAACTTCATCCATATGGGCGCACAGCAATACTTTTGGCCGATCGTCACAATCCAGTTTCTTTTCAACAATTAAATTGCCTATACGGTCGACGCGGCAGGCTGTGACATCGTTCCTGATGTTGGCTAAAATGTAATCGCGTACAGCTTTTTCGTTGCCGGATACGCCGTTTATTTCGCATAAATCTTTTAAGAGCATAAGGCATCCTCCAGATCATCCGGCAGGGCGGCAATAAAACGGGCCAGTAATCTGCCGCTGTCAACAATATCACTTAAAGCCACCGTTTCCACAGACGTATGCATATAGCGCAGGGGAACTGACAGCAACGCCGTCGGTATCCCGCAGCCTGTGAGCTGAATGATCCTGGCATCCGTACCGGTTGCCCCGGGTACAGCCTGAATCTGATAAGGAATCCGATTCTCCCGGGCAGCATCCTTCAGCCTTTCTATGACCCACGGGTGGATATTCGGGCCGAGACTGAGTACCGGCCCTTTGCCCAGTTCGGTGGCTACGGTACTTTTTGTATCCAAGGTCTGGGCGTGAGTGACATCGATGGCGACTGCCAGCATGGGCATCAAACGTTCTGAACTCGTTTGGGCGCCTCTCAGGCCCACTTCTTCCTGTACCGTGGCGACGGCAACGATGTCATGCGCGTGTTTCAACTTTTGCAGTTCATTAAGACAGACAGCCATGATCACAATCCCCGCCCTGTCATCCAAAGCCTTCCCTGCTAGGCGTTCATTAAGCAGCAGAGAGGGACTGCGCCGGATGCCGGCAATATCTCCCGGTTTGACTTTAAGCGAGGCGGTCTCAAACGAACAGCCGATATCAATGGCTAAGTCATTTGCTTCCAGTGGTTGTTTATCCTTACTGTCGGGTATATCTTTATTCGCAGCTACCCGGCAGACGATTCCGATAAGTGGCTCTTTCCCAAAGACGATGACTTCCTGATAGAGCAGCGTACGTTGATCGATTCCTCCTATTGGCGTGAAATGCAGAAATCCTCTGTTATCAATATAGGTGACCATCAGACCGATCTCGTCACTGTGGGCCGCCAGCATAATTTGTTTTCGCTCAGAACCTGGATTCAGTTGTCCGCTTGCCTGGCTTTGAGGTGGATAAAATGGTTTGCCTGATTTAACCGCATAGAAATTTCCCATCATATCAGTATACGTTTCTGTCTGCATCAGCTCAAAGAGCGATTTTAGTTCAGCATGCAGCGAATGCTCATACCCGGATATCCCGATCCTTTCGGATAAAGAGCAGGTCAATTTTTTGGCCAGTTCCAAGGAGTTCATTGCCAAAGCAATCTTCCTTCCTATCTTTCTTATTTGCGTCCTCATTGCCATGTAAAAATTCAGGATCCAAAGAGAACCTCAATGGTGTCGCCTTTATTGACAATCTTACCTGCTTCCGGTGACTGCTTATAGGCTAAACCGCTCCCGCTGAATTTATACCTTAAATCAATTTTCCCCAGGGTTTCCCCTACTTGCCGCATGGTCATGCCGCTCAGATCAGGCACGATGACTTCCCCTTCAACCGGCTGTCTTTCAGGCGTCACGGTTTCTTCAGTCTCGTTGTTATTGGATGTACTTTCCCCATTGTCCAGATCGACGTTAGTCAAATCACTCGGCGTGCTCGCTGCAACAGGGACACCGTAATACTGGAGGGCACCCTCGATAATTGTTTTGACCACCGGTCCGGCCAAAGTTCCCCCTTGGACAACCGGTGCATGGGGTGTATCAATAACGACTAACACGGCAATTTTCGGATCATTTGCCGGTGCATAGCCGACAAACGAAACAATATAATCCGTCGACGAATACATTCCCGTCTCGGGATCAATTTTTTGTGCGGTCCCTGTTTTGCCGGCCACTTTGATTCCGGGTATTTTCGCCCTGCCACCGGTGCCGTCATCGACGACTTCAACCAGGATATCGGTCATCGTTTTACTTGTGGATTCCGAAATAACCTGTCTGACGACCTTCGGGACCGTTTCACTGACAACGATGCCATCCGTATCCGTAATTTTATCCACGATATACGGCTGATAGAGCTGACCGCCGTTGGCTACTGCACAGATCGCTGTCAAGAGCTGGATCGGTGTCACCAGATTGGCCTGACCGAAGGACATCGTCGCCAGTTCAAGATTTTTGACCTTGCTCACGTCGATCAACAATCCCCTCTCTTCAAAAGCCAGATCAATATTAGTCCTGCTGCCAAACCCAAAGGACTTGAGATAGGTATAGAATAAATCTCTTCCAACTTGCAAGCCGACCTTGCCTAATACGACATTGGAAGACAGCATCATCCCTTTGGTAAAGGTGATATCCCCATGCGGTTTTCGATCCGAGTCCCAGTTAGTGATCCGCCGTCCGCTGACTGTAAGGAAGCCCGGATCATTATAGATCGTCGACGGACTGACAACATTCTCTTCCAGGGCTGTTGCCCCCGTGATGATTTTAAAGGTTGAACCGGGTTCATAATTCATCTTAATCGCCAGATTCTTGCGTTGATCATCCGTTGTCTTGGCGTAGTTATTGGGATCAAAGGTTGGTCTTGAACCCATCCCAAGAATTTTCCCTGTTTTTGGATCCATCGCCAGAATCACTGCCCGAGCCGGCGTATATGCGGTCACAATTTTATCCAGTTCATTCTCAATCAAATGCTGGATGGTCGAATCCAGCGTCAGGTTCAGATTATAACCCGTCTGGATATTTCTATCTTCCATGACATAATCATCACGTGAAGTATCTGTCTGATTTCCAAACGTCTTTTCGCCTTTTAATTCAGCGTTGTAGGCATACTCCAACCCTTCGACACCGTCACCTGCCATATTGACTATGCCCAGAATAGAAGCACCCATTTGTCCCGCCGGATAAACCCGTTCATAATTATCCGTAAAACCTACACCGGGGATTTCCAAAGCAGCGATCTTCTCTGCCTTTTCAATATCGATCTGACGCCCGATACTTACCCAGGACAGATCCTTCTGCAATAATTTCAAGATCCTGGTTTGATCATCACCCAATATCTTGGCGATATCCGCCGCCATTTGTTCTTTCTTCGCCAGGATCTGCTGGCTCATCTGTGTTGTATCCTTAGACAGCGTCTCTTCAAGCATTCTGGGATCAGCATAGACATCCTTCGAAGGTACACTTTTACTTAAGACGTTTCCCTGTGCATCCGTGATCATACCGCGCTCATAGAGCATGGTTGGACTCGATGTGCTTAACGTCGCTCCTTTGGCTTTAAGATCTCCCGACTCAATGATTTGTAAAAAAAATAACTTTCCGAGTATCATAACGCCTATCAAAATAAGCAGACTATATATGATCCATTCACGGCGAAAATACGTTGCTGTTTTATTCACGTTTTGTTATCCTTCCTGTGGCTGCATCATTACTGGTTCTATTTTAACATATGTCTCCTAATTTATAACAGTATCCGCACTAGAAAACTTGGCTTACGCCAAGCCTTATGGCGCCGGCGAAAGCCTTGCCGCTCCTGCACCGTCCATGGTACCCGCGGCATTAGGTCATCCATGACCGTCAGTTGCACTTAGATATATCAGAAAAGATTTATACTATCTGATATACTAACAAAAGCCCACATTATCTTAACTATCGATGGCAATCAGATTAAAACCACCTTGCTAAGATGTATGGGCTAACCATAGCTTTTCCGTAATATACAAAAAGGATGCAATACAAATTTTGTCTGTTTCTTAGGATTTTATCGAACTGCGAAGCTGGAAGACAAACCCCACAAGGGCTCCGCCCACCAGTCCGCCTAAATGCGCATAATTGTCAATTCCGCTTAAAACAAAGCCAAGGAAAAGGTTAATTAGCAACACAACAGCAAAATTACCGATAAGTCCGGTTTTCCAATACGCCGGTTTCTTCCAGCCATAAGACAGAATAGCGCCCATGAGTCCAAATATTGCTCCGGAAGCTCCCGCAGACACCTCTGGGCCCAGAAGATAACTGACCAGCGCGCCGGCCAGACCACTCACCAAATAAATCAAAACAAATCGCCAATGGCCGAAGATTTTTTCGCTGAACTTTCCCAGGACAAGTAGTGCGTAGAGATTAAACAGCAGATGGGTAAATCCAATATGAATAAACATGCTTGTGAATAAACGCCAGTATTCCCCGGCTGCAATCATCATATTCACTTTTGCTCCAAAGAAAATCAGGACGTACGTATTGGTCGTTCCACCCACTAACGTCATGATCAAGAACATCATGAGATTCAGCATAAGCAACAGATACGTCACGGGATATTCTTTTAATTCGTGTTTCATTGTTTGGTTCATTTTACATCCACTTTCTTAGACTTTTATCACTGTCACTTTCCAAAACGCAAAAAATAGCTATTTCGATGAGTAGTTTAGCTGCGTTGTTTATATTATAAGTTGATTTATTAATATATACACGATGATATGTGTAATAATAATATGTAAAAATTAAAATAGGTTGAGAAATCGCCAAAAAGGCGGTGTCGCAAAACGAGGTGACAGCGCCTTTTTTTGTATATCAGAAAGTCTAAGTGACTTCCTGTCCCAGAAAGTTTGATTCACGTTCTGAACGACATACGTGTTTTACTTAATCGCTGTTACAGGATTAGGCCGTATTTGCTATGCGACAGATACAAAAGTAGGGCCATTGCCCACGAGCAACTACGTTCGTTGTGCAACAGCCACTCCTGCTATTAACTATCTGGGAGGGATAAATAATCTTTCGCCGGGATAAATAAGATCGGGATTTCCTAAGTGATTATAGCCGGCCAGTTCACGCCAATCCAGACCATACCTCTGAGCAATTTTATAAACAGAATCCCCTTTTTGTACAACATAAATCTCAGGCAGCGGTTTATGATGTTCATGATGTTCGTCGTAAGGTACGCAACCACACGGATCACAAGGATCACAAGGAACACATGCATAGCCTGCTTGGGTTTGGGCTGAATACATTCCTTCCGGTGTCATCTGTTCATACTGATAATTCTCATATGGCATGCCTGGGGCTTGACCTGTCATCATTTCCGGCTGGTTCATTCCCATCATATCAGGCTCGTTCATCCCCATCATTTCCGGCTGCATCATGCCGGCCATGGCCGGCTGATTCATATTGCCAGATTTTCTTCCGAAGTACATTTCCATACCTCCTTTTTGTTATTATGGTATGGAGAATCACCGGGAAAGTGTCTGTACATGGTAATAGTTTACTACGCATTTCTGATGATAAACCACCAGCTCATATGCAGTGTGAATTTATTTTACTTATTCCAATTCAGCAATGTATTTTTCAGCCTGTACTGCCGCTAAGGCACCATCACCCACCGCCGTCGCCACTTGACGGAGCGGTGTGCTCCGAATATCCCCTGCGGCATAAACACCTTCTATATTGGTTCGCAATAGTTCATCCGTAATAATATAGCCGCGGTCGTCGGTTTTGAAGTATTCTTCAGCAAATTTGTTATTGGGTTCAGTTCCAATATACACAAAGATTCCATCAACCATCACATCGCTTTTTTCACCGGTAAGGACATTTTTAAGGTTTAATTTTTCTACCTTATCGGTGCCCTTGATTTCCTCGACTATACTATCCAACAGGAAATGAATCTTCGGATTGTTCTTTGCTTTTTCGACTGTCGCCATGCTCGCTCTGAATTCTTTACGACGGTGAATGATATAAACCTCGGCGGCAAACCGGGTGAGATAAAGAGCTTCTTCGATTGCAGCATAACCGCCGCCCACGACAGCAACCTTTTTCCCTTTATAGAAAGCACCGTCACAGACGGCACAATACGATACACCTCTGCCATGGAATGTCTTTTCACCGGCAACACCTAAGGGACGGGGTTTAGACCCGGCAGCAATGATCATTGCTTTCGCCTCAATTGTCTGCTGCGCGGTGATAACCTTTTTCGTTAAACCGTTCATTTCCAGGCGGACGACAGGTTCAAAAATAAATTCTGAACCGTGATTCTGCGCCTGTTGATAAAATGTATTCATGAGATCAAAACCGGAGATACCGTCCGGGAACCCCGGATAGTTATCAATTTTATCAGTGGCTGCTGCTTGGCCGCCTGGCATCATCGACTCGATGACAACGGCTTTAAGGCCGCCTCTGGAAGCATAGATGGCCGACGTCAAACCGGCAGGTCCTGCTCCGATTATTATAAGATCATACATAAACGACACCAACCCTTTTGCAGTATTTTCGTCTGAATTAAAGTATATCTCAGAAATTTAAATTCAGGAAGCGATATAGAGAAAAATATGATAAACTATGAATATATTGCCAATAGATAAATATTTAATCCCGGAAGTACATATACTACAAATTATTTGCACAATTTAGCTATAGGAGGGAACTTTTTGAAACTTGCTCTGAAAATCCTTGGTGCGTTGATTTTAATCATCGTTTTCTTATCCGCTGTAAGCGGTGTCTATGAAGATTGGTTATGGTTCAGCGACTTGGGCTACGCCCGATTGTTTTGGACACCCTTTTTCAGCAAGCTGCTTATTCAGTTGATCAACGGCACCATGTTGTTTATTGTCATTTTTGGGACGCTAATGTCCGGAAGACATGCCTTTCAGACCTTTTATAACGAAAAATACCGTAAACGGATCCGCTTGGTCGAAGAAGTCAACTACCCGCTGAACATCAGTCCGCGCCGGATAACTATCACCCTACTACTTGTCTCCGCAATTGTCAGTATCGCCATCAGCTTTGTTGTCGGCTTTACCGGCTGGTTGGACGTACTTTCCTTCTTCAATTCGTCTTCTTTCAACTATGCTGATCCGCTCTTCAATAAAGATTTAAGCTTCTTTGTATTCAAACTGCCTTTCCTACAAACAATCTATGGCGCGTTCTTCACTCCGATCCTGGTCCTCACCCTCTTCACGGCATTATTTTATATTATTACTGGGGTCATTCGATTCTATTCCATTAAGATATGGAAGAAAGATGCCATTGTCATCAACCCCAAGGCAAGAAGACATCTTGCCATTTTACTGACCCTCCTGTTTGGCTTGAAATGCTTTGGCTATTTTATCAATATGTTTGAAATCGTCTATTCACAAAGAGGGCATGTTGTCGGTGCCGGTTTCAGCGACGTCTACGCGGCTCTCCCCGTTTTTAAAGTACTTATTGTTGTCAGCTTCATTTGCATGATATTTTCCGTACTGGCCATGTTTTTAAAAGACAGCCGTTACTTGACAACACCAATTCCGTTTTTGATTATTTTCTCTCTGTTTACATCCGGTGGTTTCCCTTCTCTCGTACAATCCATGATCGTTATTCCCAATGAGCTGGAAAAAGAAACCCCGTATATCCAAAGTGAAATTATTATGACGCGGTTCGCCTATGGTCTGGATAAAATTGAGACCTTGGAATATACCGGCAACGATACCGTAACCGCTCAGGAATTGAAAGACAGTGTTGAGACCCTGGAAAATATCCGTTTAAACGATCCGCGTACTATGCAGCAGGTTTATACACAAAAACAAGGAATCCGCAACTATTACAAATTCAATGACATCGATATTGACCGTTACATTGTCGATGGCAATTATCGTCAGGTCATGCTTTCTGCCCGGGAAATATCGTTGACAGACCTGGACCCCAAAGCCCTGACCTTTATCAATACGCGTTTTAAATACACCCACGGTTTCGGCTTAACGACATCCTTTGCGAATGCCGTCACTTCGAAAGGCCTTCCTGCCTTTGCTGTGAGTAATATCCCGCCCCAGACAGATTATCCTGAATTAACCATAAGCGAACCCCGGATATATTTTGGCGAACTCACCAATGATTGGGTCGTTGTAAACACCAAATTTAAAGAGTTTGACTACCCCCAGGGCAATGATAATGCGGAAAACAGTTATGCCGGTAAAACGGGTATCCCGTTTACGGCTTTTAACAAATTGATGCTCTCTCTGCATCAAGCAACACCGCGTTTCTATCTTTCGCGAGAGGTCACTTCCCAAAGCAAATTACTGCTTTACCGCAATATCCAAGAACGCGTCGAAAAGCTGGCGCCATTCCTAACCTATGATGACGACCCCTATATGGTAATCGACAACGGCAGCATTAAATGGATTATAGATGCTTATACCACCACCAGCAGTATTCCCTATTCCGTCAAATATGCTGATTCGAATTATATTCGCAACTCGGTGAAGGTTGTCGTCGACGCCTATAACGGAACAGTTGACTTTTATGCCATCGATAAGGATGATCCTATCCTGCAAACGTATGAAAAGATATTCCCCGAAGTCTTTAAAGACATCACCGAAATGCCCTACTCGTTAAGGTCTCATCTGCGTTATCCGGAAACCATGTTTACCATCCAATGTCAGATGCTGAATACGTTTCATATGACCAATGCGAAAGTTTTTTATAATAAAGAAGATGCCTGGAATGTCGCCAAGGAGATCTACGGCTCCCAGACCCAAAATGTAGAGCCCTATTACGTGATCATGCGTCTGCCTGGGGAGGAGAAAGAAGAATTTGTCCTGATGCAGCCCTTTACTCCCGCTTCCAGTCAAACGAATACTCGCAATAATATGGTTGCCTGGCTGGCGGCCAGGATGGATGGTGAACAATACGGCAAACTAATATTGTATACGCTGCCGAAAAATATCGAAATCGACGGTCCGTTTCAAATAGAATCCCGGATAGACCAGGATACGGAAATTTCCAAGCAATTTTCCTTATGGAACCTGAAAGGATCCAGCGTGATCCGCGGAAATCTCTTAGCACTCCCTATCGGCGGCAACTTCCTGTTTGTCGAACCGATTTATCTGCAGTCCACAACCAGCGGCAGTATTCCGGAAATGAAACGCGTTGTTCTTGTTTATGAGGATAAGATTGTGATGACAGCTACCTTGGAAGAAGGACTCTATACGATCTTCGGATGGAAGACACCCCAACTTTCGACTATGCAGGAAACACCCGCTGATGAATCGGATGATCCTGAAGCAACACCGGATACAGGTACAGCCACTGACCTGGAAGGTGTCCTGAGCCAAATCAAGCAGATCCGAGAAATGTTGGATGCTTTGGAGAATCAGCTGACAACCATGACTAACGAAGGGATCACCCAGGACGAAGAGCTCAATCCCATTGAAACAGAATCCACTGAAACAGTCGAAACAGAGATCACAGGATCAGAGACCGAATCCGAATAATAAGAACCAGCAAGAACCTTTGTTAATCCGCATGATCTGAATAACAAACCCCTCCCGCTATGTCACATAACGCGAGGGGTTAATCTTTTACGTGAATAAGGCCAGACAATTTACACGGATGTTACCTTCTGTATCAGCTGTTCCTTGACGTTGATATTCGGTAATAACAATAAAAGGGGGATCCCGGCCAAATAGATGCAGCCGGATAAAATAAATACAAGGTTATAATTTGAACCGGCAATGGTTCCAACCACGAAGGTCGGAATAACGAAAGCGCCAAGCATCTGCAGTGTACTTATGATACCACCCGCACTGCCGGCATAGATAGGGCCAATTTCTTTTAAACGAAGAGGCAATGCATAGATATTCGGTAGAATTCCACCGACAACGAGGCCTGCGATAAATAAGTTCAACCACATTAGTGGAACGGGTACAATAAATGTAGAGTAGCTGAATAGACCACCGACGAATACAAACGAAATCAAGACGGGCTTTACTTTCCCGACTTTTTCAATAATTACCGGTCCAATAAAACTACCGAACATCGTACCGAGAGAATAGAGTGATGACATCAATCCCGCTTTCGCAGGTGACATGCCATACACCGTATTTAAAGCCGTCGGTAGGAAACTAAGAACAGACATGCCTGCCCCCATAAATAACAACGCCGCTAAGCCGCCTATCCAGACATTTCTGGAGCGGGCTGCTACACTAAGATAGTGATTAAACGGCAGAACAGGCTGGGGTGTTGTGTATCTCGGCTGATTTTTTGCTAACACTATCCAAAGAATCGCTAACACGGTAATAAATACAGCGGCGGTTAAAAAAGCACTATACGTCGAAGGAAAATAAGTACTTATAGCCAACCCTACCGTATTCCCGGCCATAGAAATGAAGAAGAATATACCCATTACAACACCGGCTTCTTTTTTAGGAAACCATAGTCCGAAAATCTTGGAAGCATTCGTTCCCAGCATGGACTGAAAAATCCCCATCAGCAACATACTCACCAATAATTCGGAATATGAATCGGTATACACCCGATAGAATGCCCCCAATATAGAGACGCCAAGTGCCACTGTAACGACATTTTTTACCCCATAGCGATCCGCTAATGAACCGCCGATCAGACTTAAGAATACGGAGATTAACATGGGGGCATTCAATACACTGGCATATTGGGACGGTGTTAGGCTATAATGTGGTATAATTTGATAAGAAAAGGCGGCAACTTGGAATTGCGCTACGTTGCCGCTGAAAGTGAGTAATCCCATTAACAACAGAATCACCCAACGATAAGACGTATATAATTGATTATTAATTCCCGACATGGTACAACTCCTATATATTCTTCAATCATCAGTAACGGAGAAAAGATCAGCATGGTTCTTACTAAATAAACGATGGTCTTTGTTCGATAACAAACTATTTGATTCTACATTAAATACTCATGATTGTCAATAGAGCATCTATTTTCAAAACAAGCGATTAATTTCTTAGAGGTGAAGCTTATGGTTCAACTTTTACTTAAGTGGCTGTTAAATAGCGGAATGGATCCCTCTCCCGCCGGCATCATCGCCAATATCACAGCCATATTCCTTGTCCTATTGATTTGTTTGGCAGCCTTCTTCATAACCATAAAAGTATTTCTCCGAATTATTTCCTACTACATTCATCGTAATAGGATTAAATGGGATGATATTATCTTGGATCGAAAAGTGTTCCATTATTTGGCCCATTTTGTCCCGGCGGTAATTATCTATTTGAGTGCCCCTGATTTTCCTGATTATGCGAGTATCATTGAGAGAGTCGCTATTGTTTATATGACGGTCTTCGGGTTTATTACCATCCATGCACTGTTGAACGCTGCCGAGGATATCTACAATACATTTAACGTTTCCAAATTCAGACCGATTCGCAGTATAATCCAAGCATTAAAAATTTTTTTCTGGATTATCGGCGGTATACTGATTATAGCGGTCATTATTAACCGCTCACCACTCCTGCTTTTGAGTGGGATTGGTGTCATGTCTGCCGTGATTTTACTTATCTTTAGAGATTCTCTTCTCGGGTTGGTGGCAGGTATCCAAATCGCTACCAATGACATGGTTCGCCTCGGCGATTGGATCGAAATGCCGAAATACGGTGCCGATGGTGACGTCGTTGATATTTCGTTAAATACGGTTAAGGTCAAAAACTTTGACAATACGATCACCACAGTGCCTACCTACGCTTTGATTTCTGAGTCATTTAAGAACTGGCGGAACATGTTGGAATCCGGCGGCAGGCGTATTAAGCGTTCCATCTTTATTGACAGCTCGAGCATCCGTTTCTGTACGGACGACATGCTTGAAAAATTCAAAAAGTTCCAGTATCTCACCGCGTATATCGAAAACAAAGAACACGTACTCGCCGAGCATAATTTAAAGCACGGCATCGATGACAAGCAGTCTGTCAACAGCCGGCGGCTTACGAATATAGGAACATTCCGGGCATATTTGCATTTTTATCTGCAAAACCACCCGGAAATCAATACCACAATGGTACGTATGGCCCGTCAGCTGCCCATTACCGAACACGGTATTCCCATAGAAATATATGCTTTCACTAAAGATACAACTTGGGAGACGTATGAAGCCGTACAAGCCGATATCTTCGATCATATCATGGCCATTGTGCCGGAATTTGATCTGCGGATCTATCAGAGTCCAACCGGTTACGACCTTCGGCACATGGGGTTATAAAAAGGGACTGATCCCTTATACGGCGAGATCAATATGCTGAACTGTTCCGGCTTCCCCGTTCTCTTTCAAGAATATGCCGGTCTCCTTAATCTGTCCGTTCACATTATTATTCATGTCTTTCAAGGAAAAGAGCGAATCGACCTTTCCTAAATAGATCGCACCAATCCCAACCTGCGCTAAAGCCAGCAGGTGATCATTACCTTTTTCGTCTGTGGTCCATATTCTCAATTCATTAAAAATCGAATCATTCTCGTCTATCCAACCATTCTCATCACCATCATAAACCGACAGCTCCTGGAAACCATCCCCTGTGGTTGGCCCGAATAATTCACCGCCATTGTCGATCTGCCCGTCACTGTCTTTATCCAAGGCCAGGAAACCACTCCCCTGAGTGAGAGTAGCTATCGATTCATCGGAACCGTCTGCATTAAGATCAAATGCCATCGTTGTATCTGTTAAATTCGCTGTTGCTGCACCGTAGTTGATGACTAACGGATCGATTAGAGCATCCCCTGCTTTAAGGATAAAACTCTCGTTGGAAATATATTCTCTGCTTGCTGCTAGATCTAATTTGAAACTGATCTTTTGTCCGTCTTCGGTCACTATTTTTCCCTTCGCCGAGAAAACCATCGACTCTTGTTCTACATAGGTAGACCCATAGCGATATTCCAAGCCCCAGCCGGCGCGCTGATTGCCGTTTCCCTCTGTTATGGGCATTGTTGTGCCTTGAACGGCAGGGCTGTCACCGTGTGACAATGCCAGCTTATCAGGCACGATCAGTTTTACTTTTTTTCCAGTCAACTCACTCAAAAACCGTTCAAGTAAGGTAATTGTTTCTTTTTGTTTGGGCGTGAGCTCATAAAATATCCCTTGAGACGAAGCGGATTCCGACACGTCATCGGGTTCCTTGAGCATCCGCGTTGCCGCTTCCGACAATTCCAGAATATCCTCTGTTTTCTGAAGTACATCCGCCAGTGCGTTACTCAGTCTATTCGCCCGGGAGTCCAGTGTTGCGCTTCCTGTTAACTCCCCCTGGGCAACTGCCTCTGAACTTGCTTCCCTGCTGTGTTCATCGGTCCAATACCTGAGGTTTTCTTTGACCGTGCTCTGCTGAACCTGGGTGTGTTCCGCAGCCATAGCGACATTCGAACTCTGAATCCTCATTTCAAATCCCTCCGTGGATTTAAGATTTCATCATTAATATCGTAAAAAATCCAAAAAGACATTACCTGATCAGGGTACACTCCCTCGCCTAGTACAACGTTCTCTAAATAACTGGGCATTCAGCTTCATAGCACGGTCCGCGTACCACACTTCCAGCGCCAAGCGGAGCATGGAGGCGAAGCGCAACGGTCCATGGATGGACCTAAGTTAAAATTCGCCAAGGAGGGCAAAAGAATTTTAACTTCCTTAATGCAATTTATGGATGGCGCAAGAGCCGAAAGCGGAATGTGGTATGCAGACCAACCTCAGAAAAAAGCTTACGTGTTTGTTTGCCAAGTTATTTAGAATACACTGTACTAGTCATACCCGGATCAGAGAAAACCTCCCCAACACACAAAAATGGCATGCCGAACAATGTGAATATCGTTCGACAATACCATCGAGAGCCGCTCTGCTTGTCGCCGGAACTGTGGCGCTAATTATTCATCGCTGGCGGCAAGCTCCCGCAGTGCTGTTTCAATGACCTCGATCTCCGTTATCTCATTATCCCCGCCGAGACCAAGTTCCTTAAATTTTCGAGCGGTTACAAGCACCCGGCTCTCGTAAGAACCGACTGCTTTATTATAGGCTTGTGTAGCTTGATTCAGTCCTTTTCGGATATCCAACAAATAGTCGGTCATCACACTGATCCGTTCGTAGAGTTGCCTGCCCAGTTCACAGATCTGACGGGCATTTTCATTGATCTGTTCCTGGCTCCATCCGTGCGCCACCGCTTTAAGCAGCGCAATCAGCGTCGTCGGCGTCGCCAGAATAACCCGCTGTTCCGCACCATATTCAATCAGCCCCGGATCGGATTGCAGGGCTGCGCTGAAAAAGGTTTCTCCCGGAAGAAACATGACGACAAACTCCGGTGTAAAGTTAAATTGACTCCAATAGGATTTCCCCGCCAGTTTGGTGATGTGGTTTTTAACTTGTCGGGCATGCCCCGTCATCTTTGTCCGTTTGGTATCGTCATCAATGGCCTCGACTGCCTCCAGGAAATCAGCCAGGGGCGCTTTGGAGTCAACGACGATGACCTTATTCCCCGGCAGCCGGATCACCATGTCAGGACGCAGTCTTCCCGACTCGCCGCTAACTTCTTCCTGTTGATAAAAGTCGCAGTATTCCAGCATACCTGCCAGTTCAACCACCCGTTGAAGTTGTATTTCACCCCAACGCCCGCGTACCGTCGGTGATTTCAAAGCGGAAATCAGTTTATTGGTCTCTCTCTGCAATTTTTCCTGACCCAGAGCCATATATTCAACTTGTTTGAGCAGTCCTTCGTAAGCTCCGGCCCTTTTCTGCTCAAGCTCATTGATCTTAATATCAACCTTATCAAGAGATTCCCGCAACGGTTTGACCAATGCATCAATGGAGGTTTGTTTCTTTTCCAGCTCAGCAGAGGCTTGGACCTGGGTTTTCTCCAGTACCGTCTTCGCCAGTTCGAGAAAAGACTGGTTATTACTTTTTAACGCTTCGGCTGAGAGAATTTTAAAATCTTCAGTGAGTTCAGTTTTAGCGCTCTCCAATAAAACCAATTTTTCTTCGTACGCAGATTGAGCAATCTCCAACCGTGTGCGCAGCTCAGCAATCAAAGCGGCATTTTGGACGCGATACTGAACTTCCTGATTCAGTTCGTGATGCAGCCGGTCGTTCTCCTGCTGAAGCATCCGGGCCTTTTCCCATAACCCCTTGCCTCTGCTGGTACTGATACTTATCCCGATCGCGATGCCGATGATGATACCGGCAACTGCCGCGCCGATGATTACGAAATATTTGGGATCCATCCGGCATCCTCCATCTGATCATTGATAGTAAACAATGACATCGCGATTAGGGAGATTCTACTGCTCCTGGCAAATAATCTTCAGGCAGTTTCGTCAAGGGTCCTAATCGATCAAAGGGCCAATAGCGGACCCAAACCTTACCGATGATTTTTTCGCCGTCCAAAGCGCCCCAACGATGACTGTCATAACTTATCGGCCGATTATCCCCCATCATAAAAAACGTGCCTTCCGGTATCGTATACGGACCAAATTCGTAATTTGCCGATGATTCGACATAGGGTTCATCCAGAACCTGTCCGTTTATGTACACTTTGCTGTTCGTGACCTGAATGGTTTCTCCCGGCAGGCCAATGACTCTTTTTACTAAATCTTCATCCTTCATAATTTCGTCCGGTGCTTCAAACACAATAATATCCCCGCGCTGGATATCGCCGTATTTGTAAAAGAAACGGTCGACGATCAGCCTGTCCTCAAGTTGTATCGTCGGCAGCATTGATCCTGTCGGAACAATTCGTGTATCGATTAAAAAATTACGTATGACCAGCGACAGTGCAAAAGCAACCGCGATGATAATAACCCATTCAAACAGCGATTTCATAAAACCCTTCATATCTGTCAATTCACCTTTCGCCTTCCCGTTGCGTTATCCGTTATCAGATAACCCATTATTTGTTCCCCATTTTACCTAACTTTTTTAAGTTCTCTGTAAATCAGTTTATTCCTGCTATTATATCAAATATATTAATGATCTTTAAATTTCTGTTCAAGCCGTGTTTGAATGGCGATAAGGGCTGGAATGACAAAGGGCAGAAAGACGACACTGAGGATTAATATTCCCAGACACACAGCGATTGCTAGCTCAGCCAGTGTATTGATTCCAGCCGGAATAATCGTGGCAAAGGTACCTGCCAGGATGATCGCAGCGGATAATACGACCCCGCCAACATGAGCGGAGGCCTGAATGATAGCTTCATACGGTGTACTGCCGCGATCTTCGCGAAAGCGCGCCATTAAGAAAATACTGTAGTCAACACCTAACGTGACAATCACGAGAAAGGCAAAAAATGGAACATTCCAGGCGATTTCGCTGGTGTGCAGAAATGTTTTGGCTAAGAGACTCGTAAGAGCCATAGACGAATAATAGGTCAGCAAAATGGATCCCGTGACATAAACAGGTATCCAAAACGACTTTATTACAAGAACTAACACAATGAAAACACTGATCAGGACGATGATTTCGGTCATCACCATATCGCTGATGGCTACTTTTTTTATGTCCTTGGTGGTGGCTGTTTCTCCGCCTGCCAGAATGTTCGCGTCGCTGAGTGACGTCCCCTGGAGTGACGCCGATAAAAGGGAGCTGATAGCGTCCATTGTTTGTTCTGCTTCATCCGAATACGGATCATCTACCAGGGTCACGCTGATCTCTGCTGTTTTTCTGTCCTTGGACATGAAGGCATCCAATGCGTTTTGAATATCGCTGCTTGTTAAGGCATCACTTGGCACGTAAAAGGATTTGACAGAAGAAATTTCCCCTAAGAAAGAATTGGCTCGATCGAGTCCCTGGGATATTTGGTTTAACCCATCCCTGCTTGTGCCGATGCCGCCTTTCAGTTGCGTCAATGCTTCACCCATAGTGGTTAAACCGCCGGATAGTGCCGCCTGTCCTTCTGTCACCTTTTTAAGCGCATCCGACATGGTCTGCATATGCGCAATGATTTGACTTTGTCCATTACTCCCTTCAGCGAGCCCCTTGGCGAGTTCTGTGGCTGCTGTTTCCAAGGAGTTTAGGCCGGAAACCATTTGGGGCATACCCGAAGACACTTGAGATAAGCCGTTGTTCAGACTATCAAAATTCCCGGCGATTTGATTTGTATAGGTTTCATTGGCTGTTTTTAAACCCTGGTCAAGCTGGGTTAGCGCTGCAACAAATGAGGGTACCAGCCCCGGATTCAACGCCGTATTATCGCCGTTGAGCTGCATAACAAGTGAATAGGCAGCGGGATTGGTTGCGGCTAATTGAAGCTGTGGATCGCCCAGTGCGGCGGTTATCTGCTGGATGCCCTGGGCCATTTGGATTAACTGACTGACGTTTTGTTCAATAACGATATATCCGCCCGCCCAGTGATCAATCCCTTTTTTCAGATTTAAATAATCCGGCAAAAGCTGGTTGTTCAGCGTGGTGTTAATTGTATTCAGATTGGAACGGATGGTATTTAAACCGCTGGCAATCTGGGCTGAGCCTGCTGATCCGCGATCTATGCCCTCTTGAACCTGCTTCATTGACGCCGTGATACTCTCCATTCCGGTTTGGATGCGCGTTAACCCGGAGGATAACTGGTCTAATTGGGAAAGATTTTCGCCGGAAAGACTATTTACCATCGTGGTGAGACCACCCGAAATCTTTTTTATCCCCACATTGGCTGACGTTATTCCGTTGGTTACGTGTTCGGTCTGACTGTCCGTGTACAAAGCAGCGATCTCACTGCCCTGGGGCTGGGTGGGACCGGAAACAGAAGAAACTCCATCCAGTTTCCTTATTTTTTCGGTCAGGGAATCGATGACAGCTAAATCCCTCGCGTTATCCATCGCATGGCTGCTGGTGATAACAACGGTAGTGGGCATGATTTTCCCTTTGCCAAAATGTTCAGCCACTATGTTAAAACCAACCACAGAAGAAGCAGAGCTGTTACCCATATCTTTCAGATTGTCAAATGTCAGCTTATAACTGCCTGCCGTCAGTATCGGCAGAATGAGCAGGACGATAACTATCATCGCCAGATAGGGCCGCCTAACCGCACCGGCTGTTACCTTTGCCCACATCGTACTTTGCTTATGCCCTTGGATATGATGGGAAGGCCAAAACAATGTTTTGCTCAGGATTCGAAAAAGAGCCGGTGTCAGTGTAAAGAGCACGGCAATCAAAACCGCAATGCTGATGGCCACTGCCACTGCCGAACGATAAACACCGAATTTAACGAACTGAAGTGAAAGAAAGGCAATAAAGACCGTTAGCGCGCTGAATAATACTGTTTTCCCAGCTGTCTTAAAGGTGACCGTAATCGCCTTTTCTACGGAAATCTGTTTCGGCAATTCCTCTTTGAATCGGTTAAAGAGCAGGATGTTATAGTCTGTGCCAACCCCAAACAGGATCAGAATGATGAACATTTGCGTCAACGACGATACCGGAAACCCCAATTGGGAAACTAATTGTCCAACAATGCCGATGGATACTAAATACGCTAGACCAACGGTGAAAAGAGAAATAAGCGGCGTCACCACGGATCGGAACAAGACGATCAAAATAACTAGAATAAAGGCAATGGTCAGCAGTGCACTCTTCGTTACGCCGGCAAAAACCTGGCTGAGATAATCACCGATAATAAACTCATTACCGGTAATGTAATACGTCACGCCAACATCTTTCAGTTGGTATTCAAGCTCAGATTGTATCGTCTTAATATCCCTGCCGTTTTTATCATAAGTAAACGGGACGAGTATCGTTGTCTGATCTTCTGAAATAAGCTGGCTTGCTGCATCCGGTGTATCGAATACATCGATGATATGGTTGATGCCCAGCGCACGCCGATTGTCTTTGACTGCCTGGAGCCCATTTTTAATGTTCTCTTGATCGTGCGTGGATAATTGCTGCTTATCCGTAAAGACGATAATTCCCGATTTGCCTTCCGTTATGGACAGGTTATTCATCAGTTTTTGCGCTGTTTGGGAAGGATAACTCTCATCGAGCATCACATTTCCACGTTCATTAATAATTGCTTCCAAATCAGGCATAAACAGCGTAAATACCACCGCTATAACTATCCAGACAACAAGTGCGGCCCAGCGGTATTTCAGAAGTGTCTTCATAGTGGATGTCCCCCTTTACTATACACATTAATAGATATTGTACATGTTGTTGATTATCTAGTGTATGGTATAGTATACTGACACTGTGCTGCATAAACAATAACCAAATACGTGCCGTTTGTTAGTAAATCAACAGATCGGATATTTTTATTGATAAACAATCAAATCATACTAAAAATGATGATGGGGGCGAAAAAGTGAAGGAGAAAAAATCCGACAGACGCGTCATTTACACGAAAATGATTATCAAGCAGGCCTTACTCGATTTGATGAAAGATCACCCCATAAACAAAATTACGGTCACACATATCTGCGAGCTTGCTGAAATAAACCGAGGTACATTTTATGCCCACTATACTGATCCCTATGACCTCATGATTCAAATTGAAAACGAATTGTTCTCCGAATTAAAGAATTTTCTGGAGAAATCCATAGAAATCATCACCAACACAGATTTAATAACCAAGATCATGGAATATATTGCTGAAAATATCGCTCTATGCAAGATCATCATCAGTGAAAACGGTGACAAAGAATTTATGCGGCGGGTTGTCAATATTGCTCATGACCAGAGCATCTCTGAGGATCATCTGCGGAACCCGGACCTGTCTGCTGATGAGCTTGAGCAACGCTATATTTTTATATCCAATGGTATCTTTGGAATTATAGAAAATTGGATTGTAAATGATACGAAACAAAGTCCGAAAGAAATTGCTGAGTTTATCGCTAAAATGATGAATAAGATTATGTGATGCAACCATTGTGCACCAATTGTCACTGGTTAAATACCATGACAGAAATACATTATAACTGGGGTTGGTCTGCATGCCACATTCCGCTTTCGGCAGATAGCGCCCTCCATGGCGCTAACAGCCGCGCTACGCTATCCGTGCTCCGCTTGTCGCCGGAACAGTGGCACGCAGACCTGATCTTTGGTATAAAAAATTGGTTTACAGCTTGCATTTCTGTATTGTCAGATTATTGCTATTCCTTTTTGTTTCCCTAATCGAAGAAAGCGGTGTTACCTAACTACGTTCTCGTAGTTAGGTGACACCGCTTTTAATATCGCCTATTAAATTTATAGAATAAATTTAAATATCATATTTTTTATTCTAGTAAACCAACGGCGGAACTTCTTTGATCATGTCGTCAATGGTCCAGCTGTCTTTATGGAGGAACCTTTCGACATTTTCCAGTCGAAGCGGTTTCTGAAATATGGCAATATCTCCGGAAGATACATAGAAGAACTGGCCGGTAACTTCTTTTGCTTCATCTGTGCCGAGGAAAGTGACAAACTGAGCGATAAATTCCGGGCCGCTGGTTACTCCGCCGCCGAATTTCGGTCTGTCCATGGGGAAGCCGGGTGTAACCGCACTGGGAAGGACCGCATTGCAGGTAATACCATGTGCTTTCAGCTCAAGAGAGCACAATGTGGTGAAGCCAATAACGCCGGCTTTTGAAGCGGAATAGGGCAGGCTGGACATGCCAGGGCCGGGAATACCGTCAACAAATGCTGCGCGGGAGGAGAAGTTAATAATCGCACCACTCTTATTTTTAGCCATTTCTTTAGCTGCATAATGAGTTGTAGTAAATTGGCCCTTCATATTGACAGCGACAATGTCATCCCAGTTTTTCTCGTTATCTTCAAAGAAATCAACCGCTCTGGTGAATCCGGCACAATTGACCAGAATATCAATTTTCCCGTAATTGTCAACGGCTGCTTTGACCAGGCCTTCGCCCCCTGCCATTGTCGTAATATCGCCAACAGAAGCGACTGCTTCTCCACCAGCTTCTTTAATCAGGTCCACAGTCAGTTCAGCGGTGTATTTTCCTTCAGGGTTTTTTCCAATATCACCTACGACAACTTTTGCGCCTTCGGCAGACATCGCTAAACAAATCGCTTTACCGATTCCACTGCCACCGCCTGTAACGGCAGCTACTTTTCCTGTTAATTTACCCATGGTTTAATCACACTCTCCTTTTTCTGTGTCTTTTTCCTGTGTCTTTTCTCCTGGCACCGAGAATTAGCAAGATTACGTATCCTATCCTCCCAATTATCCTTGTCTGTAAACAATATTGCATAAAGTATGCCTGAAAAAGAGTATGAAGAAATATCTTGGCTTTTCAACATATTTATGAATCCCGAACAATCCCACGAGTTGTAAAATGCATATCACAATTTTATTTTGAGAATATCTTTTGCGGATGTTTATTCACATCCTTACATTGAAATATCTTTCTCTGTTTTATACACTTCTTTCATTTTCTGTAGAAAAATTGTTGAATAAGACAGGGTTCGTGTCGGGCATGCATCTACACAGTGTCCACATCCGACACACCGCAGGTTTTTAACCGCTTCGCCGTCTTTTGCTTTGCTGCTTATATCGATTGCCATAGAACAGGCTGAATTACACTGGTTGCACTGAACACATTTAGTATTGTTGGTTAGAATTTTTTGTCCGGCAAGTTTCCCCAGTAATCCTAACATAGTTCCTAATGGACAGTAATAGCAATATCCTCTGCCAATAAAAGCTATCCAGAAAAACATCGCTGTAAACAGTTCTCCTGTCAGATATTTGTAGTTTTCCACACTGCTGATCACATTAATATTTCCAGGCAGTGGCACCTTCAATAGATGGAGGGCCCAATAAAAGGAGAAGAAAAGTGAAATACAAAGAAATACCCATTTGAGTATGAACAAAATGCGAAGCTGCCTAGGTTTTACTTTGCGAATTTTTCCGACCAAAGGAAACGCTGGTGCAAATACTTCCGATGCAAACCCATTAAAAAGACATAAGGTAGAACACTGCCACCGTCTCCCCAAAAATAGCGTTCCCAAAATGATAATAGCGCTTATCCAGGCATAGAATATTAACGCAGCCGTTATGCCTGTTACCCCCCACGCTGGTAAGCGGCTTATGTAAAAATTAGTTGTTGTATCCAAAAGCTGCAACGGAGTAGTAGACCATGGTAATGGCATAGCAAAAAAGTACAGTTCAGAATTCTTCAAAAGCAGAGGCCCCGCAATATGAACTACAATAGCAGAGACAATAAAGCCTATCAAATTCCTTTTTCTCATAACCGTTATTTGCGAAGAACCGACTATCTTTAGCGTAAGAAAACTGCACGTTACAATGAAAAAGGTTTTTACCCAGTTTTCATAGAAATGCCAAAACCATGTTATGAGTTTTGCTGTATCTTCTGTTGCATGGCTGGCATAGCCGTAATTTAAACCTGCAATTATAATACATAAGCTTATATATATCCAAAGAATAGCCTTTAGGATTTTTAATTCGATACTTTTGGCAGTATTCATATAGCTATTCTCCTTGTAAATCGCACTTACTGTGTAAAAGCAATTATATCAATATTTTAGTTTACCTTTTCGTTTTGAGAACCCTAAATATTATTCCTCTATTAACCTTTTGCCGCAATTTCTCTATCTTAGATGCCAAATCGAACACAGGGGCTTACTTGATCATATCAAAAAATAACCCCTCTAAAAGATCAAATTAATGATTTTAGAGAGGGGCTGTGCCTTTTTTCCAAGTGGTGTGCAAACTCAGCTATACAGTCAATATATCCTCAAATCATACTGTTTTTCAATACATGGACGATTTCATCATGGTTTAAAACTTTATATCCACCTTTCAATATGAAAGAACCTTTCGCGATACCGTCAAGCATATCCTCAGTTACACCCAAGTCCTTGATGCTCATCACAAAGCCAATCTCTCTCATATAAGCTTCCATTTGGTCGAGTCCCTCTTTTGCGATTTGCTCGTCTGTTTTTCCTTCAGGGTTTACATTCCAAACGTTGATTGCATAGCGCTTGAACTTTTTAAGCCCGAAAGGCATGATGAACCGGTAATATGGTATGGAAATAGCGGACAGTGTCATTCCGTGTGTAGCATCCGTATAGGCGCCAATGGACTGCCCAATCATGTGGACCATCCAGTCTTGTGATTTACCTTTGCCGACAAAGGTATTGAGCGCCCATGTTGCCGTCCACATGATGTTGCTTCTCGCTTCATAGTCTGTAGGCTTCTTGACTGCGATCCTGGAACTATGGATCAAAGACTTTAACAAGCCCTCCATGACATAATCAGAGGTGTTGTCATCCTCATTGGTGAAGTATTGCTCCAAAATGTGTGACATGATATCGAAGAAGCCGGCAACCATCTGATAGTGCGGTATGGTATAGGTAAATACGGGGTTCATAATAGTGAACTTAGGGAACACATTGTCACCAAACACATGACCAATTTTCAGCTTGGTGTCATGGTTGGTGATGACAGAGCCACCATTCATTTCCGAGCCGGTGCCGACCATAGTCAGAACGCATCCTACAGGGATGATCTTATTATCGACATCTTCCATTCGCAGAAAGTATTTATCCCACGGATCTTCCTCACAATAGGTCGAAACCGACACTGCTTTAGCATAATCACAGACCGAGCCGCCGCCTACCGCTAATATCAGATCCACATCGTTCTCTTTGGCTATCTTGCAGCCTTCATATAGCTTTTCGACAGTAGGGTTGGGCATAACGCCTGCATCCTCAAAGACTTCTTTGCCGTTGTCCTTAAGAATTTTGACAATCCTGTCATACAGATCAGTTTTCTTAATGGAACCGCCACCATATGCCAGCAATACATTCTTGCCATACTTAGCAAGTTCCTCGTTCAAATAATTTAACGCGTCTTCTCCGAAATATATTTTGGTTGGATTTGAATAACTGAAATTTCCTAACATTAAATTGATCTCCTTTGCATTTTTCAGTATATGATGATGCCGTATAACATCAAAAATTGAGTTTGAATACTATGTGTGTTATACTTCAAACATTAAGTTCGTTATTATTCTATATCTTAAAGTTAACTTTAAGTCAATGTGTTTTTTAAAATTTCTCTTGAGATTTTGGAGGTCTGCAAATGATCTATACCGTTGGCGAGATGGCGAAGAAACTTAATGTTACTGCTTTGACATTAAGGTACTATGATAAAGAAGGCTTGCTTCCGTTTGTGGAACGCTCTAGCGGCGGGATACGTATGTTCAAAGATGAAGACCTGCCTGGATTAAAAATGATTGAATGCCTGAAAAAAACAGGCATGCCCATCAGAGACATTAAACACTTCATGGATTGCAGCATAATGGGTGATACTACGATTGAAGAACGCCTCTCCATAATCCGATCGCAACGGGACGCCGTGATTCAGCAGATCCAAGAAATGCAGGAAATGCTTGAAATGCTCAATTTCAAGTGCTGGTATTATGAAGCCGCTAAAGAAGCCGGCACCTGCGCTATTCACGATAGTAATAATATACAACTAGAAAAAATCCCTAAAGAATACCATAAGTTTATCAACGCAGGTAGTTCATTTTGAACGTCCTGCGTTTTTCATCACCGACTCTATACGCTTTAACATTCACTAACCCACAATATTTCCTTTTTGTTTACTTTCTTGCCAAGTTTACTAGTTCTTTTGTAATTGGACCACATTTTTCTTCATAAGTATCTAATTTGTAATTAATGACATCCGGACTTATAAAGTTAAGAAGTTTAAATTCCTATGCCATCGTTGGCAAATTTGTATAATTTGACAAAAAAAAGCAGGAAAATTCCTGCTCTAAAAAAACCGCAAACCCGCATGGTTAGCGGGTTTTCAGACGAATTATGGTCAGACTGTCCGAAAACCCCTTAGATGTATTCCATTATTTTCCATTTTATGCTATAATACTCCTATAAACACCTTATTTCCGTTTATTGGAGGTCACTATGGGATACATCTCCGGCGAAGATCGAAGCCAGCAACATCTCTTCCCCTCAACCCTGGAGGAACTAATCGATGAAAATAACCCGGTGCGTGTTATTGATGCCTTTATCGACCACCTCAACCTCTCTGAACTCGGAATTACCCATGCCCACCCGGCTGCCACCGGCAGGCCTCCCTATGATCCCAAAGCCCTCCTTAAACTCTACGTCTACGGTTACTTTAACCGTATCCGCTCCAGCCGGAAACTGATGACCGAATGCGGACGCAATATCGAACTCTTCTATCTTCTAAACCGCCTCACACCCGATTTCCGTACCATCGCCGACTTTCGCAAAGACAATGCTAAAGCGCTCAAACACGTCTTTAAAGCGTTTGTTAAAATATGCTTGGATCTTAAACTCTATGAACGGGAACTTATTGCCATCGACGGCTCCAAATTCAGAGCCGTCAACGGTCGCAAGAAAATGTATAATGAAGAAATTTTAAAGAAAAAACTCTTGCGTATCGAAGAAAACATCACCAACTATCTTAACGCTCTGGATCAAGCTGATCAGGATGATCCGGGAACCGCAAAATACGCTTCCGGCGAAATTAAAGAAAAATTGGCCGAACTAAAAAAGCGTCAGGAACTGTATGAAACCTATTTACAGGAATTAAAGGAATCCGAAGAAACGCAGCTCTTAACCACGGATCCCGAAGCCCGAATGATGCGGACCAAAGACGGTTATGCCTGTTGCTACAACGTGCAAACGGCGGTCGATCAAACCAGTCATCTGATCGCCGAATATGAAGTGACTAATTCCTGCAACGATTACAACTACCTGACGAAAGTTGCCCAGAATACCAAGGAGACCTTTGGTGTAGAAACCATTCATGCCGCCGCAGATAAAGGGTATGACGACAAAGAGGAGATCAGGCAATGCGTGATGAACGGGATTATTCCCCATGTCGGGCTTAAAACCGATAAGGATGAGCGTCTGTTGGTTTTGGAGCATGAAGAAGCCACCATCTCTGAAGACGATCGAAATTCGACCAAACCCGAAGACATTCAGCGCTGTCTTAAAGCCGGCGTTCTGCCTCAATGTTACGAAAACACCATCATGGAGATTGAAGTCCAAGAACAAGACCAGCTCAGTTGTTTTATCCGCCATGAAAACGATACGGTGACCTGCCCTATGGGCTGTGTTTTAACTCGGGTACGAACTCACAGAGGCGGCAATGCCCGTTACCAGAACCGCCATGCTTGCCGGGTTTGCACCAACCGCTGCACCTCGGGAAAGAATTACAAGGTGGTTCAATTTGGACCGGATTCGAAATATATTCCTGTTCTGATGTACGGCTCATCCCATCATCCTTTACAGGTGTATCCGGTGTCGGAGACCCCTTACAATGCGTTCAAGCTTCTCAAACGCAATACGAAAAAGAAAGTGATTCTACATATTCGCGATGACATTCCAATGCAAAAATTACGGTTATGTCTGTCGGAGCATCCTTTTGGTACGGTCAAGTGGTACCATGGAGCACATTACCTGTTATGTAAGGGCATAGAAAAAACCACAGGCGAGCTGGGGCTTAGTTTCCTTGCCTACAATTTACGACGAGCCATCAATATGGTAGGAACCAAACGGTTAGTGGCGGCGTTGAGGGGGTGATCCCCTCTTTTTTTGTTATTTTTGTTCCCCAGATAAACAAAAAAACAGGAATTTCCTGTTTTAAAAAACCGCAAACCCGCATGGTTAGCGGGTTTTCAGACGAATTATGGTCAGACTGTCCGAAAACCCCTTAGATGTATTCCATTATTTTCCATTTTATGCTATAATACTCCTATAAACACCTTATTTCCGTTTATTGGAGGTCACTATGGGATACATCTCCGGCGAAGATCGAAGCCAGCAACATCTCTTCCCCTCAACCCTGGAGGAACTAATCGATGAAAATAACCCGGTGCGTGTTATTGATGCCTTTATCGACCACCTCAACCTCTCTGAACTCGGAATTACCCATGCCCACCCGGCTGCCACCGGCAGGCCTCCCTATGATCCCAAAGCCCTCCTTAAACTCTACGTCTACGGTTACTTTAACCGTATCCGCTCCAGCCGGAAACTGATGACCGAATGCGGACGCAATATCGAACTCTTCTATCTTCTAAACCGCCTCACACCCGATTTCCGTACCATCGCCGACTTTCGCAAAGACAATGCTAAAGCGCTCAAACACGTCTTTAAAGCGTTTGTTAAAATATGCTTGGATCTTAAACTCTATGAACGGGAACTTATTGCCATCGACGGCTCCAAATTCAGAGCCGTCAACGGTCGCAAGAAAATGTATAATGAAGAAATTTTAAAGAAAAAACTCTTGCGTATCGAAGAAAACATCACCAACTATCTTAACGCTCTGGATCAAGCTGATCAGGATGATCCGGGAACCGCAAAATACGCTTCCGGCGAAATTAAAGAAAAATTGGCCGAACTAAAAAAGCGTCAGGAACTGTATGAAACCTATTTACAGGAATTAAAGGAATCCGAAGAAACGCAGCTCTTAACCACGGATCCCGAAGCCCGAATGATGCGGACCAAAGACGGTTATGCCTGTTGCTACAACGTGCAAACGGCGGTCGATCAAACCAGTCATCTGATCGCCGAATATGAAGTGACTAATTCCTGCAACGATTACAACTACCTGACGAAAGTTGCCCAGAATACCAAGGAGACCTTTGGTGTAGAAACCATTCATGCCGCCGCAGATAAAGGGTATGACGACAAAGAGGAGATCAGGCAATGCGTGATGAACGGGATTATTCCCCATGTCGGGCTTAAAACCGATAAGGATGAGCGTCTGTTGGTTTTGGAGCATGAAGAAGCCACCATCTCTGAAGACGATCGAAATTCGACCAAACCCGAAGACATTCAGCGCTGTCTTAAAGCCGGCGTTCTGCCTCAATGTTACGAAAACACCATCATGGAGATTGAAGTCCAAGAACAAGACCAGCTCAGTTGTTTTATCCGCCATGAAAACGATACGGTGACCTGCCCTATGGGCTGTGTTTTAACTCGGGTACGAACTCACAGAGGCGGCAATGCCCGTTACCAGAACCGCCATGCTTGCCGGGTTTGCACCAACCGCTGCACCTCGGGAAAGAATTACAAGGTGGTTCAATTTGGACCGGATTCGAAATATATTCCTGTTCTGATGTACGGCTCATCCCATCATCCTTTACAGGTGTATCCGGTGTCGGAGACCCCTTACAATGCGTTCAAGCTTCTCAAACGCAATACGAAAAAGAAAGTGATTCTACATATTCGCGATGACATTCCAATGCAAAAATTACGGTTATGTCTGTCGGAGCATCCTTTTGGTACGGTCAAGTGGTACCATGGAGCACATTACCTGTTATGTAAGGGCATAGAAAAAACCACAGGCGAGCTGGGGCTTAGTTTCCTTGCCTACAATTTACGACGAGCCATCAATATGGTAGGAACCAAACGGTTAGTGGCGGCGTTGAGGGGGTGATCCCCTCTTTTTTTGTTATTTTTGTTCCCCAGATAAACAAAAAAACAGGAATTTCCTGTTTTAAAAAACCGCAAACCCGCATGGTTAGCGGGTTTTCAGACGAATTATGGTCAGACTGTCCGAAAACCCCTTAGATGTATTCCATTATTTTCCATTTTATGCTATAATACTCCTATAAACACCTTATTTCCGTTTATTGGAGGTCACTATGGGATACATCTCCGGCGAAGATCGAAGCCAGCAACATCTCTTCCCCTCAACCCTGGAGGAACTAATCGATGAAAATAACCCGGTGCGTGTTATTGATGCCTTTATCGACCACCTCAACCTCTCTGAACTCGGAATTACCCATGCCCACCCGGCTGCCACCGGCAGGCCTCCCTATGATCCCAAAGCCCTCCTTAAACTCTACGTCTACGGTTACTTTAACCGTATCCGCTCCAGCCGGAAACTGATGACCGAATGCGGACGCAATATCGAACTCTTCTATCTTCTAAACCGCCTCACACCCGATTTCCGTACCATCGCCGACTTTCGCAAAGACAATGCTAAAGCGCTCAAACACGTCTTTAAAGCGTTTGTTAAAATATGCTTGGATCTTAAACTCTATGAACGGGAACTTATTGCCATCGACGGCTCCAAATTCAGAGCCGTCAACGGTCGCAAGAAAATGTATAATGAAGAAATTTTAAAGAAAAAACTCTTGCGTATCGAAGAAAACATCACCAACTATCTTAACGCTCTGGATCAAGCTGATCAGGATGATCCGGGAACCGCAAAATACGCTTCCGGCGAAATTAAAGAAAAATTGGCCGAACTAAAAAAGCGTCAGGAACTGTATGAAACCTATTTACAGGAATTAAAGGAATCCGAAGAAACGCAGCTCTTAACCACGGATCCCGAAGCCCGAATGATGCGGACCAAAGACGGTTATGCCTGTTGCTACAACGTGCAAACGGCGGTCGATCAAACCAGTCATCTGATCGCCGAATATGAAGTGACTAATTCCTGCAACGATTACAACTACCTGACGAAAGTTGCCCAGAATACCAAGGAGACCTTTGGTGTAGAAACCATTCATGCCGCCGCAGATAAAGGGTATGACGACAAAGAGGAGATCAGGCAATGCGTGATGAACGGGATTATTCCCCATGTCGGGCTTAAAACCGATAAGGATGAGCGTCTGTTGGTTTTGGAGCATGAAGAAGCCACCATCTCTGAAGACGATCGAAATTCGACCAAACCCGAAGACATTCAGCGCTGTCTTAAAGCCGGCGTTCTGCCTCAATGTTACGAAAACACCATCATGGAGATTGAAGTCCAAGAACAAGACCAGCTCAGTTGTTTTATCCGCCATGAAAACGATACGGTGACCTGCCCTATGGGCTGTGTTTTAACTCGGGTACGAACTCACAGAGGCGGCAATGCCCGTTACCAGAACCGCCATGCTTGCCGGGTTTGCACCAACCGCTGCACCTCGGGAAAGAATTACAAGGTGGTTCAATTTGGACCGGATTCGAAATATATTCCTGTTCTGATGTACGGCTCATCCCATCATCCTTTACAGGTGTATCCGGTGTCGGAGACCCCTTACAATGCGTTCAAGCTTCTCAAACGCAATACGAAAAAGAAAGTGATTCTACATATTCGCGATGACATTCCAATGCAAAAATTACGGTTATGTCTGTCGGAGCATCCTTTTGGTACGGTCAAGTGGTACCATGGAGCACATTACCTGTTATGTAAGGGCATAGAAAAAACCACAGGCGAGCTGGGGCTTAGTTTCCTTGCCTACAATTTACGACGAGCCATCAATATGGTAGGAACCAAACGGTTAGTGGCGGCGTTGAGGGGGTGATCCCCTCTTTTTTTGTTATTTTTGTTCCCCAGATAAACAAAAAAACAGGAATTTCCTGTTTTAAAAAACCGCAAACCCGCATGGTTAGCGGGTTTTCAGACGAATTATGGTGCGGACGAGAGGACTTGAACCTCCACGAGCGTGAGCCCACTAGTACCTGAAACTAGCGCGTCTGCCAGTTCCGCCACGTCCGCATTGACAGATTACATTATATTAAATGCCGTCATGGTTTGTCAACCTCAACTGAGCAGAAATCTTTGGCAATCAATAAATTTTTATATTGCGAATATTCCTTCAACCGCGTTCGTTATTTCGTTATCACATTCTCCGGTGCCCCGGCAATGAATGTCTCTAAATTGCGAACGGCAATCGACATGAGCCTCTGTCTAGCTTCTAAAGAAGCCCAGGATATATGCGGCGTAATAATGCAATTCTTAGCCTTAAGCAACACATTGTCCGGCCTGATCGGTTCGGTGGAAACGACATCCAAGGCCGCCCCGGCAATCTTACCGCTATTCAAAGCCTCAGCCAGATCTGCTTCAACAATCAGCGGCCCCCTGGAGTTATTGACAATCATGACTCCCGGCTTCATCTTGGCAATTGTCTCTTTATTGATTATTGCTTTTGTGCTTTCAAAAAGCGGGCAATGCAAGACAATGACATCCGATTGGCGAAGCAAGTCATCCAGATCAGTATAACGCATGGTTGGACCTTCCAGTGACGCATCCTGACAGGTATCAACGGCCAGGATGCTCATCCCCATGGCTTGCGCGATTCGTCCTGTTGCCTGACCGATCCGGCCATAGCCGATGATCCCCATGGTTTTTCCAGACAGCTCGATTAAAGGGAATTGCCAATATGTCCAGTCCGGATTACTTGACCACTCCCCCTTTTTGACGGATTCACTGTGCGCGCCGACATGATGGCACATTTCCAGTAAAAGAGCAATGGCCATTTGCCCCACAGATTCTGTTCCGTAAGCCGGGATATTGGTGACTGTAATCCCTTTATTAACGGCTGCCGCCACATCGACAATATTATATCCGGTGGCTAAGACACCGATAAATTTTAAATGAGTCGCTTTTTCAATGACGTTCTGGGTTATCGGTGTTTTATTCGTAAAAACTGCTTCGGCATTGCCAATACGCGCAATCACCGCATCATCATTGTTCAGGTCATAGGTCGTACGGTCATAGACTGTGAGGTCCCCTAAGCTTTCAAGTTTATTCCAGGAAATATCCCCGGGATTCAGTGTATAACCATCTAAAACGACAATCTTCATATCTTCCTCCATGAGCAGTGGTCACCTTTTGATACCAGCAAGAAACAACCGCAGGATTCGTTCCGCTGCCCGTTCCAGCAAAGGCGCTGTTTCCTGCATCGCTTCATCCAGGCTGATAGGTCCTTCAACAATGCTAAAGATCCCGGAAAAACCATAGGCATAGAGTGATGCGGCATCTTCAGTAATTGCCCCCGATAAACAAACAACCGGAATATGATGGTTTACCGCCTTGCTGGCGATGGCCATCGGCACTTTGCCAAATTGCGTTTGTTTGTCAGTTCTGCCTTCCCCAGTCAAAACGAAATTCGCACCATCCAGCACGCGGTCCAATTCGGCTATATCCATAATGATTTGGGCACCTGGGAGCAGCTTAGCGCCCAGAAAGGCCATCAAGGCAGCGCCTACACCCCCGGCTGCACCGGCTCCCGGGATATCTTTTACCGCATGACCGGTACTTCTGGCTAAGCATTCACCATAGTGACACAAATTTCGATCCAAACGCGTGACCATTTCGGGTGTGGCGCCTTTTTGCGGTCCATAGACTGCTGACGCTCCCTGAGGTCCGCATAACGGATTCGTCACATCACAGGCAACAACGATATCGGTACGTGTTAATCTATCATCCAAGCCCGAAGCATCAATGCGGTCCAGTTCACTGAGATTTCCGCCGCCGGGAGCGATTTCTCCGGCGTTCCTATCCAGGAATTTGACCCCCAACGCGCGAGCCATACCGACACCGCCGTCATTGGTGGCACTGCCGCCGATGCCCAATATCAGCTTCCGGGCGCCATCATCCAACGCCTTTTTTATCAGCTCTCCGAACCCGTAGGACGTTGTCCAAAGCGGGTTTCGTTCTGCCACAGAAAGTAAATTCAAGCCCGACGCCGCAGCCAGTTCAATCACGGCTGTTTTGCTGTCCGGTAAGACACCGTAAAAAGATTCCACCGGTATTCCTGACGGACCGCTGACCCGAACCGGAACAATACTGCCTCCCAGTGCCGTCACGACAGCGTCTACCGTGCCCTCACCGCCGTCGGCCATGGGGATAAGCCGTGTTTGGATCGTCGGATCCACCTGAAGGATTCCCTTCTCCATTGCTCTGGCAACTGCTATCGCGTTGAGACTGCCTTTAAATGAGTCCGGTGCAATAACCACTTTCATCCGCGCCATACCCCCGTTACATCGTTCTAGTTGTCTGTATGAAGCGGACTTAGAGGACAAAGAAAGCAACCGCAATAATAAGGTATACGGCCACAAGCTGAACGCCTTCCATCCAGTTCGATTCCCCGTCTGTTGCCACTCTATTAGCGATCAATACAGAAAAGATCAACGCGATCAACTCGAATTCATTGAACACAATGCTCATTGGCGTAAAGAGCAGACTTAAAAAGATCAGCACGGGCGTGACGAACAAAATAATCTGCAGACTGGAACCAATCGCTATTTCCACAGCAACATCCATCTTATTCTTCACTGCCATAACAATGGCTGTGCTGTGCTCGGCCGCGTTTCCAATGATTGGAATAAGAATGATCCCGACAAAGAACTCACTGAGGCCCAGTGTCGTTGTCATAGGCTCTACTGCACTGACCAAGAACTCACTCTCAAAGGCGATGAACACGGTGGCGCCGATGAGTACCCCAATCGCTTTTTTCATGGACCATTTTGGTTCGCTCTCCTGAGAATGATCAATGGAATAAATATCTCGGTGGGTAAAAAATGAGAAGAACAAACTCAAAATATAAATAATGAACATAATCACGGCGACAATGACACTCAGTCCTTCGTATTTTGTGTTTAGCAGTGCCGGATCCAGGGTATGGGTAAAAATGGCGGGTATCGTCAAACCGATAACCGCGAAAAGAAGCATACTGGCACTATTATCGACGACGCTGCGATTAAATTGCTGTGTCTTGTATTTTATACCGCCAAAAACCATACTCAGCCCTAAAACAAGCAGAATATTACCAATGACTGATCCGGCGATGGAGGCTTTCACCACTTCAAACAGTCCTGCTCTAAGCGCAAAAAAGGCTATGATTAGTTCAGTGGCGTTACCGAATGTGGCATTTAAGAACCCCCCTACCTTCGGTCCGCTATAGAACGATATTTCTTCTGTGGCCTCTCCCATCAAGCCTGCCAATGGGACAATGGCCAAGGCAGACAGAGCAAACATCAGCGTTGGCGCCCAGTGCAGGAATTCGCCTAGAATACTGATTGGAACAAAAATCAACATGATGCGTAGAATTTTCATTGTTATGTCCTTCCCATTTAGTAAAATTTTTTATATTTTTTATTATTTTTCTTATCGATTTACTTATAATGCGCACCGATCTATTTATTATATTCTCTAGCTCAAGAAAGTACATTTCCTTCTTCCGTATTGATCCGGACAAGGTCATTCTCCTTTTGATTCAGCCGGCGCACTTCGTAAACCAGGGCAATAACCGTAATGACTGTGGACAAAAAGTCCGAGATCGGTGCGGCAATCAAAACACCCTGGAGCTGTAGATATTTGGGCAGAATTAAAAGTAAGGGAATTAAAATCAATACCTGTCTGGAAAGGCTTAAGACCATGGCATGTTTCGGCTTCCCGATAGCCTGGAAGTAGTTGGAGCCGATTACTTGAACCCCCAGGATGGGCAGACAGAACAGGAATATGGCCATCGCATTGGTACCGAAGGAAACAAGCTGCGGGTCATCGTTAAAGAGCATGATCAGCTGGGTTGGTATGGCCCTGGTCAAGATAAAACCGACGGTAGAAATAATCGTCGCAGCGGATATCGCCAGGACCAGCGTTCTTTTTACCCGTTGGTACTGCAAAGCACCATAATTGTAGCCGATAATCGGTTGAGCCCCTTGGCTGATACCCAAAACAGGAAGGAATATCAGAGTCATGATCCGATAGATAATTCCTAAACCGGAAATGGCTACATCGCCGCCATAAGCGAGAAGGCTCTGGTTCATCACCGCACTTAAAACGCACTGGGCCAACTGAACCAGAAAAGGAGCGCTCCCTATTGCCATTATATTGATAATTAATTCTTTTTTCAATTTCATATTACGGAGGAGGATCTTAAGATAACTGTTTGGTCTAAGAAAATGGGAAACGATAAGAATTGCTGTTATGGACTGTGCAATCACCGTGGCCAAAGCTGCACCGCGTATCCCCCATCCCAAAACAAAGATGAATAATGGGGCCAGACCGAGGTTGATCAACGTCCCCAGTACCGACAAAATCATCGCCTTCGTCGGCTTTCCTTCGGCACTGATAAGGCTGTTTAGACTAAAGCCGGTGGTCATGAAAAATGAACCCGCCAAAATAATTGTTGTAAAATCCTTGGCATAGGGCATGACGTCGCTACTGGCGCCGAAGAGCTGAAGCAGCGGTTCAATAAAAATAAGCCCGGCAATACTCACAATCAGTGCAATTATCAGAACCAACGCGAATCCATTACCGAGGATCGATTGCGCTTCGTCGTGTTTTTGTTCTCCAAGCCGTATCGATACGAGTGTCGTCGTGCCGACCCCTACCAGTAAGCCAAAAGCCATTTGGATCATCATGATAGGAAAGGCGACTGTAACCGCAGCAATCCCCAGAGGGCCTACACTGTGGCCAATAAATATCGCATCAATTATATTGTACATCGCACTCACCAGCATACTGATGATTGCCGGTATTGAAAATTTGAATAGTAACTTTGAAACCTTTTCTTCTCCGATTCGTTGAACATGATTATTCATTTCTAAAAACTCCTAGTAATATAAGTTGGTAATGGAATATTTTATCAAAATATCGGCCAATTAACAACTAGAAATTTCTTGCTTTCCATGGCCGAGAGGCATATAATTTTTTCGCAAGGTTCCAATCCTGTTGTTGATAAATCTTTTTCAGGAGGCAGCTAAGCCGTGACTAAGGAAAAAATCCTCTTGCATGCGTGTTGTGCGCCATGTTCAGGCTATGTCCTGGAGCAATTGTCCCTTGATTATGAACCGGTGATCTTCTATTCGAATCCGAATATTCATCCCGAATCGGAATATTTTCTTCGCCGCGATGAGCTAAGGCAATTTGCTGCATCAAAAAGTATTGCCTTCGTGGAAGATCAATATGATACCGCTGAATGGGTTGCGTGTACCCGTGGCTTGGAAAACGAGCCCGAACGCGGATCGCGATGCACCCGCTGCTTTGCACTGAGACTTCAGAAAACGGCCTCCTATGCCCGCCAAAATGATTTTAAATCGTTTACTACTACCCTGACTGTCAGCCCGCATAAAAATAGCAGCGTCATATTGGAAATAGGTCAGTGGATTGCCGCCAAAAACGAAATACTTTTTCTATCCCGGGACTTCAAGAAGAAAGATGGTTATAAAAAAGCCACTGAGATCGCCAGAATCGAAAAGTTTTACCGTCAGCAATATTGCGGTTGTGTGTATTCGTTGAGCGTAACACCCAAAACAGGGAAAACTTAACTGTATATTTTTACTGATAATCGTTGACTTTAAGGCTTTTCCATGGTAATTTTTTAATGAAGAGTCTCTAGATAATTGTAGTCTAGGTTATAAAATCTAGTCGCCAGTTGTCTTTGGACTTTGCGCAAGAAGCTCCCGGACGCGGGAGCTTCTAATTATTTTTAGAAGAATTAATCAGAAGCGTTATCGGTCGCAGGAAGTACTTATTTTCTGCCATGGTTATGCCATTAGCGGTGAATATTTTACAGATTGATACCGGACGAACACCAAATAATTCACACCGGCATATATTGCATCATATCCCAATATTTACCATTCTACAGGAGGTGTCGTCTGTTATGGCTTTTGAAGGTACAGTTGCGGAAGGTACTGGTGGCGGATGCTGCTGCAATCCCAATCTCTGCGGTATTGCCATTGTCACGGTCATCATTTTGCTCTTAATTGCTCTGGGGATCGTATTCTAAAGAATAACTCTTATCTCAAATAAAACATGGTATAAAGGAGGCAAATCAATGTACAATTATGGATGTTGCTGCAGAACTGTTGCCCCGGTAGCACCGGTGGCTCCTGTTGCTCCGTTTTACGGCGGTGTCGGCGTTGGCATCATTGCGATCGCGATTCTTATCCTGATTGCCCTCGGTGTTATCTTCTAAATCACTATCTGATCTTCTGGGGCGCGGCAAGTATTTGTCCGCGCCTTTACTTATTATTTCATTATGACCTTCTCTTTTCTAAGTATACTTTAATCATCATAAGATATATTAAATAGGTCGAAGGAAATGAAGGAAATCGAATACGGATATGGAATTATTTAATATATACATTCTTTCGCACAAAAAATATGAATCAGAGGTTAGGCTCCATGAACATTGCTTTTTTCCTTATTCCCAAAAAAGACGTCATCTTTCTTAAGAAAACAGCAACAATGCGTCAGGCTCTCGAACGAATGGAATATCATGGTTACTCTGCTATTCCGCTGGTCGACGCCAAAGGGTATTATGCAGGAACAATAACAGAAGGCGACCTTCTCTGGAAACTAAAAAACACACCGGATCTTACCTTCAGTAATACAGAAAAAATCCGATTAGAAGAAATTGATCAGCGTACCCAAAACACCCCTGTTTCAATCAATGCCCAAATCAATGATCTGATTTCCAGAGCGATCCAGCAGAATTTTGTACCGGTGACGGACGACCAGGGTGTTTTCATCGGGATCGTCCGCAGAAGAGAAATAATTGAATATTGTGCCAGAATACTTAACACTGAAAAAATATCTACGGTAAAAATAATTTAACACAACAATCAAAAAAGAAAGCAAATAGCTTGCAAAAGACAAGCGAAAAGCATAAGAAATGTAATGCAATTAAGGACGCCTTCTAGCGTCCTTAATATTATGGATAAATGCCATCGAAATTGATGATATATTAGCTTTCTTTTTTCTCCTCGACAGAATCTTTGGATGCTGGTTTCGCAGCGTCCTCATCGGTCGTCGCTTCTTTGAATTCTTTTATCCCCTTGCCCATGGCTTTCCCCAGTTCGGGAAGTTTTCCAGGACCAAAAATAATCAGAACAATAACCAGTACAACGACAATCGCCCAAGGTGATATCATACCAAAAATCGGTTGCATGCAGCCACCCTCCTTTACTGATATTAGCAACGTTTACTATAGCATAAAATCAGCAAAAAAGCTATTGCCGCGACAAAATAACTTCATTCATTTTAGAAAAACTAAAATTCGCCAGCGGAATAGAATGAAAAATTGCTGGCACTATCGTGTGAAAAGATCGATTGATAATGAAGGTATAATTCCCAGATGAGGTCCCAGAGCTCTCCTTGCGCGTAAGTGACATTGATCCCCATTTCTCGAGCTTCAGCGCGACCGATGGGGTAACCATGTGAGAAATAACCATTGGTCAGGTTCTTGGTCACCGTTTTTACTTTCTCCGGATCATTTTTCAGCATATATTTGGACAATAGGGATTCTGCGTATTGGCGTGAGGCTTTTAATGCTTTCTCATAATCTCCGATCAGCCATGGATCAAGCTTATTCAGCATGGATGTCACGATGATTTCAGATACTTCCGGATTAACGGTGTTATCAATAATTTCTTCGATATATTCAAAGCAACAGCGCAGTGCTTGAACAGGTATCCAGAAATCCTTGTAAGACGGATGCTTGACTAACGGATCGATTGGTCCCAGTTCTGAAATAGGACCCATCACCACTTCATCCGCTCCGAGTACGATCATCGATGCCGCAGACTTTGCAGAAAACGGGACGATGACTGAAAACTTTTCGCAAAATTCCCGGATCAGCATCACGACTTTATACGGGGTGTCCACGGCGCCGCCGTAGCTATGAAGGAACAAGTCAATTTTTTGGGTTTTCCCGACTTTATTTAACTCCTGATAAAGCGGAACAAGAATGCTGTCATCAAGAGGTGTATAAGAAAAATAAACAAGCAATTTAGAATCACGAATCGTTTCTATACTCTCCAATAAGATTTTCTTTTGTTTCTCATTCAACGATATACAGCCCCTCAATTTGTTATTGGTAATTAATGTATAATATACTATTATTTTCTACTATCGAAAGTGTCTGTATCCCAATAAAAAAACCGCAAATATTTGCGGTTAATGGTTCCTTTCACTCATGTATTTGGCTAATTCGATCAATGCCTCTTTCGCCGGAATATCCGGAAACCCAGCGAGGTAGTTCTTGGATTTGGTGATATAGGATTCAACAATTCTTCGTGATTTCTCGATTCCGCCTGACTGAATAATCAGGGTGATGCACTCTTCAACTTCTGCTTCGGACTTGATCTGCTTCCCAAGCAATTCATTGAGCCGATCTTTTTGGGGTGAATCCTTGAGGGCAAATATCATCGGAAGCGTGATTATCCCCTGGCGGATATCACCGCCGATTGGTTTCCCCAGCGCTTTCGGATCCGCCGTTAAATCCAGGATATCATCCACCATTTGAAAGGCGATGCCTAAAGAATTCCCATATTTGCTCATTAACCAAACCTGCTTTGGTTCGGCACCGGAAGCCTTCGCTCCGAGCTTACAGCATAGACTGATCAGCTGTGCTGTTTTCCTTTGGATACGGTAATAGTATTGTTTATACGTCTGCGTTGTATCAAAGGCGGATTTAATCTGTTGGATCTCGCCTTGGCACATTTCTATGCATACATCGGCTAATATGCTGGATATTTCTGAATTATCGATTCTAACAATCAGTTCAAGAGCCTTAGCAAATAGATAGTCGCCGGTAGCAACGGATACGGTATTGCCCCACCCTGCGGCCAGCGTGGGTCTTCCCCGACGGGTCAGTGACGCATCCACAACGTCGTCATGGATCAGCGTGGCCATATGAATGATTTCCAAGGCCATAGCGACGGGCATGAGCTTCTCCAGTCGGTAATCAAAGAATTTCCCGGCTAAAAGCGTAAAGCCCGGTCGAATCCTTTTTCCGCCCGCTTGTAAAAGATATAGGCACGTTTGCGAAAACAGAGGGTCATCCACTTTTAAAAATTTATCAAGTTCTTTTTCGATTTTCTTTAAATCCGAATTAATTTCTCGGAAAAACTTCTGCTGTTTCAAATTCTATTCACCCGCTCGTGTATCATTCTGAATCACCGGATCGTCGTATGTCAATAATTCTTCCTCATCATCCTCGATGAATTTCTTAGAATTCTCTCTATCAGCTGGTGTTTCATTGGTTTGATTCACTTTTGACGAAGGTTTAAATGCCTGGTTGATCATTTCATCCGGCGCATTCATGGCATTTTTAAACTCCCGCCCTATTTCATCGGTGTATTTTCGGACCTCACCGACTACTTTGCCAATAGCACGCGCAACGACCGGCAGATCTTCAGGGCCAAATAGAATCAAGGCAACAACGATAACCAAGGCAATTTCGGTCATGCTCATTCTACTTGTCCCTCCCCTGCTTTACTTGTTGCCGTTACGGTTTTCTCATCTGAAAATCTATCTTCATCCGCTGGATTATCTTCATCGGATAACCTAGCTTCCTCTGCTTTTTCTTCTATCTTGTTTCCTTCGGAAATTAATGCGTCGTTTGCTTTTTTATCGTCTGGTTTTTTAACTGACGCCTTTGCCTCTGGTATTTTTTTAGATGGTTTTACCTTTTTCTCCCGGGTGATTAAGAATCCGATCCAAATACTGATTTCATAAAGCAAATACATCGGACCTGCCATTAAGAACTGTGTCAACAAATCGGGTGTCGGCGATAAAAGCACAGTGAGTAAAACAATGGCAAAAAAAGCCCATTTCCGGTACTTTGCCAATGTTTTCGGTGAAAGAAATCCTAAACGCATCAGGATGAGTAAGATCACCGGTAATTGAAAAACCACACCGAAAGCTATCATGAAGGTCAAAATAAACTTTAAGTACGAGGCCTTCGTTAAAAACGGCGTATAGTCAACGGAACTGCTGCCAGCAAACAGAAGAAATTTCAGACATATCGGCAAAACACCGTAGTAAGCAAAGGCAGCACCTCCTAAAAATAAAATCACTGAGGCAGGCACAATAAAGTAAATATACTTCTTCTCATTCTTCTTGAGACCGGGCATCACAAAGCTCCAGATCTGCCAGAGAATGATCGGCAGAGCAATCACTACCCCCGAGACGACAGATACTTGCAGTTTGACAAGTACCGGTTCCATTGGCGTTGTTGTAATAAAGGCAACCCCACTGATGCGGGTGATAGGGTCAGCCAGAAACCGGTAAACATAATCACTCACAATCCACCCGACAACGGTTCCAAAGGCGACGGCGTAGATCGCAATAAGAAAAACCTTGCGTAATTCTTTAATATGTCCCAGAAGCGGCATTTCAGAATTTTTTTTGTTCCTACGCTTCACGGATGTTTCTCCCCCATTACTTATTGAAATTATCTTCTATTCTACATCACAACTGCAGCAACACAAAATAACGCCATCATTCCTTAATGGTGATATTATCAGCTATTTCAGCTTTAAAGAAATCCATGATTTCCTGTAATGGTTTTACTGGCACATGATCACGAAGCGAATTAAGAATCGCTTCCGCCCGGTTAAGATGTTCCTGATAAAGGGATTGACAAGCCGCCGCTTCCGATGCAGCCCAAGCCATACCCAAATCATAACCAAATTTCTCTATTTTTTCGATATGATATGAAGGCATTCCTGAAAGCTTTGCGCTTAATCTGGCAACAAGCGCTGTTAATGAGGCTTTTTCTTTACTTAAGATAAGTTCATGGTCTTTTAGCGGAATCACTTTACTTTTATACCGCCACCTTAAGAGTACGCCTTCGTTGATCGTTTTGATCAATTTAACGAATTGGTCCGCATAAGGAAATATCTCCGGATCACAGACTTTTTTCAGTGTATGTCCCAGCATGATATCTCCGGTAAGTACCGGGTACTGCCTGGCTGATTCGGATAAATCATCATCGGTAACCAATGCGTGGATTTTGTGTGATAAAAAAAGATATTGAGCGACCTTAGCCAGGGTGATAATCCCTCGATTGATTTTACCGGTCATACAACTGACCGCAATCACTATTGCTGGGTTTAATCGCCTGTCCAACGTCGTCATGGATAAAGAAACAAGGTCCTCTAAGCGGGATTCACTAAACCGAATTTCTTTATTCATTTCACTTTCCACTGTCGCTAGTCCGTATTCGATGCTGCATACTTCGATCAACTGAATTCCTCCTGGACACCTCGGATATGCCATTAACTGTTATTGTAGTCTATTCGGCAAAAAAAATCAAAATGAATGCCTATCTATCCTATTATATACATAAACAGAAGCATAAAGTAGGTAAATTTTTCTAAAAGTCCAAAATCCTATCGATAAAGAGAGGATATTTTGCAGAAAATGTTTTGCTTGAGGCAAATGCTATTTTTGCCGCATGAAAAAGGAGACGAAGTCAACATCGCGTTGTCTCCTTTCGTCTCCTTTTCTAAATCTTATTGTGATTAGATCATCTTGGCAATGAGTTCGGCCGGATCCAGAACGCGGACATTTTGCTCCGATTTAGCCATGTCCTTAACGCCATCCTCCAGCATTGTTATGCAGTACGGGCAGTTGGCACCAATGGCCGCAGGCTCTTTTTCCAGAGCTTGTTCGACTCTCAGGTTATTGATACGGTCACCGATATTTTCTTCCATCCACATGCGTGCACCACCGGCGCCGCAGCAGAAGCTCTTGTCATGGTTGCGATCCATTTCAACCAGTTGAACACCCGGTACCATATTGAACAGTGCTCTCGGTGCGTCAAATTCGCGCTGATAACGGCCCAGATAGCAGGAGTCATGGTAAACGATCTTCTGCTCGGGCATTTGGACATCCTTGTTCAGCTTCAGTTTGCCTTCTTGGATCAGCTGATTGATGAATTGGGTATGATGGATGACCTCGAAGTTTCCGCCTAATTGCGGATATTCGTTCTTAAGGGTATTGAAGCAGTGCGGACAGGTTGTGATGATTTTTTTCACACCATAGTTGTTTAGGATGCCGATGTTCTCTTTGGCCATCAGCTGGTAGAGATATTCATTACCGGCCCGACGGGCGAAGTCACCGCAGCATTTCTCTTCTCTGCCCAGGATAGCGAAATTCACGCCGGCAGCTTTAAGGATCTTGGCAACCGATACTGATATTTTCTTGGCGCGGTTATCAAAGGAACCGGCACAGCCGACCCAGAACAGGTATTCCGGATTCTCCGCAGTTTTCATAGACGGGACATCAAGACCTTTGGCCCAGCCTGCACGCTCGCTCCAGCTGACACCCCACGGATTGAATTTACTTTCCACGTTACGGAATGCTAACTGCAGTTCCGGTGCGTAGTTGTTTTCATTCATCACTTCATAACGGCGCATATCAATAATTTTATTGACATGTTCGTTGGATACCGGACATAAGGTCTGGCAAGCCGAGCAGGTGGTACATGCCCACAGCTCGTCCCGGGTGAAGATATCGCCGATCAGCTGTTTCTGAAGAATCTGAGCGCCTTCACGATCTTTTTTCACCAGTTTGGCCATATCGTCGGCCGATAAGTCTTCGGCATGTTTAATGCCCAGCTTGTTCATCTCGGCGCCTTTTTCCAGCAGGTGATCTTTTAAGGTACGGCTTAAGAGTTTTTTCGGATTCAAGGGTTTCCCGGACTGTGTTGCCGGACAATTATCCATACAGCGTCCGCATTCGCCGCAAGCGAAGCTGTCAAGAAGCTGTTTCCAGGTAAAGTTTTCGATTTTGCCGACACCATATTCGGTCAGGTTTTCATCTTCGAGATTCATCGCCGGAATCTGCGCACCCATAGGCTCCAGTGTCGCAAAGTATCCGTTAAACGGTGAAGCTAAGAGGTGCATGTGTTTGGAATTCGGGATATACACCAGGAAGCCGAAGATAATGAGAATATGAATCCACCAGAAGATTTCGATGAGAGCGGACAACGTTTCCGCGCTGTACCCGGTAAACAAGCCGGCAAACAGCTGGTAGATGAACGCCAGGTTGTAAGCAGGATTCGCTTCGAGAGCAACCTTGGCACCGCTGGTGAGCCATTCGGTGATAATAACAGCAAAAATCAGAATAACGATGATTGCTGCTTCGGGCGTCCGGTACAGACGTTTCGGACGAACGATCCACCGACGGATGACACCGATGATCAGTCCAACAAAAACGAGGGTAGAAAAGATATCTTTAATCAAGAAAAAGTACGGGTTGGTTCCTAAGAACGGAACATGGACTGACGGGAATAATCCTTCAATCATGAAAGGAATCTCACCCAGACAAATCAGGATGAAGCCCCAGAAGATAAACAAATGGATAACACCGTAAAATTCACGCAGCATTTTGCCTTGGAATACGACATTGGCCATAAAGTTCTTAAAACGAGTTCCCGGGTTGTCATACCGGTTTTCTTTGGCACCGAGGCCCAGAATGTGAAGCTTTTTATTTAATGCGGTAGCAAAAGCGACAACAGCCAGTACGGCAATTATCACGAATATAATCAGCTTTGAAGAAAGCACTATCTACACCTTCCTTTCTTTATTTTCCTTTAAGTTCTTTGATCTTTTGCGTCAGCAGCGGCAGAATTTTATGGAGATCGCCGACGATTCCGAATGTCGCCACGTTAAAGATCGGTGCTTCAGGATCCGTGTTGATGGCTACAATGATTTCGGAGCTGCTCATACCGGCTAAGTGTTGGATCGCGCCGGAAATACCGCAGGCAAAATACAGCTTGGGCGAAACCGTTTTACCGGTTTGGCCTACCTGACGGTAATGAGGAACCCAACCGGCATCGACAGCAGCACGGGATGCCCCGGCAACACCGCCAAGAGCGTCGGCTAATTCGGTGATCAGATGGTAATGTTCCGGACCGCCGATGCCTCTGCCGCCGGATACGATGATTTCCGCATCCTGGAGGTTGACATTATGGGTGACGTTTTGTACAATTTCCAGAATCTTAGTCGTAATATCTTCTTCTTTGACCGTATTGCTGCAACGGATGATCTCACCAGTGCGGGTATAGTCCGGTTCAGACATTTTCATGACCTTGGGACGCACAGTAGCCATCTGCGGACGATGGTTCGGACAAAGAATGGTTGCCATGACGTTTCCGCCGAAGGCAGGACGGGTCTGACGCAGCAGACGTGTTTCCGGGTCAATGGAAAGTTCCGTACAGTCCGCAGTCAGTCCGGTGGTGATTCTCACCGCAATACGCGCCGCAAAGTCACGACCGTTATTGGTGGCGCCAAACAGAACGATTTCCGGTTTATATTCATTAATAATTTCACAAATTGCTGTCGTATAGGAATCCGTACGGTAATCTTTAAAGATAGGACCGTCGATCAAATATACTTTCTCGGCCCCGTACGCGAAGCATTCTTTGGCTAATCCTTCGACAGTGTCTCCCAGGAGTACGCCTGACAGTTCAACTTTCAGCTCATCCGCCAGCTTGCGTCCTTCGCTTAAGAGTTCCAGGGCGACGCTGTCAATCTTGCCGCCGCGCTGCTCAATAAAGACCCATACACCTTTATAGTCCGCGTTATTCTTCGGCGCTTTTTTGGCTTTGCGGGTGACTTCAATGGCATTACTCGGGCATGCTTTGCCGCAGGCGCCGCAGCCGGTACAATTATCTTTAAACTTAGCGATGCCGTCAACGATCTCAATGGCATCAAACGGACATTTGGCAATACAGGCGCCGCAGCCGTTACATAGATTTTCAAGTATCTTTACGCTCATTTTCCTGCTCCCCCTTTACACCAATTCTGTCGCTTTGAGTTTTCCAATGAGCTGGTCACACAATTCTTCGGGGCTGCTGCCCTGAAGCATTTCACTCTGGAACTTCACTTCCGGTGTAAAAATCTGCATAACCTGCGTACAGGATCCATTCAGTCCGGTTTTGTCTGGAGGAGCACCGATATCGGCTGCCGACCAGGTCGTGATCGGAGCTCGGGATGCTTTAATCGATCCTTTAACACTGGGATAGCGCGGTTCGCCTATTGCTTTGTCCACAGCGATGACAGCAGGCAATTTTACTTTGATGACTTCAAAACCGCCTTCAAAGGCGCGCTCAACGACCAGATGGTCAGGATGGATCTCTCTGATTTTTTGGACATAGGTGGTCTGTGGAAGGCCCAAATGCTCGGCGATACCAGGCCCTACTTGAGCCGTATCCCCATCGATGGCCATTTTTCCGCAGAAGATGATATCCGGCTTACCGATCTTTTCGATAGCCTTCGCTAATGTATAGGAGGTTGCCCAGGTGTCAGCTCCGGCAACTGCTCTGTCGCTGATAAGGATTCCCTCATCGGCACCCATTGCCAGGCATTTGCGCAGCGCAGACCCCGCTTGCGGTGGTCCCATGGTCAAAACGCTTACTTTCCCGCCTACTTGTTCTTTGATGCGAATAGCAGCTTCAGTGGCATACTCGTCAAACGGATTGACGATACTAGGCACACCGTCGCGGATCAGCGTGTTTTTGACCGGATCGATCTTTACTTCCGTGGTATCCGGTACTTGTTTAATACAAACTACGATTTCCACTTCTTTTTTCATCCTTTCCTTCGTGCTGAATTCCTGTGCGTCCATGGTGCTTCATCCGTGTGTGTACTGTCTGCTGTCCCCTTTACTCAATGACTAAAACGCATGGCATCAGAGTAGGCGTAACAAAATCAAACACGTAATGTGATATCTTTCACATGTAAGAAAATGCCAGCAAAAGATATTGCCCTCATGCTGATCATGGAAAACACTTTCCAATATTTTGTAGCCATATGTCAAAGAGTATACTTTTTAAATCATACCAAATAAAAAAAAACAATACAATAACTTTTCGCCAAAATATCAAATAAATCTACCTATTTTGAATTGCAAATAGTTATCTGGCATGGTTTTTGATTATTAATCGAATTTGTTCTGATTTTTGACATCAAAATACGCGTTCTTTAAGATCACAGATAGCTCGTCCAGCGGCGTCGTTGCTACTTCCCGGTACATCTTCCGGGTATATAAATGCTTAAAATTCGGAAAGAGATTCCTTATCGTGCGTCGGAGTTTATTTCCGGATTCATCGGCATCAAGCAGAACATATATGTCATCATAACCGGACTCGTCGATTAACTCTTCCAATCGACTCTGGTTCATTGTGCCATAAGTGCAAATGATATCTACCGGCTCGTCAAGTACTTCCAGCAGCCGCTCGCGATCTGTTTTCCCTTCAACGATGATGGCTTTGGTCATTGCTATTCTCACCACTTCTTTTCTTATACTACAATAACTGCAATACGTTATTATTTCAATACGTAAAAATAGGAAGACCCGGTAATTCCGGATCTTTTTATTACTTTACGCTTAAGAATGACTCGGTTTATTTGACGTTTGGATATTTCGCTCCTTATGGGTATCATATTCGGTATAATGCGGATCCCTGATTGTCTCCGACGATTTTGGCCGGGGATTCTTTTTATGTTTACCCATGTTTAAAACCCTTCCTTTTCGTTATTGGACCCATCACGCCTTAGTGTGCTTCCGATCAAAAAAAACATACGGTTGGCGTGAATCTCATCAATTTTCCATTTTTTCAGTATTTCAGAATTTCAAACCAGGCAAGTTTTCTCTCTTTGACTCTGCCGCTGCCCTCAATATGATCAGCTGCGGATGACAGATTAGCCTGTCGTTCGCTTTTGCAAGCATTTGGAACAAAAAAAAGAGTCTCCAATTCAACCTTGAGCACGGTACAGATCTTTAAAGCAACGTTAGGGCTTACGTTCCGTTTTCCGCACTCAACCTGAGAGATATATGAAGAACTCAGACCGAGTTCTTTCGATAATCCCCGTTGGCTATAGCCTAAAGCAATCCGCTTTAAAACCAGCATGTCACGATTTATTTTTAGCTTCATTAATCCACCATCCCCTTTTTTGTCCATTATATTCCACCTTGCTAACATTTGCAAGCAACCCTTCTTTCAGCTCTATTCGTATACATTTTATCTGATTTGGTCTATAATGATGTGGTAACAAATGTTAACAAAAAGGAGTCTCCGGCTGCCCATGGTTGAAAGAGATTTTGGGAAATATCTAAAAGAACTCCGCATGAAAAACGGCTTGTCCCTTCGGCAGCTCAGTCTGTGCTCCGGCGTATCCAACGCCTATTTATCGCAAATCGAGACCGGCGCACGCAGTACACCCAAACCCGATATCCTGATGAAAATCAGCGAGGGACTTCAAATTCCTTACAATCAGCTGATGGCCGCGGCAGGATACATTGATACGCAAATCAGCATACCGGTGGTCGGCGCTGTCAAGGCAGTACCTAACGGGCTCGCCTATGAGGAATTGCTTGGCTCAGAAAAAATGGACACGGAAGATAAGGCAGAAGGCAATTATTTTTACCTTAAAGTAAAAGACGATTCGATGATTAATGAGGGAATACTGCCCGGGGACTTAGTCCTTGTCCGTGAACAGAATGAAATTGAATACGGCGATTTAACCGTTGTCATCATTGAAAATGAAGAGGGTACGTTGAACAAAGTTTATAAACACAATGACAGCATTACCCTGCAATCAGCCAACCCGGTATACCCGTCCCGTACATTTACCGGCAAGGAAATGGAACGTATCCGCATCGTTGGTAAAATTAAGGGACTTAAGCGGAAGTTATAGTTTGATTTAATTTTAGTACAATGCATTGAATGACGCGTGATAAGTAACATACTATGATACTAGACCTCCCTGCCAAATGTGAATAATTGTAAAGCGAGGTGATACCATGACAAAGTACATCTGTATTCCCTGCGGTTATATTTATGACCCGGAACAAGGCGATCCCGACAGCGGTATTGCTCCCGGAACACCTTTCGAAGATATCCCTGACGATTGGGTATGCCCGATTTGTTTCGTGGGAAAGGATGAATTTGATGAACTTAAATAAGACAGGCATATCAATGTCTGTCCTTTTTCTATTACACGTCTTGCACTGCTTTATCATTGCATTATATCGCATACAGACCATATATTTGAAGGAACGAATTTGTCAGCTGTAATCTCTGCCGGTAACCCCAGTAGGAGGAGAGCCTGGGTGTAAGTCAAATTCCCCCCGGTTGGGAATTTGAATCCTCATCGGATGCGTTCGGCAGCTTGGAACAATACTCCTCATAGAGGCGCATCAGATTTTCAGCAAGAATCCACTAATTTTAAGAGGAAAATTTAACAATACGTGAGATATCCTTTTGTATTTTTCTCTGTTCTGTTTTTATGTCGATTATTGGGAAGTCCAAATTTAAATTTAAGTTATTGTTTAACATCTATTTTAATGTTATATTTCCTTATTCTACGATAAAGGGTACTTTTGCTTAAACCTAAAATTTTAGCTGCTTTCCCGATATTGTCTGATGTTTGCTGCAACGCTTGCATAATGGCGATCCTTTCCATTTCCTGAAGAGAGAAGTCGCTGTCTTTTTTTACATTTTCCTCTCCCTTCGGGCCGGAAAAATCGTCGAAGGCTGACTCGAAGGAATCTTTAATTTGCCCGGGTAAATCATCCGGCAAAATCTTTCCGCCAGAACACATGTTGACGGCATAGACCATGGCATTTTCCAGTTGTCTCACATTTCCAGGCCAACCATATTTAACTAAAATATCTTTTGTGTTTTCGCTGAGGAGGGGGACTGGGATTGTCTGATAAGTCGCTGCCTTCTCTACAAAATGGATAGCCAGTTTTACGATATCCACTTTTCTTTCTCTCAGTGGGGGAATTTTTATTCTGAAAACCGCCAATCGATAAAACAAATCTTCTCTGAACAGCCCGCGGCGTACTAAATCCAATAAATCTTTATTCGTTGCTGCGACTAGATTAAAGTCAATAGGGATATATTTACTGCCACCGACCCGCATGATGGTACGGTCTTCCAGGACCCGTAATAATACAGGCTGAATTTCTAACGGCATATCTCCAATTTCATCCAGAAACAACGTGCCGTTATTAGCCAGCTCGATTTTACCCGGTTTGCCTTGTCGCTCAGCACCGGTGAATGCGCCGCCTTCATATCCAAAAAGTTCACTTTCAATCAGATTTTTAGGGATGGCGGCACAGTTCAGCACCATAAAGGGGCTGTTAGGTCGAGTTTGACTGTGTATAGCCTGAGCAAACAATTCTTTGCCGGTACCGCTTTCTCCCTCAATTAAAATATTGGCTCCGATTAAAGCAAACTTCCTTGTTGAATTGATTGTATTAATAATTTGGGGGGAGCTTCCGACGATATGATCAAAGGTAACGGTCGCTCGTTGATTTTCGCTGTTTTCCACATGGGCAGCATCTTTTTTGCCTTGCGGATAGGTACATAAATTCAACACGCATCCGGTTACAAACTGATGGGAATTTTTTATCGGTTGAATGGAATGAAGAACATACTTATGCATTGATTTATTTATAATGATATCAGCACCCACCACGGGTTCGCCGGTATTTAATACGAAATCAATTTTGGGCTGGAAACCCATTACTTCTTCTATTCGCCTCTCCGCAAAATTCTGTTTGTTCAGACTTAGGAAGGATTCTGCCAATTTGTTATATTTCGTTATTATTTTCTTCTTGTTAATAGTAATGACGGCATCACGATAACCCTCAAGTGTCGCATGAATAAGCTCGTTATTATCCTTTGACCGCAACTCATTTTGAATGGCCCAACACATACTGACAGCTAATCCCAGGGTATGTGCATTTTGGCCGCAGTAGTCCTGACTGGCTATATTGAGTGTCCCGATTAAATTATCATTCTCATCAAAAATTGGCGCAGAGGATGCAATGGTATATTTAAAGCCCTCACAATAATGCTCTGGGCCGCATATTTGAATCGGACTTTCCATTCGGATACATAAATCGTGGGAGCAAGTCCCCACCGTCGATTCATTCCAAACCTCGCCGGGTTTCATGTGGTAATCTTCATTCATGATTGTGTCTTCGGCTTCTACAACTTCTAAAATGACACCTTTCTCATCGGTTAGAATAATAATACAATTGGAACCATACATCATATTTTTTAATTGCAAGATATACGATCGTGCTGTTTTTAGCAATAGTTCTTTTTCTTGTAAGATTTCTGCAAAATCAGCCTGATCGAGTTCCGGTGCCGGGTTCGGTTTAAAAAGATCGAGGCCTAGGTCATAAGATCGAATCCAGGATTCAACAATTTGCGGACGCACAAGATCCGCCTCATTTGGCGTGATATACCCATGCAGCACATCGTACTTTTGTTTGCGAATTTTTTCAATAACATTAATAACTTCCGTGTTTTCATTGATATAGCTGCAATAGGAATTTTGTTGCGTTTTCATGACTGTGCTGAGCATGTGTTCTAGGGGTTGGAACATAGTGACCACCCATTCTTTACATATACTCCCATTCACACCTATTATACCCCTCCTTTAAACGTTTAGAAATACTTATTTATTTAAAAGTGTTTATGCTGTGTACAATCGTATTTTTAGCATATCCAATCGCTATGCTTTATTCGGTTTATGTTTTATACACGGATTCAACATCCCGTTCGGGAGGGCAATGCGATACCGTTTGCAGGGTGTACTGCACATTAATCCGGAATATAAACAATGAACACTTTCCCGACTTCCGTCTCCCAAATCAGACCCGCAATGATTGCATTGATTATTCTGGTAGAATCCCCGAATATGGAAGGTGCCGCAGTTAGGGCATTTTTTTGGCGCCTTTTCTTCTTTTCTGCAGCGGCCGCATAACGGATTACAGACCCAACAACCCAAAAACATCCCTGCTTTCTTTATTTAGATGGGTATTTCCAAAATTATAAAAAATGATTTCTATTTACTTTAAATGACGATCAGGGTCACTCACATTTATATCATGAATGACCCTGAAGAGTCGTTAACGCTAATCCATTTTATTTAGGCGCAAACAATACCATTTTGGGTTTAGCCGCCATTTTTTTTGCCAGGTCTTTTACCAGCCCATAGCTCATTACATCAGCCTGACAGTGAGCAACGCAGGTCGGGAACTTCCCTGCTTTCACCAGATCTTCGCAGAGGTCGCAGAGGGAGGTAGGGATGGGAACATAGGTAAATTCATACCTGCCGTTCTCCAGTTTGCGGGGACCGTCCTGTGAAAGCTTTATTCCCCATTGACCGTGGGTCAGTTTGTGCTCTACTTTGCAGGCGGTTTCACACGTATGGCAGCCGGTACAAAAATCATAGTCTATGAGTAATCCGTAACGTTCATTATTTGTAGACATAGTTGAACCCTCCCAATTTCGTTACTTGCTCTGACGGTAATATCTTGCTGTTTTCTTCAGTAACTTTATAAATCTTACAGAGCTGGTTTTTATACGGTGCGCCATAACCAGTTGGACCGTTTTGACACATGGTGGTTAGGTTATTGCTGTTGGAATCAAATACACCGAAAAGGGTAGGTTCGGCACCTTCCATTTCCGGGAACCACCAGCCGTGCTCCGCATTGACGACGAGAGGATGCAGTTCTTCGAATTTGACTTTCTGTTTGAAGCGACCGCGGTAATTTTCTACCCACACCCAATCCCCTTCTTTGATACCGTATTTGGCAGCAGTCTCGGGATTGATTTTAATCAGCGGATCAGGGTGAAATTCACGGTTTAATTTTAATTGCCGGTGCTCGGAATGGAAGAATTCCCAGGAACGGTGGCCGGTAGTCAGAATGAGCGGATATTTCTTGAAAAGCTCAGGTGTGGAATAGGGGCTTTCCGGCGGTTCCTGGTACCAGGGCAGTGGATCGAGGCCCCAAGATTCAAATAAGCCGATTTTCAGCTCCACTTTACCGGAAAGGGTATTGAAACCTGGCAGTCCATCCCTGCGGAGAAGTCCTTTTTCATATCTGTAATACTCAAAGTGATCATAGCTATAGATCATGTCGTTGAGTTGATCATAGGTTATCCCCGCCTTGCTGCCTTGCTCTTTGATGATCCAATCGTTCCATTCTTTATCATCTTTCCAGGGGAACATTTCCGGATTTAAACGCTTACCAAGTTCCAGAATAAGCTGTTCATCCGATTTTGCCTCTTCATATTCTGCAACTTTTCGGATTCCGGCAAGCGGCATCCACCAGTTTCGGTTGCTCCAGCGCTCGCTGCTCATGGCACAAGGGAGAACCAGATCGGCGCAAGCCACCGCTGTCGGTGTCATGAACAGGTCTACGACGACATTGAATTCAGTAGATTTAATAGCTTTATAAATACGCGGCGCTTCTGCTCCCATATTGGCAATTGGATTGGTGCTCTGGAACCAGAACATCTTAATAGGATAGGGATTTCCGCCATTCTCAATCTGTTTCAATAATGTATCGGAGTGGGCTGTTGCTCCATAACCGGTTTGTTTGAGAGGCAGTTCATTGCCGATACGTTTAGCTTTCACTTCTTCCGACAGAATTTCCAAACCATAGTCATAGGCCATCCCCAGGTCATAGGCATATTGAATAATCGATTGGCCGCCGGGTTTATCCAGGTTGCCGGTAATACTCCATAAGCCGGTGATGGCATGGGCTGCAGAAACGCCTGCAACGGCCATATCCACGGACACACCCCAGGTAGTTGCAGCCCCATCTGCTTTGGCAAACAAACGGGCGGCTCCCTCAATGATATCTTTGGGTACCCAGGTGATTTCAGCAGCTCTTTCCGCAGGCATGGTAGCAACCCGTTCTGCGAATTCATCGAATCCTACTGTCCATTTTTCAACAAAATCATGGTCATACAAGTCTTCCTTGATGATGACATCATTCATTGCCATGGCCAAGGCGGCATCCGTTCCCGGTCTGACCTGAAGCCAATAGTCGGCCTTCGCCGCAAGCCAAGTCAGCATGGGATCAACAACAATCAGTTTTGATCCGCGTTTCATACATTCGACAATCCAGTGTCCCAGTGAGCTGTCCGGATTGGAGATAATCGCATTTTGTCCCCAGATCAAGATAACCCCCGGAACTTTCCATGTAGGATTATCATACCGATCCGGGAAATGGGCGGAATAGTCCCCGAAGGAAAAGTCTCCCTGAATGACCGCTTCCGTAACTAAGCGCGGCATCGAGCAGGATTCGCCGCTTAAGAAGCCTAAAGTAAAGTTTGGACTGCCAAAACCGGCATAGCAGAGATAGGGGACTTGCCAGATGACGTTCCGGCCTGTTCCTTCCATGGCGACGATGGATTCCGGCCCATATTTACTTTGAATTCGACGAACTTCTTTGACGATCAGATCATAGGCTTCATCCCAGGAGATGCGTTCCCATTTGTTTTCACCGCGTTCGCCGACTCTTTTTAATGGCCATTTCAAGCGCTCCGGACTGGATGCCGCTTCAACATAATTAAGGCAGCGCATACAGAGTTTGCCTAAGTTGAACGGATTGTAAGGATCGCCTTCGACTTTTTCCACTTTGCCGTTCTTGGTATAATAGACAACACCGCAGCCATTGTGGCAGCCGGGTCCGGTCCACATGGTTGTCCGCGTACAGGTATATTCTCCGTCCTGCCATTGGGACTCCCCTTTATGCTTCTGATAATATTCCGATATTTCGTAAGCCATAATTTGACCTCCAAATAATATTTAATTAAACTGGTCTTGTTACACGGGCGTAAATATAACCATTTGAGGCTTGGAAATCTTTTCAGCTAACTCTTCGACAGGGCCAAACGACATGACAGCAGCCTGGCAGTGCTGAACGCAGCTTGGCAGTTTACCCTTATTGACCCGATCTTCACACAGGTTGCATAGGGACGTTGGAATCGGAACATGGATGAACTCAAATTTACCATTTTCCAATTTGCGAGGGCCGTCTTGAGCTACTTTGATTCCCCATTGACCATGTGTCAGATTGTTTTCAACCTTGCATGCTGTCTCGCAGCTGTGACAGCCGGTACAAAATTCATAGTTAATGAGTAGGGCGTATCGTTCATTATTTTTTGACATAAGGGAAACCTCCTAATCGGGTTACTTGCGTGGAAGGCATAATCTGGCTGTTCTCTTCTGTGCACTTGTACACTTTGGCAATCTGATTCTTGTAAGGCGCACCGTAACCCGTCGGTCCGTTGTCACACATACTGGTGAGGTTATTGCAGTTGGAGTCAAACACCCCGAAGAGGCTGGGTTCGGCAGCTTCTTTTTCAGGGAACCACCAACCGTGCTCGGCACGGATGACCCTGGGATCCATAAACTCATCCAGACGGGCTCTCTGTTTAAAGCGGCCTTTTCTGTTTTCGATCCACACCCAGTCACCTTCCGTGATTCCGAGTTTGGCAGCGGCCTCCGTGTTAATGTCCATGATTGGATCGGGATGGAACTCGCGATTGAGTTTCAGCTGGCGATGTTCTGAATGAAAGAACTCGTAAGCACGGTTCCCCGTCGTCATGACGAACGGATACTCTTCAAAAAGTTCCGGTGTAGAATAGGGGCTTTCCCTTGGTTCCTGATACCACGGCAGCGGGTCAAGGCCCCATTTTTCATAGAGCTCGATTTTCAGTTCCAGTTTTCCAGTGTACGTATTGAACCCGGGCTCGCCATCCGGACGGAGCAGGCCCTTTTCATATTTCTTGTATTCGAACTTCGGGAAGCTATATACTTTTTCTTGAAGCTCATCGAAAGTCATCCCGGACTCAAATGCTTCGTTCAACATAATCCAGTCGTACCAGTCTTTGTTGTCCTTCCACGGAAAGAATTCCGGCTGCAGACGTTTTCCAAGCTCCAGGATAATATCTTCATCGGATTTTGCTTCATAGTATTCCGCGACTTTAGTAATCGTCCGTAACGGCGTGTACCAATTGCGGTTGCCCCAACGCTCGCTGCTCATAGCCGCAGGCAAAACGATATCGGCAAAGGCAACGGCAGTAGGCGTCATGTAAAGATCGACAACAACACAGAAGTCAACCTTTTTCATCGCCGCGTAAACACGCGGTGCTTCACCCGCCATGTTGGCAATGGGGTTTGTTGTTTGCAGCCAAAGCATTTTAATGGGATAGGGTTTGCCGCTTTCGATGGCTTCGAGAACAGCATCTTCATGGGCATTAGCACCAAATCCCATTTGTCGCAAGGGATATTCGTTGCCCAATCTTTTTACGGCGACTTCTTCAGGAACATTTTCAAAGCCGTAGTTATAGGCCAGGCCTTGTCCGTAGGCATATTGAACAAGAATGTTACCGCCGGGAACATCCATATTTCCGGTAATCGCGACGAGGGAGTTCAGACTTTGGGCTGTGGCTACGCCCGGTACGGACATATCCACAGCAACGCCCCAATGGATTGCCGCGCATTCCGCGTTGCCAAAAGCACGGGCAGCATGAATTAATGTATCCTTATCCACCCAACAGATCGATGAAGCCCTTTCCGGTGTCCACTCTTTGACGCGTTCAGCCAGAGCGTCAAATCCGTTGGTCCATTTTCCCACAAAGTCATGATCATAAAGGTCTTCGGTAATCACTATATTAAGGAAAGCCATGGCCAAGGCAGCATCAGAGCCGGGTCTGATCCGCAGCCAGTATTCGGCTTTAGAGGCCAGCCAGGTTAATTTCGGATCCACAACGATGAGCTTACTGCCCCGCTGCATTAAATCGACAATCCAATGGCCGAAAAAGCCATCGGCATTAGCCGGAAGCGGGTTGCTGCCCCAAATCAGAATATACTCCGGAGCTCGCCATTCCGGATTCTCGTAGCGGTCTTCAAATTGCTGGGAACAGTCAACGAGGAAAAAATCGCCGTTGGTCACGCCTTCAACGGCGGCTCTGGGCATATAGCACGAATCGCCGCTTAGAAAACCAAGGGTGAAATTTGGGCTTTGGAAAGCAGAATAGCACAGGTAATTTACCTGCCAAACGATATTGCGGCCGGTTCCTTCCATCGCGACAATCGATTCAGGACCATAATTTTTTTGGATGTCTCTAACCTTTTCGACTATGATGTCATAGGCTTCGTCCCAGGAGATCCGCTCCCACTTGTTTTCACCGCGCTCACCGATTCTTTTCAACGGCCATTTCAGACGATCCGGATGATTAGTGGATTCCAGGTAATTAATGCAGCGCATGCATAATCTCCCCTGGTTGATAGGATTGTTAACATCGCCTTCAATCCCCACAACTTCGTTATCTTTGTGATAATAGATAACCCCGCATCCGTTGTGGCAGCCAGGTCCAGTCCACATCGTAGTCCTGGTGGCAGTAATATCACCGTCCTGCCATCGCCAGTCATTCTTGTGTTTTTCGTGGTAGTCAAGCACTTTAGACACGATCAAATTCCTCCTTTTACTTTGATCCCATAACCATGGTGAATTTTTAGAACAAATAAACAATGACTGTTAAGGTTATCAGTTCATGTGCTTATCTCCTCTTGTCAGGCAGAGAATGCAAAAAGCATGCCTAATACAAATTCGCAGGAATTCTCCCTATTTAAAGTTTATCTTGGAAAATACTTTACATTTTCTTAAATCAAAGTGATGCATTTCTCAATCCGTTCGCATCAAAAATACTTTGGTTTTTTTCATATTGATTTTGATAAAAAAGCAGCGTTCGAATCCCCTTGAAAGATTTCGTTTAATCTTTTAAAGGTGGTTTTCGAACAAATTTATTCCCAATATAGTAGAAGCCTTCTCTGGCTAAATCCTCTTTCGTCATCGATAGATCGCTAAGAATTTGATTAAAATTCTTTCCTTGTACGGCTTCCTTGTTGAGAAATTTGAACTTTTCAGTCTCACTTAATTGCAAATACTCTTCTCTTCCCACAAAAATCCCTCCGTTTTCCATAAGTAATTTTTTAAATCTTTTAAATCCACTAAGTCTGAAAAAGATTTAGTTTATCTTCCCCCTCCTCACTAAGTAATTGATTAATTGCCTTATAGTAACAACAGAAAAAACGCAGCTTGCTGTCCTTCTACCGCTTTAAGGAAAATGCATTGACGGGGGGACAAGGGGACGTAGAACTTTGTCTCCTTTTATTAAAAGGGGACAAAGTTCTACGTCCGCTTGTCCCCCTTTACCGATTATTGATTATTTAGCGGCAATTTTTTCGGTTGAAACATATTTTGCCGGTGTGGTTTTATCTACAACAAACACGATGACTGCACCTACTACCAGGCAGATCGCAGCAAGCAAAATAGAAGGTCTTCCGAAACTGTAGGTTCCAAAGTATTTGAAAAGAATAGGCTGGATAAACTGCCCTACTCCCAAGCCGACATAAGCAATGGAGATAGCCGCCGCTCCTGCGGAATAAGGCACTAATCCTGAAAGCTTAGTCACAAACGTCGGCATGGCGCACCCTAATCCCATACCGTAAATAAAGATACCCACGGTAAACGTACTGGCATTGTGCGTACTGTAGCATAAAAACATCCCTGCCGCCGACAGCAGAAAAGCAATAGGAAGCAAGGCAAATTTAATAGCTTTAAAGATCCACCCGAAGGCCACAGACATAATAAAAGAGGCTACCGTGATCATGGCAAAAATACCGCCGATTTGGGCCGGGGTAGCCATCCCTTCCATGATGAGGACCGGAGCGCCGTTCGTGGGCATAACGACCCAGAAAAACATATAATAGGCAACCATAAATCCGACAAGATAGGCTTTTCCCGGCAGCTTTGCGCGGGCAGACACTTCGGTGATTCCTTCCTGAGCAGCCATTTTTTCCTGTCGATTAGGCTCGGGAAGGAAAGCAAAAGCGACACCAAAGAAAAGAATTGCGATAAGATAAGCATAAAAGGTATAGGTCCAGTTGAGGCCCGCGAAATATCCGCCCAGCAGCTGGAATACAACACCGCTGAGCCCAACGGTGGCGGAAACAAATCCTTGCATGGTATTTCTCTCCTGCCCTTCGAAAAAGTCGATGACAAGGTCGGTGGAGAGAGGTAAGCATATCCCGTTACCGATACCAAGTATGGCTCGCAAAACCAAAATAACCCAGATATTGCTGTGGAGCAGAGCCGGGCCGACACCCCCGATAATGAAGGTGGCTGCACCAATATACATCAACGTTCTTTTTTTCATGCCCATATCCAGCAGCTTGGCATAGACGATGGGAGTTAAGGCCATAAAAAGTGATGGTACAACGACAATCATCTGCACCAAACTTGGAGCAACGTCCGGCATGCCAGCCATAATGGTCCCCAGTGCCGGTGATGTCGCACCATTACCTGAATCGCACATTGCGACACCTAAAATAGCAAGTTTAACCAGGTTTCTGTTCACTTGTTTCATTCTTACACCTCTTTATTCTTAGTGTTATTAGAACGAATCTCCCCTTTGATACAAACCTTTTTCCTTAACTACCAAACTGAAATAACCCAGTTGTCCTCCTTCCATATATTTTTTGCTACTTCATGGTGTGAATCGTGTTGTGAAATACCTTCGATGTCTTTTGATACGCGAGTATAAATGCAAAAAACAGGCCAGAGAAATACGTATGGAAAAGACGGTAATGACAATTGAAATTTCATCTCATCCATTTTCCTGAAATTCATATTGATACTTGGATATCGTTGTTTTTGACAGATTGATACTTCGCTGTGTCTAATTGACGCTAGCGTATAAATAGTTTATTAAGAATGACTTCTAACCAATTTGCTAAATAACAATGCACAAATAAAACTGGACTCCATTAATGTGGAATCCAGTCCAAAATCACGTGAAACACGATCATCATCGTCATAGCTAACTTTCTTTATTGGTTTCATGATTAGTAATAATGCACAACTGATCGGCTTCTGTGAACCGTCTATGTTCTTATGGTACTACAAATCATCGTAAGTGGAGTACATGATATTTTACGAATGCCTTTCCACAAATTACTACGCTTGATTGTATGGTTAGTTATCGGCATAAACATTGGTACCTGATTCACTGTATCGTGTTCCTTGACTAGTTAAGATTTCATAGCTATTCGTTTTTGCCGTTGCCCTTCGTTTTCTTAATAGCAAAAAGACGGAATACAGAATTAATCCGATAAAGTTGAGCAATGCAGCGATAATAAAAGCCTCTGTGTAAATGCCGTTATTTGCTTCAACAACATTGGAAGCTAAACGCGGGCCAACAAACGCAGCAATGGCTACAGTCATAAACATCAGGCCATAGTTGATCGGAAGATTATTCGACCCAAATAAATCTGCCGTCAGAGGTGCCATAATAGACAAAAATCCGCCATAACAAAAGCCAATAACAACAGTAACTGCAACAAAGGGTCCAAAACTGCTTATCCCAGTCAATACTGCCATTCCCGCTCCGCCTAACACCACCAGGAGAATAATTACCGGATAACGTCCGATTTTATCAGAAATTACACCCCAACCAATTTTGCCCAAGGTCATCGCAACTGCCAGGATACTGACAATGGCTGCCGCAGCTGCTGGTGATATATCCAAAATTTCTTGAGCCATTGGCGAAGCATGGCCAACGGTCATCATTCCGGTAATTTCACCTAGAGTAAAAGTAAGTGCCAGCGGCCAGAATAAAGGGTCTTTCAGCATTTGTTTCCAATTTTTATCCGTCGCTGCCTTTGCTTTTGTCTTGTTGTGATCAGGTATCCATCCATCAGGTTTAAAACCAAAAGGACATGTCTTAACTAAACGAGACAAAAGCACAATTATTACTAAGAAAACAATACCAAGCATCTTCATAGTTGTCATGATGCCATAATTAGCAAGCAAAGCTACTGATACCGGGGCCCATACCACTGGTCCTATACCGTATCCTGCGGAAACCAGCCCGGATATCAAACCAGATCTTTCCGGAAAAAATTTGACCATATTACTCATGGTTCCGCCCGGATATACTGCTCCCAGACCTATTCCGGCGACAACAACGCAGATATACAGTTGGGTCAGGGACTGAATAAAACCAATACAGGCAAGTCCGCTGCCAAAAAGGATCCCTCCAACCAGAATCACTGTCCTGGGTTGAAATTTGTCCTGAGCTTTACCTACAAGTATTGCTGCAACACCTCCTGTGAACATCAGAAGTGTAAATGATAACGCCGTATCTGTAGCTGACCAATGAAATAAGCTGATTAGCGGTTTAAGGAAAACACTCCATGAATAGGCTAAACCTGCACACATACTGGCTAGGATACACGCAACAAGCGCTACCCATCTTTGAGACTCTAATTTCATCGTTAATCCTCCAATAATTGATCCATTAATTTTGGAAATTTATTTCTATTGCTGAGTTTCCTCTGCCCATCTCCTTCAACCTTATACCGATTCCTTCGGCAGAGTTCTAAGTTTACAGGTTACAAGTGTTCCGGCTTTAGAAGGTCTTTCAGCCTTTTTGTATGTGATACCCTAAATCCTTAATGATTTCGGATATTATAGAGCCTCAGTTCGATTTTTGTAATGAACCGAGGCATATGTTCATAACGTTTGAATAATCAATTCTGTACTTGGGTTCTTCCGCCGGCTTTTCAGGATACCATCAGTCGAGGGCGACAAGGACCATTTTGGGGTGTTGATAGCCGGTGTGAGATGGGCTTTCTCCTTGGCTTTGCCATACATATTTCCGAGATAGACCCAATCGCCTTCTTTGCTTCCGAGGTTCTTCACGGTATCCGGATGGCTCTCGCCGATTGGGTCCGCGTGATTTTGCGCAAGCTCGGAAATTGCCTGTGTTCCGAATGGTAAGAAGGCTTCATCTGATGTTCGGGGTCACCTTTGAGACCAGCTATGATAGTCACGGTTAATCTTTAAGAAAAACAGGCTGGTAAGCTTAGCGGCTGCCCTGTATAGACGACAGCCTCTTCCTCGCCCCGCATCACTCTCAGCGCCCCGGCAGCGAGAGCTTCCATCTCAAATTCGCCTGCCATTACTTCTATCGGTGAAATCCACCCGATATACTCTTTCAGTGTATCTACCAGATATTTGCTGTGTGAAATTCCACCGGTAAGCAGGATCGCATCCACATTGCCCTTTAAGACGCATGCACAGCTGCCGACGCTCTTCGCAATCTGATAAATCATCGCATTGTAGACCGTTTCCGCATATTTATCGCCGTCGATGATCCTTTTCTCTACTTCCTTAGCATCCGCTGTACCCAGGTGGTCCGTAAGGCCGCCCTCTTTATTCAGTTTTGAGACGAGTTCTTTCTCCGTATATTCTCCGCTGTACGCCATTTTAATGACTTTTAAATAAGGCAGTGATCCCGCTCTAGTCGGTGCCATAGGACCGTCGCCATTCATGATGTCGTTAGAATCCACCATTTTTCCCTTGCGGTGAGCCGTGACAGAGATTCCTCCGCCGATATGACAAATGATCAAATTGATTTCATTGTATTTTCTTTCTTTTGCAGCACAGTAACGCAAGGCGACTTCCTTCTGATTCAACGCATGTATTCTGCTCTCCCTGTACAAGCCTTTGACGCCGGAAATACGTGCGATAAGGTCAAATTCATCGACATCCGGCGGGTTCACTACAAAGGCATGCTTCCCGTAACGATCCGCAAATTGTTTGCATATTTGTGATGCCAACTGGGCCGGGTGCTGTCCGCTCATTCCTTTGCTCGCATGCTCCGCCAGTTTTGCGGTGACCTCGTAGGTTCCTCCTGCGATAGGGACTAGCCCCCCGCCGCGACCTACGAAAATGTCGATATCGCTTATCTCAGTGCCTTTAAGAGCTAATTCTCTTTCCACCATGTCCCTGCGATATGGCAGTTGCTCCTGCACCTCTTTAAAGCATTTCATTTCCTCAGGTTCATGAGATATATTCGTGTTGAATATTTCTTCTTCGTTATTGAAAAGTGCAATTTTCGTTGATGTTGAGCCAGGATTAATGACCAATATCTTGTAATTCTTATCCATCGTAACCTCCTAAAAGCTGCCGGCCGTATAGGCTGCCAGAGCAATAGAATAGTATTTGTCTGATGCTTCGGCAGACCTTGAGGTGAATATTATAGGAACGCTGGCCCCGACCACAATACCTGCCGTCTGCGCTCCGGCAAAGCCAGTAAGGCATTTTACAAGCATATTTCCGGAAACTATATCCGGAACCAGAAGTAGGTCCGCATCTCCCGCTACCGGACTCTGATATCCCTTGATCTTTGCTGCTTCTGCACTCGTGGCCAAATCAAACGAAATCGGTCCTTCTACAATACACTGGGAAATTTCGCCTTCGGCATTCATCGTTTTCAGGACATCGGCATCGACTGTCTCGGGCATTTTGGAATTTACTTTTTCCACTGCCGCCATGATTGCCACTTTTGGTTTTTCAACCCCAAGACCGAGAAGTACTTTGACTGCATTGAGCAGGATCTGTTTTTTTCCTGACAAATCCGGGTATGTGTTCAATCCCATGTCGCTGACAGCAAAAAGTTTGTGGTATTTCGGCGTCTCATAAAACCCCACCAAAGACAGTAATCCTCCTTTGGTGAGACCGGTTTCCTTATTTACAACAGCCTTCATGAATTGGCCCGATTCCAATTTCCCTTTCATTATGGCATTGGCTTTGCCTTCTTTTATGAGGGTAATCGCTGAACACAGCGACTCCTCGGCTCCGGAGGTATTGACGATGTTAAAGTCATCTGCCACTTCCCCCAATTCAACCAGCATTTCCTTAATTCTTTTTTCATTTCCAATCAGGAAAGGAATCATCAACCCATCCTTTTGGGCTTGCACAACAGATTCCAGCGTATGCTCATCATGAGCCTCCACAACTGCAATCACTGTTTTTTTCTCCATTTTCTGAACCTGTTCTGCCAGTTCTTGAAAACTCTTTATTTGCATGACACACTCCCGTTAATTCTTGATTTGCTCTGCAAAAGTGCGGTTTATCACTAGATTACAGCAAGTAATTCCCGCCGCCTGCCATACAGAACCTTCTTCTTCTGACAAAGGATTGGGGACCAGTCACTCCTTCTCCCGTCGGTGTGGCAATTGTAGGTGCATTCGTGCCACTGCCGCCGATGCCGAAGGCGGCCATCGTCCCGCCGTTCTGCACAAAAATAGTTGTGTTAATTCGTTTTCCGAAAGCTGTCACCCGATTAATGTCATTTGACCAGATCGAAGCAGAATGCTTGTTATCATGCTCCGCTATAACGGCTCTTTCCATTGCTTCCTCAAAGTCTTTGCATCGTACTACTGGGATAATAGGCATCATCTGCTCCGTCTGAACCAAAGGGTCGTCGTTTTGTGCTTCAAAGATCACGATCCGGGGATCACTCTCTATTTCAATGCCGATGTCTTTTAAGATCACCTTTGCATACTTTCCAACATACTTTTTATTGGCAGCGTAGCCTTCTTCCGGAGACGGAACAACACAGATCTCCGTCAATTTTTTTCCTTCCTCAGAACTTACCCGGAAAGCTCCCGCATCTTCCAGTTCCTTCATAAATGCGTCAAAAACCTGATCGACGACAAAAATTTCTTTCTCCGCAATGCAAAGCAGGTTATTATCGAAGGAGGATGACCCGTATATTCCTTCGGCTGCCTTCTTCAAATCTACCGTTTCATCAATAATCGAAGGAGGATTTCCTGCACCAGCGGCTATGACCTTTTTCCCGGAGGACATCAGTGTCTTAACCATTGCCGGTCCACCGGTCCCCACCAATAATTTCACCGAGGGATACACCATGATTTCGTCAAGAGAAGCCAACGTCGGCTCGCCTGCCATGGTAAACAGGTTCAGAGGTCCTCCTGCCTCCGTAATCGCTTCGTTCACGAGATGAACGGTTTCCGCCGAAGTTTTTTTTGCGAAAGGATGCGCATTAAATACTACAGCGTTCCCCGCTGCCACATTGGCAATCCCATTTCCGATGATAGTGGCTGCGGGGTTTGTTACGGGAGTGACCGCGCCGACAACGCCAAAGGGAGCGTAATATTCAACGGTCAGCCCTTTATCGGAAGCGTACATGTTATGCGGAATGGCTTCCGTACCCTGGGACAGCATAACAGCGCCTGTATTTTTTGCGATTTTATCCTCCAGCCTGCCATAGCCTGTCTCGTCAAATTCCATCTGCGCCAACCTTTCCATGTTGGCCATGATTTTTGTTCGAATACTTCCAATAAAGCGATCCCGGTCCTCCATTGTGTATTTTTGCACCAGTTCTTTTTGGGCGGCGGTAGCGGCGGCACATGCCTCTGTGGCTGTTTTAAATACTCCTAATTGCATTGTCTTATCCTCCTTTTTTTTCTTAACACTTTTCACAATGTGATCACTAACTTTGTTTCTATTTAAAGTAAATCAGCAATCACAGTGATAAGGCCCTATTTAGGACGAAACTGTTAAATCCTGTTAGTAGTTCCAGCCTGGGCCGGCACACCATAAGCTTGCATGATATCAGCTAGATATAGAATTTTTTCTTCTCTTATTTTTCTTTCAACCGAGTTAGCATCTTGCATCGGATAGACCATTCCGAGTGAATGATATTTTTCTTCCCCTAACGGGCGATATGGCAGAAGCTGTACCTGTAACATACGGTTCTGCAAATCATTCACAATAAATTCAGCGGTTGCCCGGACATTTTCTTCACTGTCGTTAACTCCAGGAACAATCGGGACACGAAGAATTAACGGCTTATTCATCGCCACAGTCTTTTTGATATTATCCAGAACCAGTTCATTGCCTGCACCGGTATAGGTCTTATGAATGTCCGCATTCATATGTTTAATATCTGTAATGATTAGATCAACAAATGGATATATGAAATCCAGTACTTCCGATCGATAATGCAGGGATGATTCCAGACATGTATGAATCCCACTTTTTTTGCATTGTTTCAGAAGTTGCAGAGCAAATTCCCATTGCATCAGAACATCACCGCCCGACAGGGTTACACCACCGCCGGATTTTTCATAAAAGTCACGATCCGCTTCGATGATCGCCATGACTTCAGCTACCGACATGTTTCTGCCCCAACTTATCAAAGCATTCGCTGGACAGCTCTCCGCACACTTCAGACATCCGGTACATTTTTCCCTGTCAACTTGCCAAACCGTGTTGTCCTGAATCAGAATTGTTTCGGGTTCAGGACAAACAGCCACGCAATAACCGCATTTATCAAAACCGATACACCGTTCTGAATATACCCCTACCTCACGTTCTGTATTTAAACTTTCCGGGTTGCTGCACCACTTGCACCGCAGTGGACAGCCTTTAAAAAATACTTCTGTTCTTATTCCCGGACCGTCATGGATCGTATACCGCTGGATATTAAAGATGACGCCCTTTATATCAAGCTCAGTCAAAAGACAATTCACTTCTTCCAATAATGTCATCCTGCAGCTCTTTACTTAGTTCGACAAAGTAAGCACTGTATCCAGCAACCCTAACTAACAGCCCCTTGTATTCTTCAGGATTTGCCTGAGCTTTCAGAAGTGTTTCCCGATTGGCTACCGTAAACTGACTATGCATTCCTTTTCTTTGGACATAAGTGTCCAAAAGGGCTATAAGGTTGTCACGTCCGGTTTGGCCAGATAAAGCCGTCGGTGAGAATTTCCAGTTCAGCAGTGTTCCATTTGCCGCTCTACCATGGTCCATCTTGGTAACCGACTTGCAAATTGCAGTCGGACCGTTAAGATCATGCGCTGCGCGGTGGGTATGAACTGCTCCCATACAGTCTGAAATGGGTTCATTAGCTTTGCGCCCTTCGATCGAAGCCCACTGTAATCCACCGAGTGCGACGTTAACAGCGACCGAATATATTCCCGGTTGGAACACGCCGCCACGCGCATTCGGACGTTTTTCTATATATTTGCAGTAAGTGTCCATCGCCAGCTTGGTCAGCTCATCCGCATAGTCATCATCATTGCCATAATGATGCACTTTCTCACTGTTGACCAGCGCGTACAAAGGTTCGTGTCCTTCCCAGTTCTTTTTCGCTGCTTCAAGCAGCTCGGCCCCGCTGATTTTCTTTTCTTCAAACACCAGTTGTTTGATTGTTGCCAGTCCGTCTCCGACTGTTCCTATTCCAACGCCCTGAGGTCCGGTGAAGTTGTATTTTGCCCCTCCTGCGGTGACATCAACACCATTATCAATGCAATCATCCATCAGCAGCGACAGGTAAGGTAATGGTTTTATTGCTTGATGGGCTATGTCGACGGCATTTAAAACCGAAACAAGTTTATCGCACCAATATTTCATCTGTTGATCAAAGGCATTTAAAACCTGATCAAACGACGTAAATTCACCTAAGCTTCCGGTCTTTATGCCAAGTTGCATACCTGCACCAGCACACTGACAGAATCGCGGGCAGCTCGGACCGCATTCCAGGCATTGGCCATTATTGATTGCGAGTTCCAAAACCTTCGCTATATTAAAATAAGCCGCATCATGCCAGCCATATTCTTTTCCCGGAGCATCCGGTTCTACGCAGCCGACAACCTGATAGTCCCGGCAATCCTCCAAAGAGCGGCCATAGTTCAACATACTTGGTATTGTCACATCATCATTAAAGATTTTAGGCTCGCCGGTCCCAATTCGGATAACATTGGCCAATTTAACCTTCAATTGCCAGGGCGTACTGCCATGAAGTCTGACCGCCAGCCATGGCGTCGGTATGCGTGTATGGGCTATCGCATCCAAGACCATAAAGGTCAAGTCGTTGGTACCGTCCAGCCCGTCCTTCCGAAGTCCGCCAACGGTTAGTGCCGGACCGCCTATACCACCATTGGCAAAGATATTAATACTCACATGATCTCTTACTTTGTTCATATCCCAAATTTTAATATTGAAGCATTCCAACAGCTCCTGCATAAATTCCCGCGTTGCTGTCCCCTTGCGTAAATCATTCAGATAGTAAGGATACATATACTGATCAAAGCGCCCATAGGAAATCGAATGGCCGTTGGATTCCATTTCGATGATGCAGGTTGCTAAATGCACAAGCTGTATTGCTTCCCAAAAAGAGCAGGGTGGGTTCTCAGAAACCCAATCACAGTTTGCAGCAATCTGTAACAACTCTTTTTTCCGTATGGGTTCTGTTTCCACCTCGGCTAATTCCTGGGCCCGACGGGAGAAACGCAGTATATACTCAATCGCCGCATCGCAAACGATTAACTCAGCCTGATAAAACGCCTTCTTTGAAATGTCCTCTGGTAAAGATGTGTCCAACTGCTCCATTTTCTCCTGAATTTGTTTTCGTATACCACCGAAACCAAGTTTAAATAGCTTTTCATAATTTATACCCAGATGACCGGCTCCGGAATAAATATACGATGCGGCCAAGAAGAGCCCTTTTCCCATATGGGATCCTTTTAACTCTTCATCAGACAATAACGGTACCGCAACGTCTTCAATACACTGGCCCTTCCAAAAATCTTTGATGCCTGTCAATTCATTCTGGGTCTGTTCGGAATACGTGAAATAATCATGCGTTCTCTTATCACTGTACCCCATCAGTCCTTGTTCCATTTCCTCAACGATCCAATTCAGGCCAAATTCCGGAAACACAGGGGCTGCCTTTTTATCACATCCGAGATTCCCGACAATTAACTCATCCTCATATACATAAATTGGTACGTTACGCAGCATACTGGATACACCCTCAGCACACTTTATTATCTGGGGCGATCCGGCATATTTCTTATACGTTTCTGTAACAAGCAGGGCTCTATCAGTAACAATAACGCCGTTTGTCGTTTTCTGGGTCTTTGCCAGTATCTTGTTTACCCTGGGAAAAGGAGACGTTTCCTCCATCATGCCGGACGCACCGACACCCCACTCCTTATCATACGGTTCGATTGCGCACGGCTTTGCATTCAAATCTTTTTCGAACGTATTATTTACAGTATCCATACTCTTTCCTCCTCGCCTAGCTGGTCATCTCCATATACTGTTTTGGTAAACATGAGATCAATTAACTTAATCAAACAAATTACTAATTAAAAGTATTATTAATCTAAAAACCGCTATAATCTCTGACGATTAAAAGTATACGGTCTTACCCAATGGAAAACATCACTCAAACTGGACGGATAATTCAAAGGATTTCCGACTATTTATTATTTAGAAATGCTGCTTTTAAAATAAATGAGGCGTAATCGAAACATCGCTTCGATACACCTCATCAAGTAAAACCCTATTATTGACTACAAATCCTATTTTTTTATTAGTGGCATCTTTCCATTTAATTCCATTTCATCGGCTACTTCCTTCAATCCCATACGGTCATAGGTTTCACGCGTCGGCCAACCGGTTTCCTTATCCCAGCCACGTTCGGCATAGTATAAGTCGACCAGGTCGTTCCATTCATCCCAAGTCACAGTCTCACCCCAAGGATCGGGATACTGCATGATAGGGAAGATCGCATTGACTTCCAACTCACGCGTCCGTTCGTAATTGCGGATGATGATTGCCCGGAACAGGTTCCGGGAGCGCTCTGCTGCCAGGTTCATTTCTTCTTCGCTCATTGGAATCCCAGTGGCTGCAGTAAACATTTGGGCTTCCATGTCAGTCCAGAACAGATCCGGGCTCTGCCAATCACAGCAGGTTACGGAATCCTTCATTTCCGCTTTATGTTCACCCATAATAACCCCGCGTGCCGTCAACACACTACGGCACGGGTCATCCTTTAACTGGAGATAGTTTTCAAATGTATCATGATGGTGTTGGATCGTCTGCGTATCACGGGTCGCTGTCATCTGATGCAGGTTGGTAGCTACCCACGCCGGTTTTGCAATGGAGGCTTCAAAACCGCGTCCCTGCCAATGCACACTGTGTCCCCAGGCAGTTTCCAGACTGATTGGAAGATCTAGCTGTTTGTCGATCATCCGGGAATAACGGCCGTGATAAATGGTATCACCAAATTTCTCCTTGCCCAAGACGCGAATAGCCCTAGCCATTCCTTCCGCCAGCAGGTTTCCGTAATAACCTTTTCGATAGACGATCATATCTATCAAATAACGCACAAATTTTTCGGACTCAACATCAATCTCCATACCAAAATCGATATCCGCAAAGACACCTTCTTTTTTACCCATCGACAACCAAGGTAAAAGCCAGATGATAACATCCCATTTATCGATGCCATACTCATTGCAGAGGTCATTGATAACATTTCCCTTATCAAAGTCATGTTTCCAAAAATCGAGGATATCGCCAGGGCCAGGTGCAAATTCCAGCTCAAAGTACGGATCACTCGTATCCGGCGGATCGACTTCGCGGCTAAGCATTTTACAGGCAGGATAATGATTCTGCTCAGTTTGAAAAACGCCGCCAACGCCGCCTGGCCCGCCATAAGGAACGTCCTGGCTGAATCCAAAGGCGAAGATGCTGACACATTTCTCGACATGATTCACTTTCTCCTCTTTAAACGCTGATTTCATGTCCAGCATTAGACACATGCAGTGCTGGTTACAGCCGTAACTGCAGGCAACCTGGGCTCTTTGCCAGCCGCCGGAGACCTCTGACTGTGCGCCTGGAACCCCATGATGTGTTTCCTGAATAATTGGTCTTTGGATCATTGGCGGATGCGACATTTTCTTGCGCAACTCAAGCACTTTATTAATATCAGCCGGTACTACCGTGCCGGTTCCGCGAACTGTGATGGCTTTCAGGTTCTTAGAACCAAACACCGCGCCAAGTCCGGCTTTAGCTGCTACGTTGTCGTTGCTGGTCGTGACACTGGCGTTGCGCATCAGGTTTTCTCCAGCGGGACCGATGACAATGCTTTTTACATCTTGGCCATGGATTTCTTCTAGTCTTCTTTGAGTAGCATGCACTAATTTCCCCCACAGGTTTCGAGCTGACAGAAATTTGATTTCACCATCTTCAATATAGAGATAAGTTGGTTCCGCAGCTTTGCCTTCCAGGATGAAGCCGTCAAAGCCCGCAAATTTCATTTCGGCGCCAAACCACCCGCCGATACCGCTCCAGGCATACTGCTCCGGGAGGCTATTCGGGGATATCGAGGTAAATACAGTTCGCCCGCCGGTCGGGATCCCTGTTGCTGTCGTCGGACCGGTCATATAAATAACTTTATTTTCAGGATCAAAGGCATTGGTTCCGGGTTTGACCTCATCCCAAAATATTTTATTGCACACACTTCGGCCACCAATATATTTAGGCACATAGTTGGAAGTCGGTATAATGGAAACCGTACCGTCTGTTAAGTTGATCCGCGCGATTTTGCCGACATAGCCATAGAGTTTATCCATAAGAAAGTACCTCCTCACATTAAAGTTTGTTTCTCTTAGCAATATAGGTCTTATTTATCACTTAAGCTGAGACAGGATACCTGGCAGTATTGCACACAAGCAGGACCTTCAGGACGGGTGCGGCATAGGTCGCATTTTTTTGCTTTACGTTTGGATTTATCCGTACTCTTAACATAATTGATACGCGGCGGGTCAAAAACACAGGCTTTAATGCAGCGTTTACAGCCAATACAATTTTCTTCATTAATATAAACAACACCATTTTCATCCAAACACATGGCGTGATCTTTTCGAGCACACGCCTCATAGCATGGATGATCAGAACAATGCTGGCAACTATGAATGACAGTGACCATTGAGTGCGTGCCTTTTTCCATAAAGATCCGGTTGTAACAAGGACCGACCACCCCGTCGTGAGCGAGGGTGCAGACAATTTCACAGGCGTTGCATCCCGCACAGAATGAAACATCCGAGGGTACCTGAACGATATGCCTGCCGTAAGTCCGTGCAGTGATTGTGTTATCTTCCATATTTCTCACCTTATAATGCCTGGAATTACGCATTACCTTTCAAAATATTTATTTCACAAGTTAAATCCAAAGAATATTATATGCCGATTCAAGTGAGGAATCAGTAGTCGAACAAGTCGGATAAAGGTTTTGATTTCAAGCTAGTATTCTCTATACAGTTAAGCGAGTAATAATTTTGCATTATATTGAGCTTTCGCTTCTTGTCCTTAGTCAATAAAGCTGTCTTTGGCCAGGATACTTTTTTGTATCCTGGCAGCCAGACAGCTTTTATAGATGATTTCTACAGGATTATAGGGTTAAGACACGATTATATTGAACATTATGCCACTGTTTGAGGTTTTTCACTTTCGGCAATCTTTGGTGTTTTCACATCAAAAATAACTGCGATAATGCCCATGATGACTAATCCAATCGCACTGACTAAAAGTGCGGGTCTGCCAACACCATATCCGATGGCATTGAGGAACGGGTTCATAATAAACGGTGCTACAAATTGCCCCAATCCATTAAAGGATGTCATTAAAGCCATTGCCATTGCGGATACCGCAAACGGCACAATATCAGCAGACTTGGCAAAGAAATTGGAACCGGTATAGCCTAAAGCAACACCGATGATTGCCATGGCTACTAAACACATCGTGATGGTATGGCTGTAATAGAAAACGATGAAGCCGATAGCCAATACCCAGAAGCACATAAGCATCGAGGCTTTCCCGAGTGCCTTACGAAGGGGTCCATAGAAAAATCCGCCAAAGAAGGCAGTAAACGTCATCATTGAAAAGACGGTACCAATCTGCGCCCCTGTACCGAATCCTTCCCCTACGATGATCATCGCTGCATTGGAAACGATCGATGTAAAGAGCAGACACCATATGAAATTGACGATACAGTTTAGATACTGACTAGCCGGGACTTTGGATTTCTCTTGCGAGGTTCCTTTAACAATATCTTCTTTTTTAACCGGTTCAGGTAAGAATAAGATCGGAAAAGCGAAGAAAACGACAGCAGCGAAATAAGCCAAAAAGGTATAGTGCCAATCGATATCGGAAAGCGCTCCACCCAGCATCTGGAAGAATATCCCTCCGAGCATGCCGATTGCAAACGTCCAACCAATCAATTTTTGTCTTTCTCCGCCTTCAAAGAAGTCAACGACTAAGTCATTGGCCATCGGATAAAGCAACCCTACACCAACGCCAACCAGCGCGCGGAAAAACAAAATCGCATAAATATTATTCAAAAATGCCGGTGCAATCCCTCCAATAACAAATGTTATGCAGGCGATCCACATAATTGATCTTTTCTTCATTACCTTTGCCAGTGCGCCGTACAAGAGTCCAAAGATAACGATAGTTAAGGCTGGTAAGGTGGATACATTCTGGACAACCGTGGGACTTACATTGGGAAAAGCCGCATAGATTGCTCCTAAAGCAGGTGTCGCTGCGCCAGCCCCGCAATCCTGAAGTGCAAGAAAAAGAATCGCAATTTTTAACATCGGACCACTAACAGCTTTTTTCATAACGTCACTCCTCTTTCATAATATGGAATAGTACTCGTTTGGTATCCGTTTAACCTTAAAATGAGGTCTATCTCTTCCCTATACTACTTTTCGTCTTATCGCGTTTGCTACGATTGCTGAGTGCCTCGCAATCGTCCTCCTTTCTTTTTCCTCTACAGTTGTTCTTTACCGATACTTTGGAAATCTCAGCACCTATTGCTTAGCAAAACGCTCCAAAACAACTTCAATTCCATAAAGAGCTTGGTCAAAAAGAGTTATACAAGCCAACGTAAAGCCATTGCTGCAAGTTGTACTCCCTGGCACACGGACCATAATACAACGATCGCATCTTTATTGAGTTCTTTGTCCTCCGCATATTCAGCCAAATCAATCAATATATCCGCAACTGCGGTATTTCCATACTTCTTGCGAAGATTCTTCATGATATCCGCATTGAGACCAGATTTGACAATATCTTCTTTCCAAATATTCTCCAGATAGCCAATATGCGGTGTGATCAGCGTCTTAACATCATCAAGCTTCAGTCCGGCTTTCTTTACGGTTTTTTCCAAACTACCGGATAGAAATTTTTCCCCGCTAGCAACCACATCAAATAACGGATCATCCAAAACTAAATAGGCGCCACTCTGATCACCTTGACTCTCTATACCGGCTGCGACCGCAAGTTCCGGATTCATCAAAGGCCGAACGGATCCAAAATTAGCAATAAGGGTTCCACCTGGACGGGCTTTCACGGAATAGGTTTCAAAGTGATAAGAAAGGAATTCACACTTCAGTTTTTCTGCAGAAATAATGGCCGCAGCAGCTCCGTCACCATAGTTCTGAGCCAACGGGTCTGTCAAATCAACACCAAATTTATATTGTCCACCAATCTGTGCGGCTACGGTGATGATAAGAACCCTCCTGCACAAACCACTTTTTACAAAGTTCCAGGCAATATAGGCCGCATTTAAGGTACTTACATTATCATCGACAATATTGCGTACAATAATGTCTTTGCGGAACCCTAAGTTCAGATGAACAAAGGAACCCAGGAGCGGCATAAATTGTTTTCCGCCGGTTTGGGTAACAATGACAGCGTCTATATCCGAAGCGACTAGAGCGGATTTTTCCAATGCTTTTTTCCCTACTGCAATCGCCATCATCTCGGCAGCGCTGACATCGCGTAAACGCCTTACCTGGTCAGGCACATTTTTAAGCTTACCTTGGGCGGACAGCGACATTTTTTCAACAACGGGTTTTAAATATTCAAAATGTTTTTTTACATCAAGTATTTCATCCGGTAAATAATTTACGATGGTTTCGAATCCAACCTTCATTGATTTAGCCTCCCATGCGCTTTTATTACAAACTTAAATATTTGATTTTTTTTGTATTACGCCAACCACCGCAACAACAAACTAGCCAATGAAATACCTGAACCCGGAACCCAAAGCGCAACAATTGAGCCTTTTTTGATCAGACCTTCTTCCACAAATTCCAATAGATCCATGGGCAGATCCGTATGCCCGGTATTCCCTGTTTTAAGCCTTAGGTTTCTAAATGTTTCTGCTGGTAATCCTCTGTCCACTAAATCCTGGATCCAGGATGCTTCACAGTCACCCAGATGGTGGGTGATCACCATATCCAGATCCGAAATTTTTAATTTTTCTTCTGTTTTAGCGAATGTTTTCTCCAGGCTGTCCCCTAAATAATCCTTTTTACTTGCGATATGAATATAAGAAATATCGTTCATGCTGAAATAAGGCCCTAAACCTTCGGGCATCCCCGCAATTTCTGCAAGTTCCGGATTCTCAAGAGGCCGGATATCCCCGCGTGCCGAGCGGTAAGCTCTGCCATCCGTTTCACAATAATAAGATAAGAATTCACATTTCAGATTTTGGGAAGAAACAATGGCAGCCGCAGCACCATCGCCAAATATCGGCGCAATCGGATCTGTCAAATCCGTAGTTCCACCGTTTTTTCCACCGGCCAGCGCTGCCGAAGCAACGATCAATACGCGTTTAGCAGTACCACTGCTTACTAAATTCCAGGCAATTTGGCACGCGTCCAGAAAACTGGCACAACAGTCTGCAATATTCATCATGGGTGTGTCCAGATCAAAGCCAAGTTCCTTATGCAGACTCCCTGCCGCTCCAAGTATAAAGTCAATATCCGTTGCTTTTAAGCCACTGCGTTCCATTGCCTCTTTGGCGACAGCAATGGCCATCAATTCAGCCCTATCGCCTTCATGACCTTTATACTTCCTGACTTCTTCCGGCACGATAGAAAATTGTTCCTGTAAAAACGGAGGTAATTTTGCGAGTGCCGGCTGTAAATAATTAAAATGTTCTTTGGTCAGGACCTCTTCCGGAATATGGCGTACGATCGTTTCAAATCCTACTTTCATCATAGAACCTCCAGTTTATATAATTGGTAGTCCTGCTTTGACACGTTTCCCCATCGAATCGACTGTCATCATCGCGTCACAGAGCATCTCAGCTGTAACCGGAAATGAATGGTGATGGGAATTCCGGTCAGGAAGTGCCGCTTCATCCGCTGCTTTCATTAATTTTTCCCTGCTGATGCCATCGCTGTTTAAATCACCTAACGTGATCGGGAGACCAACTTTATGACAAAAATCAAATACTTGCTGGAGCGTCTCTTTGGGACGTCCCTCCAGTACTAATTGCGTCAAGGTACAAAAAGCAACTTTCTCCCCATGCATAAAGGAGTGCATTTCTTCAATATGGGTAAGCCCTTCCGATAGAGCATGAGCAGAAGCAACCCCACCGCTTTCAAAACCCGCCCCACTTAAGATGGTATTTGCTTCAACTACCTTTTCCAACGCTGGTGTCACAACTTTGTTTTCGCAAGCAATTTTGGCTTGAAGTCCATATTCCATCAAAATATCAAAACAGAGACGGGCTAAGGCCAGCGCTGCTGCAGATATTCGTCCCCCGGACATGTTCAGCGTTGCCGATTGATTGCAGGCATCCGCCTCAAACCAGGTTGCCAGAGCATCACCCATTCCTGAAACCAAAAATCGCAAAGGCGCTTTGGCAATGATCGAAGTATCCACCAATACGAGGTTGGGATTCGCAGCCAGCCTCATCAGTCTGTTAAATGTCCCGTCTTCATTGTAAATGACCGCAAGTGCACTACAGGGTGCATCGGTAGAAGCCGTTGTGGGTACAACAATGATGGGAAGCTTAAGATTTGCCGCTGCGGCTTTCATCGCATCAATCGCTTTCCCACCACCGGTTGCAATCATGATATTGCAGTGGTTCTCCTTGGCAACGGTCATCAATCTGTCTATTTCCGCATCGCTCGTTTCGCCTCTGAAAACTTCCTCAACCTGAAAAATATTATTCTTTTTAAAACTTTTTTCCCGACCTTCTCTGGTTGCACCTAAACCAAATTCACAACCAACGACTAAAGCTCTGTCTCCCATTTGGTAAATATGGTCCCCTATTTCATGTATAGCGTCTCGCCCTTGGACATAGCGACTCGGAGCAATGAAAACAGAAGTGTGCTTTCCCATACGATCCCCTCCAATTATAGATTTTGATGCAACCCCAAAGTATATGTTTTTATCATAGGTATTTTCTGAAGGATAAGCCTGTTAAAAGCATCTTCAGATTTCCCTGTTTCTATCGTTTATTTTTAAAGTATACGACGAGGCCAAAATGAAAACAGCAGTCAAACCGGGCGAATAATTTATCAACTTTTCGACCAGTATGTCAATTTGATTTGATAGCCACCTGTTCGACTTAAAAAGTTGGTCATTATTATGATTAAGCTAGAAGGTAATAATCCAAAATATCACCTTCTAGCCATCAGATCCGAAAGACATTTCTGTCTTATTTATTTGTATTGATCCAAACGCCGCCGTCGACAATGACAGATGTTCCCGTAACCCAAGAGGATTCATCTGAAGCTAAATAGACTGCTGCATAAGCAATATCATCAGGTCTGCCTTCTCTTCCAAGCGGAACAAGTTCTTTTACCATTTCTTCAACTATTTCGGGATGATTGCGAATTTCCTCCGGTGTCATATTGGTTCCGACTGGTCCAGGACAAATACAATTAACTCTGATATTATTCGATGCTACTTCTTTCGCAATGTCCTGGCTCATCATCGTTACACCAGCTTTGGTTGCCGCATATACTGCAGTTCGCGTTTCCGCTTTATACGCAGAAATCGATGCCACATTCACGATTGAGCCTTTATTTTGTTTCATCATGATCGGAAGGATTTCCTGCATCGTCCAAATATACCCTCTTAAATTCGTCTCGGTGATTGCAATGTAGTCGTCTTCAGTAATCTCAATAAACGGTTTAATTCTGACTATACCAGCGCAATTCATTAAAACATCAATCCGGCCGTATTTGTCCATTCCTGCCTTCACAGCATCTTTTATGTCCTGCCGGTTTCTGACGTTGCATTTGACAAATATGGCATCGCCGCCGGCATCATTGATAGCTTTAGCGGTTTCCTCTCCCCACGCTTCATTAAAGTCTGCACAGATAACTTTTGCACCTTCCCGGGCAAACATCTTTGCAGAACCTCGTCCAATCCCTGAGCCAGCACCTGTGATAAATGCAATCTTGCCTTCCAGTCTACTCATTTCGGATCCTCCTCTTTATTATTCAGAATAGCGCGTCTGTTCAATTATTGAGTATATAGTATACCCATTGTAAAAACACCCGCAAAACTGGACAGACAATTTTCATAAAATTCGTCTAGTTTTATCTATCTACTACACGTCTTCTAGTGTTCATCTGACGAACCCTCAGTCAAACGGAGAATAATTAGCGCCAGCCGCATATTAAAGCTATCCTTGGAATCCCTAAGGTCAAGACCGGTGATCTCCTCGATCAGGTTTAGACGGTACTTTAACCCACTCACCGAAAGATTCAAGGCTCTGGCTGCCGAAAGGACATTGCCGCATTGATTTAACAGTTCTTCCAGAGTGGGAATCAATTTTGTTTGATATTTTTCATCGTGTTCGACTAAAGATCCAATCTGTTGGCGGGCAAAATGCTGCATGTCTTCTGGATTTAACGAACTGAAAAGCAGCGCATGCGTGCCCAGTTGTTCAAGTGAAACCGCTTTTCCTTTTTTATTAAGGTTTTTACAAATATCTACAGCCTTCTTGGCCGAATAAAGCGATTTCTTATAATCCTCTAGCTTTAAACACAGACTTCCAACCCCAATCGTCATATTGATTTTAGGAAAATCTTTGCTAACCCGATGGATGATCTGTTCAGCCAGTTCCCTGGTATCTTTTTCCGGGACCTCCGGATCTTTCAATGGAATAAGCAGAATTAAATCGTTGCTTTTGCCGAGAACAACTACTTTTCCTAATTCCTTAAGTGATATACGGACACAATCGGCTAATTTGTCCTTAAACTGCATAATCTTTTTTTCATCCTGTTTATAACAGCGGACCAATTCGTTGAAATTATGCACCCCAAGATACAACACGCGGTGCGGCGCTGTGATATCATAATCCAGAGCTCGCGCCCTACTGATAATCGAGTTACTGTCAGTATAATTACCCGCAAGCAGGTCCTCCAGAAAATCCCCCCGAATGCGGTTTTCCGTATCTGCAATCTCGTTTTCTTTCAAAAGTTCTACTGCGACAACACTGGCCGCATGTTCCAGCCCGATCCGGTCTATCTCTGCAAATGTTGCATTTACCCGCAGGAGCGAAACATAACCCAACAATTGGCTGCGAACAATAATCGGGCATATCAGACGGTGGACAGGAACATCCTGATAATGATCAACGATTTCAAATGTTCTGGTCCGCCTCTTAAAGAATGTGATATTCTTGTTGAATTCCGGACTGGATTGCAGTGTATAGAATCTGGACGGCAGTTCCGACGTATATTTGGATGAGACACTCGTTGCTAATAGAGTCAGAAGATGGTCTTCTACAATAACATCGCATTTCATAAGTTCTGCCAGATTCTCGGCAATTTCGGCAACTCCCTTGCCTTTCAGAATACATTCAGTCAAGCGCTCATGGATGCTTACACTTCGCTCCAGGATTGTGTTTTGGGCGGTTATTCTGCGATGGGCTTCTTCCAATTCCACACTGATTTTATCCATCTCATAATACGCAAGTTCAGATTGAATTTCATCGCCCCAATCTTCTACTGTTTTACCAATGTTCGTGCAAAAGGGATCTCCTTTGCCAACACATTCGATTTCTTTAAAAATGACTCTTTTGCCAAGATACGCCGAATTATACCCGCTCGCAAAGCCCGTTAGCATCCAACAAACCGGTTCATGGTGTAATCCCATATGCAGGATATGCTGTTCGGCTTCGACCGAATTTCGCCAGATTGCGTTGCGGAACCATATCCCTGTTTTAGGATCAAAATCTTCTTCATTCGGCTGAGTTGAGACAAACCCGGTCAGTCTGTGCATGATTGGCCCCGTAAAAGTCCATTCTAATTCATTGTCCCATTCAAATTTATCTTTTAAATTCATCGCAAATTGATAGCCACAAGACCAACCATATCGGACAAGAAAGCCTTTAGCCCGATCAATTCCTAAGTTCTCAATTAAATCTTTACGCAATTTACCAAAGGCATAAGCATCAAACAGGGTCACACGGGAGCCTGCCAAAAATATCTTTCCTTGTTCCGGCATAATTTGGATGAGTTCTTCTAACCGCAAATCCACTGCGCGCATTTTATCACTCCTTAGCAATCCAATAAACCTTGAACTGTCATGCCATCTACCCAATTAAACTCTTGGTTATTGACAAATATCATATGATTCTCCTTATATTCACTTACTAACCTCAAAATTTTTTATATACAAACCTAATTAGTGCAAAATATATGCCAAGTTTGATTTTAAGCCAAAAGCCTGATACTTCCGTCTTTCAATAAAATTCCATCAAATTATTTTATCTTCTTTTAAGACAGCTTACACAAATTTATTGAAATTCATTTAGGTTTAATAAGGGTAATAACAGTGAGTAAGGTGCTTTCTTAATTTGCAAGAGAATATCGTTTTAAGATTGCGAAACGTGATAGATAATGTAAAGCACCATGAGCGTATAAATTTATACTCCATGATGCTAACATTATTTAGAAATAAAATCTTATACCTTTACCATGCTCTGTTACTTATGGCTAACAAGCCTTTAGTAGCTGCTCCAGAATTTCACCGGAGTCATCTTGAGTCTCAGGTCGCACTGCAGGCAGCGCTGTGCCTCTCCCCCTGCCTCTCCGGCACTCAGGCTATCAACGACCCGGCAAAAGTTTTTGACCCTTGCCTCTGCCGGCAGACATTTTTCTTCAACCCGGGGCAGTTCCGCAAAGCCCTTGATCATGCCGATCCGCTTTTCCGGATCACTCGCTGGAGCAAGTTTATCATCGATCTTGCCGCGTCCGCCCAGGAATTTATCCATAGCTGCAGCGACTTTCCTTGCATTGGCAATTGCTTTAATTACAGAATCGGTACCGGTAACGGCATCTGCCGCCGCAAATACTTCTTCTCTGTTCGTTGTCATCGTATAGGAATCAACTTCGATGAGTCCACTGTCGGTTTTATTGATGCCAAAACCCTCCGGGATAATCGGTCTTTGACCAACGGCAAAAATGACGGTGTCAGCTTCAATCACATGTTCGGAATCTTCTACCGTTTCTAATTGCAGTCTCTTGTCCTCATCAAAACAGAAGGAGGCGACATTCAGGAATTCCACACCAGTAACTTTTCCGTCTTCCCGCACGATTTTCTTAAATGTCCGGGACGGAAATAGTCTAATTCCTTCTTCTTCGCCTTGTTCGATCTCGTCAGCAGATGCCGGCATATTCTCCCTGCTCTCGAGGCAAGCCATCATGACTTCTTCTGCGCCGAGCCTGCGGGCAACGCGCGCGCAGTCAAACGCGACATTCCCACCGCCAAGGACTATGACTTTTTTCCCAACTGTAACTTCTTCACCGAGACTGACCGCCCTAAGAAACTCGGTATTAACCAATACGCCTTCGCCGTTTGCTCCCGGTATCCGTAATTTCATGCCGTTATGGGCACCGACTGCAACAAGTACCGCTTCATAGCCTTCATCCAGGAGGTCGTCGATCGATTCGATCCGGGTATTTGTTCTGACCTCAACACCCATATCCACAATAGCCTGCACTTCATCAGCAATAATATTCCTGGGCAGACGGTATTCGGGGATCCCGTACCGCAGCATACCGCCCGCTTCCGGCAGGGCTTCAAAGACGGTTACCGAATGTCCCTGAATTGTGAGATAGTAAGCTGCCGTCAGACCGGCCGGACCTGCCCCGATCACAGCGACTTTTTTATCGGTTGCAGATTTTTTCTTCACGTTTTGGAGCCATAATTTTTCTGTATCGTTTTCGGCAGCGAAGCGTTTCAGGCGACAAATCGAAATGGGCTCATTGACCTGCCCTCTGCGACATTCGCTTTCACAGGGATGGTTGCACACATAACCGAGTACTTGGGGGAACGGGACCTTTTCGCGAATGACGGCTGTGGCCGCCGGGTAATTCTCTTCGCGAATAAAACGCAGATAGCGCGGGATATCAATTTCAGCGGGACAAGTATTGCTGCAGGGCAGCAGCGCTGCTTTGCGGGTCTTGCCCTTACCGAATTCATCTCGGTCCATAATCGCGCCTGTCGGGCAGACTTCAGCACAAGCACCGCAGAAACGACAGCCGGCTTCCGCCAGGGATGTATCCTTATCAGGATCGGGGCCAATGCCGATATATATCTCTTCATGGTTATATTTATAGAAGAGTACGCCGACCCCGCGGAGCTCATGACAGGCCCGGACACAGCGGCCGCAAAGGATACATTTATTAGGTTCATGGAAGAAAATCGGATTGGTGTCATTCGCGCCAAAGAGTCGGGAGCGCCGCTTCACACTGAGATGGTCTTCAACAAGGTACTGTTTTAACGCTTGGAGTTCACAGTTCAGATATTTGATGCAGGTTCCGCAGTCAGCCTGGTGTCCGGAAAGCATGAGTTCCATCGCCAGCCGGCGTGTGTCGTCAATTTCCCCGCCCTTTGTCCTGACGACCATCCCATCTTCCGCCAACGTTGTACAGGATGTCTGCAGACCGTCCATTCCGTCGATTTCAACAACACACAGGCGGCAGGCGCCGATCGGATGCAAGTCCGCATGATGGCAAAGATGCGGAATGTAGATCCCGCCAGATAGTGATGCTTCCAGGACGCTCTTGCCTTGCTCTATTTCCAATTCTTTTCCGTCAATGGCTATTTTGATCGTGCTCACAGTCTACGCCTCCTTCCCGCCCTGTGCATAAGGGCATTTCTTCTGTTTGATATGCGCATCATACTCCGCTGGAAACAGCTGCAGGCTGCTTAAAACGGGATTGGCTGCCGTGGTGCCAAAGCTGCAAACGCAGCCGGTGCGCATCCTTCCGCCGATTTCCCGGAGCAGATCCAGATCCTTGGCTGTTCCTTCAGCTTTAGCGATATCGTCGAGCATATGGGATAGATGCAGTGTCCCTTCACGGCAATAAACACACTTGCCGCAGGTCTGACTGTGCAGAAATGCCATTTGTTTTTGCGTCATCTCCACAGCGCATACATTATCCGCCACAACGTCGATCAAGCTGAATCCCATCAAAGCGCCAACTTCTTGCGTTGTTTCATAGGATACTGTTTTCGCCAGATCATCCGCGCTGAGATAAACGCTGGTGGGGCCGCCGTACTGGACAGCTTTGATTTTGGCATCGTTGATTATGCCCCCGCCGATCTCCCGGATCACCGTCTCGAGCGGTGTCCCAAACGGAACTTCTACCGTATAGGAATGATCCACATCGCCTGTCAGGGTGACAATCTTGGTTCCCACACTCTCTTCTGTGCCAATACCCTCAAGGACTTCAGCTCCTACTTGAAGAACCGCACTGACATTCGCCAGGGTTTCGATCTGATTAATCATCGCGGGTTTATCCCCCAGCATTGGCTTGTTATTATCACTGGTCCGCAGGAATGGGATTGCCTGACGGCCTTCAAGAAAGCGGATCAGGGCTGTTTTTTCACAAGCAGTCGTTGAAACAGGTATTTCTTTGATGATGATATCACAACTAAAACCGGATCCAAGGATATCAGTACCGATCAGGTTGTATTCCTTCATATCAGCCAACACCTTATTCAGCGTTTTCACGAGCGTATTGTATCCAGCCGGAATCGCCATAATGGCCTGCGCCGCTCCCACCGTATAAGCCGCGATGAGTAATCCCTCCAAAACGGCATGCGGGTCGCCTTCCAACAGAATCCGAGCAGTCCGCGCCTGCAGATCGTTATCCAGAGCATTGCAAATCACAACTTTTGCGCTGCCTTCAGCTTCTCTGAAAACATGCCACTGGGTCATTAATGGGCACCCATGTCCGAAACGTTCCCGCAGACCCGTTTGGGCCATTAGTTTGATGATGTCAGCCGGTGTCATGGTCAATGCTTTGGCCAGCCCGGTATAGCCGCCATAACCGGCGATATAATGGCTGATGCTTTCCGGGTCGACCTGCCCACAGCGGTTCAAAACGACTCGTTTCTGCCGTTTAAAAAGCGGCAGCGAGGATGCGGACGGTATTCCTATAAAACCGTCTACCGCAGTAGTCCCTAAGGCCAGGTCGGCTCTGGGGTCGCCGTTTTCAAGGTAACTCTGGATAAGCAAAAGAGCAGCATCCTCCGTGATGTTTGCATAACAGACAGTTGGATTACCCGGTTTATCAATCATTATTATCGGTTCCAGATCATAAAAACCGGTTGACCCAGTCCGAATGACACCTATTCCCCCGTTGTCTTTTGCGGCATATTCTTTGAAAACCCTGAAGCAGGCCTCCGCGGCAGTATTACCGCTTAGGGCAGAGACCCTGATTCGGATGCTTTGGCTGTCCAGCAGATCGGAACATGCGCTTTCAGCCCGGACACGCAGCTGCGTTTCGTTCATTGCCTTGTCCCCTTTCACATTACACAGGCGGCAAGCACATTCATGACGTACTTGCCGTATCAGGAATTATCTCAATTGAGTCATATCACAAAAAAGCGTTTGAATAGTTCTGCTATTTTCCAATGTATTTCAGGGCATTTTTACCGGCGATCCTGCCGGAATTCAAAGCAAAGGACGAAGCAAGACCGGACGAAGAGGCAATGCAGTAACTGTCCCCGTACATACCGGAAGCATCAAAACCACCCGCGTACAGACCCCCAATAACCTTCTCCTTTTTATCCAGCACTTCGGTGTTGTAATTGATCTTTAGACCTCCCTGAGTCCCCAAGAAAACGGTACGGCATCTTCCCGCGTAAAAACGAGGTCCAATCAGCGGACGGAGGTATTTCTGCTCCTTGGCAAATAAATCATCGTGCCCTTTCGCACAGTAACGGTTGTACTCATCGACGGTCGCCTGCAGCACCTCCGGATCGACACCGATTTTCACAGCAAGCTCCTCAACAGAGTCGGCTGAAAAAAATTCCGTTTGCTCTCTGCCTTCAGCAGCGGCTATTTCCTTTTCCAGGTTGACTAAGCGTGTTCCCGGCGGATTCTCCATCCCGACGTTTTTATCAACGCCCTTTTCGATCAGGATCTGCTTGATGGAATCATCGAACAACCGCCAGGTATAGCCTTCTTTATGTTTGGCATTGGCATTGCCCAGCGGGCTGTCATGGAACGCAATCGTTTCATCACAAAAACGTTCGCCCTTTGGGTCTACCCATAGATCAGGCTGCGCACAAGCCAGTTCGAGTGCATTTTTCATATCAAAACCCGGTCCGCCGGGGCCGGCGGCATATAGTTCCAGCAAACCCATGTTGTCCGTTGCGGCACCGATTTCCATGGCGATGCGGATCCCATCTCCCATTTTATCCGTGCTGCCGACGGCAACGACATTGACATCCAGGTCGAATCCGGTGTATTTTTTGATCCACTCTTTATTGTTGGCAAACCCGCCGGTTCCAATCACAACTGCTTTGGCTTCGACTTCGATTTCCTCGTCGTTTTCTTCATAAATAACGCCGCAGACGTTATTCCCGTCCTTGAGCAATCCGGTGACCGGTGTGCCGACCCGGATATCAATACCCTGTTCCTTGGCCCGCATAGTTAGAACTTTTACTAACGCTGCGCCGTAACCCTTAACATGGTGATACGTCATCGGGGAATCAATCATATTGATCGTCGCTTCGACGAATTCGACACCTTCTTTGATCAGCCAGGAGATCGTTTCGGACGATTCATTGACAATATTTCTTACCAAACGGGGATTGGCGCGCCAGTGGCTGAAATCCATAATGGCGTGGAAAGCTTCGTCCCTAGAGTAGGTGATGTATTTTGGACGCTGCAGTTCGCTTTCAACTGCAAAGGTACCTTCAAAAAAGTTAGAAGTTCCACCTGTCGATTTTTGCTTTTCAAATAAGATAACTTTTGCTCCGCCTTCGGCAGCTGTCAATGCAGCAGCCAACCCGGTAGCACCTGACCCGACCACGACAACATCTGCTTGGTTTTGACCCATGTTTATATTGCCTCCCTTGAGTTCTTTAATCGACTATATTATAGCTGTAAATTCTGATTTCGAGTAACATCGAAAAACGATAATCTTATAAGAAAAACTTATGAATAAAGTAGGGGTAAACTGTACCCCTACTTTTGATTGTCTAACGAAAACCACCTGCTATGCAGGTGGTTCCAAAAAGCTTTAGCTATGCGTAGAAAAACTACCTCCAATTTTGATATGATAGTGCAGGTTTGGCAGCCGCACAAAAATAGGAGGTAGTAATCCAAATGGATACGGAAAGTTTATCACACACGCAGTGGAATTGTAAATATCATATCGTGTTCGCACCAAAGTACAGACGACAGTTGATTTATGGGAAAATCAAAGCGGACATAGGAAAGATCATCAGGAAGCTATGTGAATTTAAGAAGGTAGAAATAATCGAAGCAAACATGTCCAGACCACATATACATGCTGGTATCGATTCCACCGAAAATGAGTGTGTCGAGCTTCGTAGGTTATCTCAAGGGGAAAAGTTCGCTAATGATCTTCGACAGGCACGCGAACCTGAAATATAAATACGGGAACAGACATTTTTGGTGTCGAGGATATTATGTGGATACTGTGGGACGCAACAAGAAGGTAATTGAACAGTATATCAAAAACCAGCTTCAAGAGGACATAGCATCCGATCAAATTAGCCTGAAAGAATTTATAGACCCATTCACAGGTGAGCCAGTAGACAAAACTAAAAAGAAATAATAGTACCCCTTTAGGGGTGGTTTGAAAAAATGTGCGGCTGAAGGACCATTCAACGAGCCTTGAGACTCTGCCAAGTAAAAACCCCTTATAGGGCTAGAGCAAACCACCCGCTGAGCGGGTGGTGGTGATTAAGATTGTAACAAATATAGAAATCCCTGCTTCGGGATGCGATACAGGCATCAAGGAAATCCGGCAGGCTGCACTCAAAATATCAAACTGTTTCATTATAGGCAAATCTTTTGGCGACTTCAATAAATGCCTTTAATCCTTCGTTTTTATTGTCTTTGCGCCAAGCCATTTCGATTGTGATCATGTGGGTGGTGCCCTCTATTTCCAGAAAAGCCAGCTTGTCGTTGGCTTTATTACGCCAGGTATTCGGCACAAAGCAAACGCCCCGGTTCAGCTCGACCAGAAGCATCAGCATATCAAATGTCGGGACGAGCTCGACGATATTGGGTTCATAGCCGTCTTTCCGGCAGTACTGTAGCATGGTTTTATAATTGTTCGGACCGGCCTCCTGACTGAGCATGATGATCTTTTCATTAGCGACTTCAATAGCCGGGATCTTCCCTAATCTGGCTTTGGGGTGGTTCCTGCTCACCGCTAAAATGATCTTATCAAGGTATAGAGTCAATTTTCTGATATCCTGCAGGTTCCATATTTCGCTTTCCGGGAAAAAGGCAACATCACAGGTCCCGTTATTGACCTTTTCCAGTAGGATGCTGAAATTTTGTTCGTCAAACCGAATATCGGCATTCGGGTATTCCTGTAGATAACTGTCTGCAATCGTTCGCAGAATATCTAATTCAATCGGATCCGAGTACCCGCAGGTAAAGCTACTGCATGAACCCTGCGCGATCTTACGGGTTTGCAGGACAGCATATTCCAGCTTTTCAACGATTACAACAGCTTCCTTCAGAAAAAAGCTTCCGGCGTTTGTCAGTTTGACTTTGTTCGTACTGCGTTCGAATAAAATGACCCCCAACTCTTCTTCCAGCAAAGCAATTTGCTGGCTCATCGCCGTCTGGGATATATAGTGCCTTCTGGCAGCCCGGGTAAAGTTCAATGTTTCAGCGACAGAAATAAAGTACCTGATCTTTCGGATATCCATATCTTGCACTTTCTTTCAACGAAATTTTTCTTTTTCAATTATAAACAATCTTATACCAAATTGCCATGAGGAATCTGGAACAGTAACTTATTATTACAAAAGTACCTGTAAATCGCATCGTATTGGTTATCTTTCATTGGACAATAATAAGGCCAGCATTAACTTCCTCAGAATAGAAATATCCCACTGGTAAGTTAGCTCATCTAAAATCAGGTAATATATGTCCGAATTTAATGACACAACGTTATCAATGTGCATAATGCGATATCTTATCTACTTTTTTTCTGTTAAAATGTCAGTTAAAAAGATAGAAGCTATTATTTTATTATTATTTCTAACCAGAGAGGTATTTTTATGACTAACTTTGAAGAAGGAATACTGTATGAAGAATACGAAGTTGTAGAAATTACACGAGAACATGATTCAATTACTATGAATACGAAAAATAGAAAAGTAGCTGTTGAGATCTCACTTAAAATTATTGTGAACAACCTTGAACTTGTTTCCCTGCTTTGTATGAATGTTTTCCAGTCCGTCCTGGAATTGCGACGCGAACTCTGGGTAGAGCTTAATCAGTCTTTCGACTGTTCAACGCTCCTACGCACAGATTTCTCCATACGTAGGCATCCTAGCTACAGGGCGTCTTGGCACTTACCTTGACTGGACTCTCACCAGATAGATAATGCGTGCTTAGCTGGGCACGCTATATATGAAAAGAGAGCTAAAATAGCTCTCTTAGTTTGTTCTTACTTATATAGTTTATAAGTTCTGGTCGGAGCGACAAGACTTGAACTTGCGGCCTCTACCACCCCAAGGTAGCGCTCTAGCCAAACTGAGCTACGCCCCGACTAAAATATGCTTCTCTCGAAGCACTAATACAATTTACCATAATAGGGGCGAAAAATCAAGCAGTATGCAATGCCAAAAATGAATTTATCGTTTTGAATTCATCATTTTATCATTTTCCTAGAATATTTAGTTTTTTTTGGGGTATTCTATATAAGGTTAATAAAAAGGGAACCGTTAATGCACGGCTCCCTCTGTATAAAAACTCTACATTTCCAAGGAACAGTTAGCGGCTTCCAAAGCTTTCAAACGTTTTCTTTACCATATATCCACCTACGGAACCGTTTTGTCTGGATGTTGTGTCAGGTCCTAAGCTTACACCCATAGCACTAGCTGCTTGACCCTTATCTATCGGAAGTCTATATTTTGCCATTTCTTATTTCCCTCCTTTCATTTTGGAATGTATTAGTATTATTTACAATCTTCCTTATAATACTCAGGGATTTTTTACTAATTAAGACAATGTGATTTTTTTGATTAATAAAGTTGCAATCATAAATTTAATTAGACAAAAACCACCGTACATTTTTGTTCAGTGGTTTTTTAACTCCAACCTAATATTTTGTTAAAACAATTCAACTCTTGGCGATGAGTTCGATTTTCTTTACTCCGTCCAGTTCTCCTAAATTTGCCACCAGGCTCTCTACCGTTTCCTCCATCTTTTCTGTTTCTATGGATATGGAGACGTTAGCGATACCCTGCAGCGGAATGCCCTGGTTGATGGTGATGATGTTCCCGGAAACCGAAGCGACATAGTTCAGAACATTGGATAGAATACCGGCTTTATCCATCAGCAATAAGGACAGAGTGATCATCTTTTCTTTGCTTGCTTCATAAAAAGGAAAGACGCCGTCTTTATATTTATAAAATGCACTGCGGCTGATTTCTACCCTTTCACAGGCTTCATTGACGGTCAATACATCAAACTTGGCCAAGAGTTCTTTCGCCTGAGCTGTTTTCGTAATCGCCTCAGGAAGAATCTCCTTACTTACCAACAGAAAATCTTTTTTCTGTTTACTCACAAAACCAGCTCCCTCAAAAATTCATATTACGAAATAGGTTTACTTTGAATCTCATTATATCTGTGCATAATACTTTACTTATTATAAACATGGAAAGGGGCAATTGACAACAGGAAAAGGAAAGCTTGCGCCTGCGCTTTCCTTTTCCTGTTATAATCGATATTTTTACAAGAAAGCTGTTTTGAAGATCAGATGATGATGCAGATAAGTCCTCCATGTCCTTCGTTCACAATGCGCTGCAGTGTATCCTGAAGCTTGATTTGGACATTATCCGGCATTTTATACAGTTTGTTCTGGATGCCTTCTCTGACCAAATCATGCAGGGATTTACCAAAAATATTGGAGCCCCATACCTTCTTCGGATCGGATTCGAACTCATCCAGGATATATTTAACGAGTTCTTCTGCCTGCTTCTCTGTCCCAATAAGCGGTGTAATTTCCGTCGTTACATCGGCTCTCAGAATGTGCAGTGACGGTGCGCTCGCTTTCAGCTTGATCCCGTAATGTCCGCCGGATTTGACCAGTTCAGGCTCTTCCAGGAACATTTCATCGAGCTGCGGGGTCACAACACCATAGCCGTTTACTTTGACTTCCTCAAAGGCTTTGGACAGTTTATCCCATTCCTTCTTCGCTTTGCTGTAATCCAGGATCATCCGCAGGAGCGTATGATCGCCCTCAATATTGATGCCAGTCAGCTGTTCGAGGACCTTCTTGAAGAGATCCTGCTCCGTGCTGATTTCTATTTCAGCCCTGCCTGTTCCCAAATCAGTCTCCTTCAAAACGACATCTTTGGAATGCGGACACTGTGTCAATATTTCCAGAGCGCTGTCAATATCACGGATGCGTTTGATATCACTAACCGCGCGTTGGATGACTTCTTCAAAGCTCGCCCGGATCGGATGCGACAGTTCGAGTTCTTCCACCCATTTCGGCAGCTCAATATTGACTTCAGCCACCGGAAATTCAAAGAGAATCTCCTCAAGTATCTGCGATATGTCGTTCATGTTCATTTCCATGCAATCAACCGGGATGACCGGCACCTGATATTCGTCTCCTAATGACCGGCTGAGTTCCATGGTATTTTCTGCATAGGGCCGTGTCGTGTTCAGCAGGATGACAAATGGTTTACCGATTTCCTTCAGTTCGGAAACCACACGCTGCTCGGCTTCAATGTAGTTTTCTCTGGCAATATCCGAGATGGAACCATCGGTAGTGACCACAATTCCCAACGTTGAGTGGTCCGTAATCACTTTCCGGGTCCCGATTTCTGCTGCTTCCTCAAACGGAATGGGCTCATCGTTCCAAGGGGTATGGACCATGCGCGGCTCATCCTCGTCTTCGCCTTCATAACCCAGAGCACCGTTAACAGAGTAACCCACACAATCCACCAGGCGAACGTTCATATGGATCGTATCTTTCAAAACGACTTCAACGGCTTCCGACGGAATAAACTTGGGTTCCGTTGTCGTTATTCTGCGGCCGGCACCGCTTTGCGGAAGCTCATCCCGAGCTCTTTCCCGTTCAAAAACATTGGAGATATTCGGCAACACCAGAAGTTCCATAAAGCGTTTGATAAATGTAGATTTTCCTGTCCTTACGGGACCGACCACACCGAAGTAGATATCCCCTCCTGTCCGTTCAGCAATGTCGCTGAAAATGTCATAGTTTTGCATACAACTATTCCCTCCCTTTTAGTGTGCTGTCCTTGAGTAAGGACCATCAATCTACTTTTTCCGTTGCTTGTCATCATCTATAACGATTAAGAACAGGACTAGCACCTTAAGCATTATATTTATATTTGCTAAATTAGTAATTTATGCCTCAATTTTTTGCCGTTTTTCCTGGAAAAGACTGCATTGTTAGTATGTATGCTCGTGTTATCCTAAATATGTGTTATTACATACACTAAACAATCCTCTGGACTATTTTTGCTGCGAAAACGGGTGAGCGGAGTATTTGTGTGAGTCAACAAATCCCCAGCAAAAAAAAGAACGCCTCAGTTATGAAGCGCCCTTCTGGGGCAGGCAGACAGTTTATAGTCAGACGATCAATAATCGAATGATCAAAATCCTAAAATCCCTGAGTCTTCTGTTTCATGTTTCTTACCCCGCATCATCAGGTTCTCCAGGGCTTCGCTCGGGCTCAGGCCTTCATATAGGACTTTATAGGCCTGTTCCGTAATCGGCATGGATATATCTAATTCCTTGCTCAATTTATAAGCAACTGTCGTCGCCTTGACACCTTCGACAACCATCCCGACCTCCCGCAATACCTCATCCAGCGGTTTGCCGGTACCTAAGGCTCTGCCGGCGCGCAGGTTCCGACTGTGCAAGCTCGTACAGGTAACAATCAGGTCCCCGATACCGGCCAATCCGTAAAAAGTCTCCGGTTTGCCGCCCATAGCGACGCCTAAACGAGTCATTTCAGCTAGACCGCGTGTCATCAACGCCGCTTTGGTATTATCTTTTGGATTCATTCCATCCAGAATTCCTGTACACAGCGCAATAATATTTTTCAGCGCACCGCCCATTTCAACACCGATAATATCCTGATTCGTGTAGACTCTGAATTTTGAAGTCATGACCAAATCCTGAACCGCCTCGGCTACCTTGATATCTTTTGCGGCAACAACCACCGCCGTCACAACATCTCTGCCAACTTCTTCCGCATGACTCGGACCGGAAAGCACCGCGATGGGATGGTTTGGAAGCTCTTCCTCCAGCACTTGTGAAAGCCGTAAACCCGTCTTTTCTTCAAGTCCTTTCCCCGTATTAATGATAATACATCCCGGTCTTAGGTAAGGCTTCATCAGCTGGGCACACTCCCTGACCGCATGGGAAGGAACACTTAAGAAAACGGCCTCGGCATCCAGTTCCTTCAGATCCGTTGTCGGTGTGATTTCATCAGGCAGAAATACCCCGGGAAGATATTGGACATTCTCTTTTTTTCGTTTCATTAAATCAATCTCATCGGCAAAGATACCAATCAGGGATACGTTATGACCGGCTCTGACCAACAGCGTGGCGATGGCGGTCCCCCAGCTTCCGGATCCAAATACAGCAATCTTTTTCATTTTGTTATCTCCCCCTACTTTTTCCCAAATTTAGCTTCAGTCCCTTTGATCAGACGTTTGATATTGGACTGATGGAGTATGATTATACCCGTCGCGCCAACCACGGCGAGTACTTTATACGGAAGGTCGACATCAAATATAAAAACTGAGATGGCTACGGATATCGCCGACGTTATCGAAGCCAGCGATATGTATCGGCTGATCAATGCAACCAGAACAAATACGACAATGAGAACAATCGTTACTTTCGGTATAAGGAAAATAATAATTCCCAAACCACACGCCGCACCTTTACCGGTTCGTTTAAAACCAAAAAACGGATTAAAGCTATGACCCACCATCGCCAGTATACCGCCGATGATCCCGCCCCAAGGCCCAAATACCTGGTAACAAATCAATGCAGCGAGTCCGCCCTTGAGTGCATCCATAACCAGGACAATGATGCCCCACACCGGTCCAAGAACCCGGAAGGAATTGGTTGCCCCCATGTTCCCGCTGCCATGCTTGCGGACATCGATATGTTTAAGCTTTCCTGCCAGAAAAGCGGAAGGGATAGTCCCAAGTAAATATGCCAGTACAAATAGAAGGTAGTTCATACGTGTCTCTGCTCCCCATTACTTTCTTTAAAACAACGCTACCTGTTGATGATACATCTTATGAAACATTCATTCGCTATGACTAAAGATATTCCTGCCGCGTTTTTTTTAATCCTGCTCTTCGTCACGTTTCCTCATGACTAGCCGAATTGGTGAACCTTCAAAGCCGAAATTCTTCCTAAGCTGGTTTTCAAGATACCGCTTGTAGGAAAAATGAACTAATTCAGGGTCATTGACAAAGAAGATAAACGTCGGCGGCTGAACACTGCTTTGGGTTGCATAGAGTATTTTCAGGCGGACGCCCTTATCTGAAGGCGGCGGATTTAAGTGAACCCATTCCCGCAGCTGGGTGTTGAGTGTGCTCGTCGATACACGCCGGCTGGTCTGTTCTGCCACAAATTCAACCAGATCCATGATCTTATTGATCCGTTGCCCTGTCTTTGCCGAGACAAACTGTGTGGGTGCATAACTGATAAAAGAAAGTTCTTCCCGAATATCCTTTTCATATTTATTAATCGTCTTTTCGTCTTTCGTCACTAAATCCCATTTGTTAATAATGAGTATGAGTCCCTTACCGGCTTCATGGGCATAACCCACTATTTTTTTATCCTGTTCGGCAACGCCTTCGACGGCATCGATCACCATCAGGACAACATCCGATCGATCGACGGCACGGAAGGAACGGACGACACTGTAGTTTTCCGTGACCTCCATGATCTTCTTCTTTCTTCGGATTCCGGCCGTGTCAATCAGAACATAATTCCGATCCTCATAGGTGAAAGGCGTATCAATCGCATCGCGTGTCGTCCCGGGAATATCGCTGACGATAACACGCTGCTCTCCCAACAGCATATTGACAATGGAGGATTTGCCGACATTCGGTCTGCCGATCACCGCGACTTTCACCACATCGGGATCATAGTCCTGAACCGGATCATCCGGCAGCATGGATACCATGGTATCCAGCAAATCGCCGGTATTCATACCATGAACCGCCGAGACGGGAACCGGATCGCCAAACCCCAGGGCCAAAAATTCATGGGCTTCAGTTTCAAATTGGTTAAATTTCTCGACTTTGTTCGCAACTAATAACACCGGTTTATTCGATTTCCTTAAATAGCGGGCAATCTGTTGATCATCCGGCGTAAGACCGGACTTGCCATCCACCATAAACAAAATGACATCCGCCTCATCAACAGCCACTTCTGCCTGCTGCTTCATCATGGATGATAACGGTGTTGTCTGATCCTTAAACTCGATCCCGCCGGTATCAATCAGAGTGAATTTTCTTCCCTGCCATTCGGCGTCAAAATATAAGCGGTCCCGGGTCACTCCGGGTGTATTTTCAACGATGGCAATCATCCCGCCGACGATCCGGTTAAACAACGTTGATTTACCGACATTGGGTCGTCCCACAATGGCTACGACAGGTTTACTCATTGGCAAAACCTCCAATTTCTTTCCCAAAAAGTGCTTCTAAAAAACTCTGACCATGATTTTCCACGATAATCGCTTTTCCATTGACCTTTTCTGCCAACCAGCCGATATCATGATCATCCAGGAATACATCTTCATCGGCCTTAAGCATAACGGTCGGAATCAGAAAAAACTCGCCATTTACATTTCCCAGTTGATCCGCTATATCCTGAGCTGTCAGAAGTCCGGCGACAGTCACCGCCGTTCCAAAGAATTGATTCTTTATTTCATGGACAGTAACCCATAATCCCTGAATATCAGCAAGTTCGGCAATCACGTTTCGGAAAAAAGCCGCGGCGGATGTGCCTGTGACCAGATGAATCCGGCGCTCGGGAATTGTCTTCGGAAGCTGTGAACGAAAATAGGCAATCTCGTCTTCAAATTTGCGGACCATCCCGATCCCGTTTTCTAATTGCGGATAGTCATCGTAGTTTTGACTTTCAGGAAATGCCCTTCCGGCCAAAACATAGAATTCATCCGATAAATAGACAAGGTTCATCCCTGTGAGCGCGTGATATTTCTTCTGCCAAATCATCCCGCTGAGGATGAGCTTCTCGGCTGCTGCCGGTGTGAATGGGTGTAAAAGGGGCAGCTTTTCTCTGTATTTCGTTAAACCCACCGGCACAATCCCTATCGACTGGACGGAAGGATATAAGGCTGCGAGGTGTTCGACTGTTTCTTCAAGAATATCCCCGTCATTATAGCCGGGAACAAGAACGATCTGTGTGTGTAGGGTAAGCCCAGCTGCTGCCAGCCTTTGCATCTGCTCCGGCAATTTTGCGGTCTGTTTGTTTCCCATCAGTTTTTCCCTGACGGCCGGATTCCATGCATGAACAGAGATATACAGCGGACTGAGACGCATTTGGATGATTCTGTTGAAATCTTTTTCTTCGAGATTGGATAACGTGATGTAATTCCCCTGGGTGACTGACATCCGGTAATCATCGTCAAAATCATACAGCGACGGTCTCATTCCGGTCGGCATTTGTCTTACAAAACAAAACACGCAGTTATTGCGGCATTGCATAAGCCCTTCTCGGCCTACGGCAACAACTTCGATGCCCAGTATTTCTTCCGGGTCCTTCTCAATATCCAGTTCCCAAATTTCCTCATTTTGTTTTTGAATGACTAAGGTAAACGCATTTTCCGTCGTTAAATACTGAAGATCCAATATATCTGCAACCGCACACTCACCGACACTGAGGATCACATCCCCCGGTTCGATCTCCATCTCTGCCGCGATACTATTTTCTATAATCCTAGAAACCACTAAACCATCTGCCATGTACCCATCCCTTATCTGTTTCATCTTATAATTCAAATCAAATCAAGTCCAATTCACACTATATCCCTTGCGTTCTAGTAAACCATTCTCGAAATATCTAGACAATTCTTATATGAAGGTCTGTATGTCACAATACCGGCGTCAAGCGGAGCATGGAGTGCGTAGCGCAACGGTCCATGGATGGACCTAAGTTAAAATTCGCCAAGGAGGGCAAAAGAATTTTAACTTCCTTAATGCAATTTATGGATGGCGCTATCTGCCGAAAGCGGTATGTGACGTACAGACCTACCCCAAATAATCGAATATCTATTTACTTTTAGATAAGATCGTTATACTAGTTGCATGATTCCCGCTGAGCATATTTTTCCATAACCTATGACGTTTATAAGATCAAGCACTCTGCTCGCGATACCTGGAAATATTCAGAAGGATTCCAATCTCAAACATCGTCACCAGCAAAGAACTCCCACCGTAGGAAATCAGGGGCAAAGTAATACCTGTCACAGGGAACAGTCCCGTGACAACGCACAGATTGATAGCCGTTTGAATCGCCAGAATCGTCGTGATGCCAAATCCAAGTAAACGCCCGAAATTGTCCGGACACTGTTTGGAGACCATATAACCACGGACAAAAAGTACAGCATAACAGAATAGCATAAACGCAGTTCCAAAAAAGCCAAACTCTTGCCCGATAACGGCATATATTGTGTCCGTGTATGACTCTGGTAAATAGCTTAAGCCTTCACTGCTCCTGCCAATACCGATGCCCAGCAGTCCGCCGGTGGCAAATGCAATCTGAGCATTAACCAGCTGCCATCCGTGTGACGTGGCGTATTCCCAGGGGTGCAGCCATCCTAATATTCGTTTCCACTGGTATTCCTCACCCTTAATCAGAAAGAATCCAACAATCCCCATAATCGGAACACCGACCATAAAATAAGCCGAATGAAGTTCCGTCATGAGCAGCATGGCGCCTCCGGCCGCAAGGATAACTATGGCTGTCCCTAAATCCGGCTGTTTATAGACAAGCAAAAAAATCACAGCCAGCGCAAACAGTGCTACGCCCATATCGGTTATCTTTTTGTGTGAACGCCGGCTTAATGTGTAAGCAAAAAAAAGCACAATAGCCAGTTTCGCAATTTCAGACGGCTGTACCGATATCCCAAAAAGTTCGATCCAGCGTGCCGACCCCTTGGTTGTGATGGACATTGTGCTGAATTCAACGAGAAGCAAAAGGATCACACTGACGATCATGCTGATCCCGGATAATTTACGCCAATATTTATATGGGAAAAAAACGGCCGCAGCCGTAACGACTATACCGAGACCGATCCATTTCAGCTGGCGCAAGAACAGATAGTACGGATCACCAAATTCACGCAAAGAAAAAGATGATGATGAACTAAGCACCATAATCAAACCGACAGCTAAAATAATCACTGCAGAAAACAAGAGAATAAAATCAGGTTTTCTGGGCTTTATCTCTTGGTTAGCCACAGATTAAACTCCCCTTCATTTAAATTGAATATCAAATGACTTCCTGCCAATGAAAGCAAGAAGCCATGCAATGTCACATTGAATTATTGAATAATCGCATCTCCGATAGTGACTTCTGGAATTTCAGGCTGACTTTCCAACTCGGCCTCGGCTTCAGCTTTATTCGCGTCTGCAAGTACTTCGCGTATGCTCAGGCTTATTTTCTTTTGCTCGATATTAAGATCAATGATTTTCGCCGTTACGTCCTGTCCGACTTGGACAACGTCCTGAACCTTGTTCACATGGCGGTCGGAGAGCTGGGATATGTGAATCAAACCGTCTACACCATCTTCAATTTCGACAAAAGCGCCAAACTGGGCGATTCGAACAACTTTAGCGGTTACAACAGATCCAACGGCATATTTTTCACCCATTGCCGCCCAAGGATCCGTCTTCAGCTGCTTTAGACCTAAAGAAATTCTATTCTTTTGGGTATCGATCGTCAGGATTTGTACTTCGACTTCATCACCGACTTTGACAATTTCTGAAGGATCATTGACTCTGGAAAAAGCCATATCTGAGACATGGAGAAGTCCATCAACGCCTCCAAGATCGATAAACGCGCCAAAATTAGTCAGCCGACGAACGACACCCTTGACAACATCGCCCTCTTTCAGGGTCTCCATTAACTTTTCTTTTTTGCCTTCGCGTTCTTCGTTGAGTATTACTTTCTGAGAAAGCACAAGCTTCCTTTTGGACTCATCATATTCAATTACACGCAAGCGCAGTGTGGTCCCTACATATTTCTCAAGATCATCAACGAATCCAGGCTCGATCTGCGAAGCCGGAACGAATCCACGCATACCAAGATCGACAAGTAAGCCGCCTTTAACCGCTTCCGTCACTACGGCCTGAATTTCTTCTTTTGTTTCCGCCAATGTAGCTAATTTTTCTCTTGCTTCGATCTCTTTGGCACGCTTACGGGAGAGTACCGGATACCCTTCCTGATTTTCCAAGCGCATGACCATGACCGAAATGGTGTCGCCCACTTTGACGACATCATTTATGCTATTCACTTTTGTTGCTGAAAGCTCCTCGAAGGGAATAACACCTTCCGATTTCCAAGCTATATCAACGAAAGCTTCGTCGCCCATAATTTTGACAACGGTCCCTTTAACAATAGCCCCGCGAAATAGTTTCGGCAGCCCTTTATCAAAGTCTTCCATAGAATGGAATTCATCATCGTGATCGGAGACACTCGCCTGATTTTGCGATTCTTCCGCAATCAACTCTCCCGTGGTATTCTCTGCAATTCCTTCTGCAGTGATTTCTGCTGCATTTTCTTTTTCCATGAATTCCGACATTTTCTTGTAAACCTCCTCGATTATCCAATCCGGTGTCGATGCGCCTGCTGTCAGTCCGACATCGTGAGCATCCCTAAACCAGATTTTTTGTAATTCACCAGCTGATTCAATAACATATGTTTTGGTTATTTCCCTGCAAATCGAACCTAGCTTTCGTGTATTTGAGCTGTTAGTCCCACCAACAACAATGATTAAGTCGACATTTTTTGCAAGCGCACTTGCCGATGCCTGCCGTTCTTCTGTTGCTGAGCAGATCGTATTTTGCACGATGAGGTTCGCTGTATGTTTTTTCAGTTCATCGACAATTTCAAAAAAATTGCTTTTTTGCTGAGTCGTTTGGGCAAGGACTGTCATCCTGGGATAATAACCGATCTTCTTCGCCTCGTCCAACGTCTCTACTGCCTGAGCGTTTGATCCCGCCCATCCAAGAATGCCTTTAACTTCGGGATGGCTTTTGTCGCCGATAACAACAACAAAACTATTTTTGGAAGATTTCTCCGCAATTCGCTGCGCCTTTTGTACAAATGGGCATGTGGCGTCAATAATGACGATACCCTTATTTTCAGCTTCGGTATAAATATCCGGAGGTACTCCATGGGACCGAATAACAAGCTGCTGACCGGCATGCGCCTGTCCAACGGTATCGATAACCTTTAACCCTTTTTCAGTTAAATAGTCAACGACCTGTTGATTATGGATCAGCGGTCCCAGAGAGACAGTATTCCCCGTATTGGCTGCCTCCTCGGCCATTTCAATGGCCCTCTTCACACCAAAACAGAATCCTGCCTTTGCCGCACGCTGAATTGTCAAAAATACTGCCCTCCTTTTAAGCATATCATGATAATTTCGCTCTCAAAAAGAAAATTCCTTCTTTTTGAGAAATAACTACATTTGATCAACGAGATCCATGATTTTATTTGCCAACCACTCCCGGCGATTCTCTTTCTTATCAGGTAACGCCAACCTATCAGCGTAAATCGGCTCGCCTATAATTATTCCTATCTTTCCCCTTTTCTGTTTTAATAATCCCTTTGCGCCATAAACCTTAACTGGAAGTATAGGCGCATGACTTTTTTCTACAATAAGTGCTATTCCGGACATTGCTTCTTGAATATCACCGCTCTTTGACCGTGTTCCCTCAGGGAAAATCCCCAGCACCCGGCCTTCTTTAAGTAGTCCAAGTGACCGTCGAAATGCACTGATATCCCCTTGCCCACGCTTAACCGGAAACGCCCCCACCGAGCGTAGAATAAAACCCACAACCGGCAACTTCATTAGTTCTTCCTTAGCCATAAAATACACTTGACGCGGCATCGCACAACCAACAATCACGGGGTCCCACATACTGATATGATTACACGCGACAATGACCGGTCCTTCGTGCGGGAAGTTTTCCAGCCCAGAAATCTTATACCCTTTAATTTTTAGGATGACTGACATGAGGAATTTGCCTAAAGGATATAGATTCAACTTCGATCCCCCCTGATTATCTCAATTATTTTGGTGACAACACCTTCAATAGTCAAACCTGTTGTATCAACGATTATGGCATCTTCTGCAGGTTTTAGGGGAGCATATTGCCGTTGAGAATCCAACGCATCGCGTTTCTCCAAATCCGCCAAAACTTGCTCAAAAGAAATATCATGATTGGTCTTACTTATTTCCTGATAACGTCGATGGGCACGTTCCTCAGGCGACGCCGTCAAAAATATCTTGATCTTCGCTCCAGGCAGAACATGCGTCCCGATATCCCTGCCATCCATGACAACATTGCCTTTTTGGGCCTCCAACCGCTGCAGCTCGACGAGTCGTTCTCTGACACCCGGATAAGATGCAACAGTCGAGACGGCACGGCTTACCTGAACATCCCGTATCTTTGCTGTAATATCTTCGCCGTCGCAAAAAACGGATTGCTTGTTGGAATGGTCTAATTGAATAGTTAAATGCCGGGCAAGGTCGGCTACTCGGTGTTCATCATGCAACGATATACCCGATGCCAACGCTTTATACGCGACGGCACGGTACATGGCGCCGGTATCCAGATAATAAAATCCGAGTTTTTCAGCAATCATCCGTGCGATAGTACTCTTTCCTGCACCTGCCGGTCCATCAATTGCGATCTGGCGATAATTATCCTTATTATTACCCAAATCTGATCTGTCTCCCATCGTAAAATTCATCTTAAATTATATCACAGTAAAATAATGGCCTTCAATCATACTTTGTGGCGCAAACGGTTTAGGAAACGGAGACAGCGAGCACTGCCAGGTAAATGGTGGCGTGCAATCCAATGAGGGATAAATCGAAGGTGTTTTTTTTGAAAAATTATCCTAGGTTATTTTTTCATAACCCAAACATACTAACAATGACAGAAATATGTGATATAAACAAAAAAGGAGGCTGTCATCATGTTTTACTCCAAAAAGTCGAATAGCAGTTGGTTATTAATGAGCTCTGCTGTTGTTAGCGGGTTTTTACTAGGGTATGGCTATAAACGCTATGGCAAAGAAATTAAAAATCAGTTCGAAAAATATACCCATAAACACTCCGCCTCTGATGACTTGATGTCTTCTCCTGACAGTGAAATTTGACTGTCGTAATATAGTAACAACCAAATCAGCATCAATCTCTATGAGCTCGTATCGGGCTCTCTTTCTTATGTAAAATTAATACATGCTTATAATTTCGGAGCAACCCGATGACCCAGTCCCACTGCGACCTCATCCAAATGCAGTAAACCAACTCCGAAAAATACCGCAACACTTAAATGTTCACCGCGATGGGCGATACCGATCTTGCCGCCGATATTAAGCCCTGCTGCTTTCGACATAATTTGGCTCAATGCTTCTCGTGTCGCCCCCGCTACCGCACCTTCATCACCATGGGCATCGTGAATGACCCCTTCCCGCTTCGAGGCCACAATGGCGCGTTCAATTATTTTTTTGATAGACTGGAGGTAGTCTCCGCCATAATCAACCGCAACGGCCTTAATCCCTTCAGAGTGAAATTTCTGCTTCAAGGCATTTTCTTCTTCTCGTGTTTCGCTCATTGCCATGCGTAAGGCAGCCATTGCCACTGTTTTGCTGTCAGGCATTTGTCCACGCCTCCTTCTTTAATCCCATCCTGAATCATGGCGCAATTTACTCGTTATCCCGCGGAATCAGCCAATCCCTATGATCGAAAACATTTCAATCCGCTCTGAGTACGCACGAAATAGAACTATCTCTCGTATAAGAAACGGTGATGTTGAACAACATCACCATGTACTATATTACATGAACCGGTACGGATAATCAAACACATGCTCTGAGCAAAGATCAAGTATTAGACTAAACGTCATCAGCTGCTTTGATATTCACTTCAAAACTTTTTATATCACTGTCCATCTGAATCGAATAGCTTTTATTATTCAAGATAATTTCAACCGTCACCGGATAATCAACCTGAGTGGCATCCAAAAAAACCGTACCCGGAAGAACATTAGCGCTTTTATTATCAGTGATGACACAGATATCCGTATCGTTTTGTCTGAGTAAAATATCCGCTTCCGGTGTGATCCGGAATAGAAGTTTAATAGTGTCTGACTGGTCGTTATATTTAAAGGCAGGCGTATCCAGTTCCCCGGATAGTTTCATATAGAATGCCACCGGGTCCGTGAAGGCTTTCAATTGAAATAAGCCGAGCAACACAGTTAAAACTACCATGATGCGAATAAGCTTTCTTTCAAATTGGTGATAGGGAAACGGGGTTTTATGTTGCTTGCGGTTGATTCGGTTGATTCGGTTTATCCTGTTTAGAAAATTTATACGGCGCATACATGTCACCTCAGTAATATGTATGCGCCGTTGGTGGTATAAAAGACCATGAAAGTTCACGATATAAAACGAACAGATAAAGGTCTTTGCTTAAAGATATTTTACGGCGGCATTACCCGCCTTATAGCCAGTAGCAAAAGCCGCCTGAAGGTTATAACCGCCAGTGACTCCATCGATATCAATCACTTCTCCGGCAAAAAAAAGTCCCTTCACTCGCCGCGATTCCATCGTCGTTGGATTAATTTGTTTAACATCAACGCCGCCGCAGGTAACAATAGCGGTTGCCATACCCAGAGTTGCGGTAATTTTCATCGGAAGGTCCTGAAATAAACGGCATAGTTTTTTACGTTCTTCTTTGGTGATCTTGTTAACGACTTTTTCAGGGGCGATACCGGACAGATCCACCATCACCGGTATAAAGCTCTGCGGCAGAAGATCATCCAGCGCATTCGCAAACTGTTTATTACTATATTTCGCAAAATCCCGCTGTAACCTGAGATCCATTTGTTCCGGTGTCAATGCCGGTTTAAGGTTCAGTTTGAGGTCGACACGTTGCTTCTGGTCAAGCGCTTTGGAAGCCATCCTGCTCAGTGTCAGGATAATTGGACCGGAAACACCGAAGTGCGTAAACAGCATTTCCCCAAATTCGTCACCTTGTTTCTTTCCATCAACCCAGAGGCTCACACTGACGTTTTTTAGCGTCAATCCCTGCAGCGCTTTCGGCCAGTGTTCCGCTGTTTTTAAAGGCACCAGGGCCGGCAAAGGCTTTATTACCTTATGTCCCGTCTTGACTGCCATTGTAAAACCGTCTCCTGTCGAGCCAGTTCCGGGGTAGGAAGCACCGCCGGCAGCGACGATCACAACGTCAGCTAATACTATTTCGTCATTCCCGGCGAGATGAACGCCTTTTGTTTTTCCTTCTTCAACGATAATGTCTGTCACCGTTTGGTTCAGTCTAATCTCCACACCGTTTTGCGTCAGAAATTTTTTCAACGCGGTGATGATGACTTCGGAATCGTCAGCAATGGGGAATACGCGTCCGCCGCGTTCTACTTTTGTATCAACACCGTATTTTTTAAAGAACCGGATTAACGCTTCATTGTCGAACTCTTTTAATGCGGCATAAAGGAACTTGCCGTTGCCAGGATAATAACTGATAAAACTGCTAATATCACCTGCGTTGGTCAGATTACACCGTCCCTTGCCGGAGATGGCAATTTTGCTGCCCAATCGTTTCATTTTATCCAGAAGAATTACGTTGGCGCCGCCTGCGGCTGCCTGACCGGCAGCCATCATTCCGGCGGCGCCACCGCCGATGACCACGACTCTTTTAGGCACGTCATTTACCTCTTTTCAATCTACGGTTGCTCCTTCGCGGATTCCGTGGCAGCACAAGCTGCGCACAATTCCGATTCCGTATTCGTGTAGATTTGCTTACCACAGCGGCTGCAATGATAGGAATCGGCTTCACAAAGCAGGACCTTTCCTGTTAAAAATTGAAGTGTCAGCGGGCGGTTTTCAAAACGAAGCACCCGTGAGCCACAGATATCAATACACCGTCCGCACTGAACACATTGACTCGGTTCGTAAACAAGCAGCTTTCTATTGCCTTTTTGGCGAAATCCTAAAGCCTGCTGTGGACATATCCGCGTACAAACGCCGCAGCCGCTGCACTGGTTATTGGCTGAAATCACCTTGATAGGCACTTTCATCGTTTGGTCCGGGTGGCGCCGCAGCGTTTCTATAAGCCATTCACGAGTCTTAGGAACCGCATAGACGTCATCAGATTCGATGGCAGGAAAGGCTGTGCGTAACTTCTCCATCCCGAATTCCCGGACAGTATTTCGGATACTTTTCTTTGGTCTTGCGAGAAGCGGTTTTTTCACCGGCTCCTTTTGGCCATGAGCATCACCTTGGCCGGTCGGAACCTTTTCAATAGTAATTTTCGGATAATCAGGCCACTGGGCAGCAATATCTTCAATTGTCTGCCTGCTAATCTCAGATGCCTTTCGGTCGGTACAGGTCATACAATCCCCGGTCAGGATACGAACATTTTTAATCCCTGACATCAGCATTAAGGCTGTTAAGGCATCTTTATCAAGCATCCCGATGCAGGCGATTTCATAACCCCAGGGTTCGGCCATAGGGCAGTTAAGAACACAGGATTCACTTTCCTGGATATACGCACCAATCTGTCGCATATCACGATCGACAAAACCGTCGGATGGACAGACCGCCATGCATACGCCGCACTCGGTACATTTATCCAGATTGATGTCCTTTTGTTCGCTGATAGCGTTATGCGGGCACGTTTGGATACAGAGTCTGCACTCCCGGGGGTACGTTTTTTTAAGATTGAGACAATTCCCGCGATGATATAGCATTTGATTATATTTTTTCATAATTTCCCAAATCCCTTATTAATTTCACTACCGTTATATTACTTCGACAGCCTTTTTCAAAGCAGCGATTTCCCTTGGCTTTAAGTACCGGTAGTCACCGGCCTTCATTGCCGGGTCCAATCGCAGGGGACCGAAAGCAATTCTCTGCAAGCGGATAACCGGATAGCCAACCTGTTCAAACATCCTTCGGACTTGCCTATTGCGGCCTTCATGAATAACAATTTCATAAACGGTACACTCTCTGTCATGTCCGTGACTTTTATTACATAACTTCCGAAGTTTCGCCGGTGCTGTCCGTCCATCCTCAAGCGTAACGCCTGTCCTTAAGGTATTGACAGCTGCTTGGAGCAAATCCTCTTTAATCCAGACGTGATAAACCTTTTCCACGCCATACCGGGGATGCGTCAGCCGGTGAGTCAGCTCACCGTCATTGGTTAAGAGCAGCAGGCCGGAGGTATCATAATCCAGTCTGCCCACAGGATAAACACGGGTTTTGATATCCTGATTTATCAAATCGATTACAGTTTTCCTTCGATGCGGGTCCGTAACACTGCTGATGATCCCTACTGGTTTATTAAGCATAATATATATTGAATCAGTTATTGAAACAGCTGAATACGTCGACTCAGATACTTCGATCACATCTTCAGGGTACACCTTTGTTCCCAACTGGGTAACCACGATCCCATTCACCTTGACAGACCCCTGACTGATCAGGATTTCCGCATGGCGACGCGACGCAATTCCTAAACGTGCCATCGCTTTCTGTAAACGCTCAGATCGATCCAGTGAATTCTCCATCAAAAAAGCCACCATTACAAAAAATATCTTGTCACTAAGCTTAGAGCATCAATTAATTTTAACAAAAATTCATCAGAATGCAATTATGATATTTTATCCAAACACTTTTGTCACAATCCAGATCGATGCAATCAGTCCGACCGCATCAGCAAGCAGTCCCACCTTCAGCGCATAGCGATACTTTTTAATGCCAACCGATCCGAAATAAACGGCTAACACAAAAAACGTCGTATCCGTACTACCTTGGAGCGTCGACGCCAGCCGGCCGATAAAGGAATCCGGACCATATTGGGTTATGAGCTGGGTGGCGACACCCAAAGCACCTGAACCGCTTAAAGGCCGCATCAACGCCAGTGGCACAATATTCAAAAGGCTGGGGTCGAACCCCAGTGCCATAAATGCCGGACGCAAGAAATTAATGATCAGCTCCAATGCACCTGATTCTGTAAATACCTTGATTGATACAAGCATTCCAATCAGAAACGGAATAATCCTTACCGCAGTCTTAAAACCGTTTTCTGCCCCTTCAACGAAGGTTTCGTAAACCGGGACCTTGTGAAGATAACCATATAGGGGAACAAAAAACAAGATAAATGGAATGGCCCAGCGCGCAATTTCTGTTACAAAACTCATCGTTTTTTCCTCCTGCGGAAGAAGGAATCAGCGATGATAGCCGCCGTCATGGCACAGCCTGTAGCAAAGATCGTCGTTCCGATAATCTCCACCGGATTGGCGGAGCCGGCCTTCATCCTCACGGCTATAATTGTTGCCGGGATAATCGTAATGCATGAAGTATTCAGGGCAAGAAAGGTGATCATTGCCGGACTCGCGGTATCGGGCTCGGTGTTTTCTTTCTGCAGTTCCTGCATCGCTTTTAAGCCAAATGGTGTCGCTGCATTACCTAAACCCAGTATATTGGCGCACAGATTCATAATAATCGGTCCAAAAGCCGGACTGTCTGCTTTCAGTGACGGGAAAAGCCGCCTCACTGCGGGAGCACAAAATTTGGACAGACTTTGGATGAGCCCGGCTTTTTCAGCAATATGCATGATACCCAGCCATAAAGCCATAACGCCCATAAGTTGAATGGCAACTTCGATACCCAGTTCCGCCGCATTCAAGGCTGATTCGGTGACCTGGTCAATTGTTCCGTTGGCGGCCGCAACGAGAATACCGCATAATAGCATGATAAGCCAAATCAGATTTACCATATAATGATCCCCCTGCCTAAATGTATGTTTCCAGCAGAGGGATTAGAAGAATGAGACTTGGTCTCAGTTCATAATTAACTTACAATCTGTCTTCACAGCTTTCGCGATGATACCGCCTTTTACTAAATACCTGGGAGAACTTATCCATCAAGTTAGGCATTTCATCAATTAATCGGTCAGCGATAACATTCCCTTCTACAGGCAGCAAGCGCACATGGTCTTTACTGACCACCAGAAATCCAACCGGTTTGACAGATACACCGCCGCCGCTGCCGCCGCCGAACGGCATTTTTGAGCTGCCTTCATCTTTCTTGTCTTCCGCTTCTTCGCATTCCGCAGAAGAAAATTCACTGCCACCTGCGGCAAAACCGCAGGATACCCTGGAAACGGGAATAATGACTGAACCATTCGGTGTCTCCACAGGATCACCAATGACCGTGTTAACATTTATCATTTTTTGGATACTATCCATTGCTGTTTGCATGAGATTCTCAATAGGATGTTCCTCCATAACGCTGATTCCTCCTGTTTTTAATCATCAAATGCACGAATTGATAGACGATAAAAATAATATGGCTTATTCTTGTCGTTAATATACAATTTATCCGTGATATAAATTTTATTTGAGCAAAATCGGGAATCACCTGAAATTGGATATGATCTTTCTCTGCCAATCCCCCTTTTGCTATATTGCCTGCCGCATACCCAAACATACTCCAGAATAATCCTGACAGTATACCAGTTTCAGCTGCATCCCTCCCCCCCAGTTCAATATCAACCTGCAACCAATGGATTTTGATTTTTTGATAAAAAGCCCGAACTATTACCTGCAGACATCGTTTTAAGCGTAAAAAAGCAGAAAAAGACACAATATAATGGCGCAGAGTTTCCCGACTAACGTGTTTTAGAATCCCGTAACGTTTCCTGCCTTTTGCTTTATCAGTCGGCTGACACCGCCCAGTCCCTTGCATCATATCCATTGCCAGATTGAGTACCAAGTTGGATAATCCGCCGATTATTAGGTCTTCAGGGATCGTGATGCTGATCCGGGATCGAAAAAAGAGAAGACGGAAATCCAGATCGATGACAGTGTTTAATCCCTTTGTCATGCTCTGCAAATTCAGACGGATCGTTAATATGGCAAAAAGGAGCATCATCACAATAAAGGCTGTAAGTAAAGCCAGTATACGCACCCCAATTACCTCCGGTCTTCAAATCAATTCATCTATCAAAACTGGTATTCCCAAAACATGTCATTTCTATTATAATTATTGGATAATCTTTTTTTAATGGTCTGAGCAAACACTTTCTAATGCCAATGAATTATTGAATTACATTATTATGATTTTGAAATGTTCTGCGAATAATCCTCAGTGAAAACGAAAGGATACAGCTATGAATTTACCATTGACATTAACAAGCTCCTATGCGATAGCCATTTTATACGTCATCAACATATTACTGGCATTTACGATCATTTTTTTAGAAAGACGAAACCCCATTTCTACGTTAGCCTGGATCCTTGTACTGTTTGTATTGCCTGGTATTGGTGCATTTTTATATTTTATGTTGTCACAGAACCTGACAAGAAAAAAAATGTTCCAGCTGGGTGCTGAAGAAAACCTTATCCATACGTCGCTAATTAATAAAGAAATTGCCGATATACGTTCAGGGGAAATGGCCTTAAACGACGCAAGTCTGGATAATTATAAGGATATGATCCTGATGCATCTGACCCAAAGCAAAGCCTACTATTCTCAGGATAACGCTGTGTGTATCTATACGGATGGACGTAAAAAATTCGAAGAATTGTTCCTGGCGTTTTCTGAGGCCAAGAATCATATCCATGTCCAATACTTTATCATTAAACGCGACTCCTTAGGGAAACAACTCATAAAAATACTCACTAAGAAAGCATTGGAAGGTGTCGAAGTCAGGTTGCTTATCGATGCTCTGGGAAATCAGCTCAGGCAGACGGACCTGGAACCTTTGCTCGCCGCCGGCGGTAAAGTAAAGATATTTTTTCCATCTTATCTGAGCTATATTAATCTGAGGCTTAATTACCGTAATCATCGAAAACTCGCTATCATCGATGGTAAAATCGGATTTATCGGCGGCTTCAATATTGGTAATGAGTATATCGGCCTCAAGGCTAAAATGGGCTATTGGCGGGATACGCATTTAAAAATAACCGGCTCAGCTGTATTAAGTATCCAGTCCCGTTTCCTTTTGGATTGGAAAGCCGCTTCAGGAGATAAAATCCGCTATTCAGAAAAGTATTATCCCCCACCGTCGATCAAAGGTTCTTGCGGTATTCAGATTGTATCTTCCGGTCCGGACTCCCCTTACGAAGAAATTAAACAGGGCTATATCAAAATGATCCACGCGGCTAGGAAATCTATCGTGATTCAAACGCCGTACTTTGTCCCCGATGCCAGTATTCAAGAAGCTTTAAAAATAGCGGCGATTTCCGGAGTCGATGTGAAAATCATGATACCGAACAAACCGGATCATATGTTTGTTTATTGGGCCACATATTCCTTTGTTGGCGATCTGCTGGGAGCAGGCGTAAAAGTATACATTTATAATCGCGGATTCCTGCATTCGAAAACTATTGTTGTGGATGAAAAAATTGCTTCAGTGGGAACAGCCAATTTTGATATCCGAAGTTTCAAACTGAATTTTGAGGTCAATGCCTTTTTGTATGATGTTAATATTTCCCAAATACTTCATCAGGCCTTTGTCGATGACATGCTCTCCAGTGAAGAGCTGACCCTGGAAAAGTATATGAAAAGATCGATTCTCATCAAATTCAAAGAATCGATCTCCAGACTCATGGCTCCTGTCTTATAAAAGGGACGGGGAGCCAAGGGGTGCTTGGGGGACAAAAGGTGGGGGGACAAAAGGGACGTAGAACTTTGTCTCCTTTAATTAAAGGAGACAAAGTTCTACGTCCCTTTTGTCCCCCTGTCTTAGACTAAATCTGCTAATGTCCCCGCCGTTAAGCTCAAAAGGTCAAGCGGAGAAAGTCTGACTTGCATGCCGATTTTTCCGGCGCTTATAATTATGTCATTATATTCGGCAGCCATTTCCTCAAGAAAAGTCCGATAGTCCTTCTTCATACCGATCGGTGAACACCCGCCATGGATATAGCCCGTCAACGGCAAAAGCTCTTTTGATTTTACCATCTCAATATGTTTATCCCCAGCTGCTTCTGCAGCTTTTTTTAAATTTAATTCACAGTTCCCCGGCACAACAAACACATTAATTCCCGTGGTTTTACCAATGGTGACTAATGTTTTAAAGACGCGTTCCGGATCAAACCCTACCTTCTGTGCCACAGACACAGCGTCCAACCGTTGATCTTCCACTGAGTATTCATAAACCTGATGTGTGATTTGTTTTGCTTCCAGTATTCTAACTACATTTGTCTTCTGATTCAATGCCATAGTGTCCTCGATATTTAAACATAATTAGGTTGATTATCACAGTCTGTTTGTATCCATTTTTTTCTGACAAACATCACAATAACCATAAAACTTGACGCGGTGGTTAACCACCTTAAACTTATTATTTTTTTGGATATTTTCTTCTATAGCACCAAGCAGGTCCTCTTCAACTTCCTGGATTGAACCGCACTCGAGACAAATTAAATGGTGATGCCGATGAGCCTCCGGGTCTTTAACAATGTCATATCGCCGATAACCGTCATTAAAATCAACGCCATAAATAAGCCCCATATCCTCTAACAGGCCTAAGGTTCGGTAAACGGTGGCAACGCCAATATCAGGGTATTTATTACGAACACACTCAAAGATTTCTTGACTGTTTAAATGACTCCCCTGATTTTCGGTAACAACATCGAAAACGTATTGTCGTTGCGTGGTAAACTTATAGCCTTTTTCTTTGAGGATTTGATTAAAATCTTTTGCCATAGAGCGTACCCCATACCCCTCATCAAATATTATTCTATAAGAATTCTATCATAATTGATACGAAAAACAATACAAAATAAACCTATCGGCCAACACATCCAAGCGTCAGCACGATAGGCTTGTTTATTCTCGATTCAAAATTAAGCTTCGTTAAGCAGTTTCCTCTGCGGCGCGAATTCCAACTTTCAGATAAGCATACCGATACATCCGAATCGAGTATTCGGCTATTGCCAGGCTCTTATCTGCAAGCGTTGTCACCCAGGCTTCCGAACTTCTTGGCAGCCCGACAGGAAACATATGGTTACTGATAATATCCTGTTCTTTTTTGTTAAGGTCGAAATATTTTCGGGCATTCGCACAGGCAATTTTCGGATGATTTCGCGAATGTCTGAAGCTTTCCATTAACAAGTTATACTTATCTCTTTTCTTAAACTTGTATAAATAAAAATCGTGCAGCAAAGCGCCTCTTATCGTTGAGATGACATCGAGCTTCAATCTGACAGCAATCCTATATGCTAAATACGCCACGCTTAAAGAGTGTTCGTAGACTGAACCATGATGATGGCGGATTCCTTTCATCTTTTGGTACTCTTCATGTTCGATAATTGGTGCTGCTATTTCCAAAAAAAATGCGTCGTACTTCAAAATTAACTCCATTATTCTATAAAATTAGTTCGATCCATACCAAAACATGTACCCATTATATTTAAAAAAATGCATCATTGCAAGGGATACTTTGTTACATTTCTGTGAACATTTTGCAAAAAAATCAAATCATCACTGCGTATTATTAAATTTATCTGGTTATTTTGCAGCCATTTAACTAATTCTTCACAATTTACTAAAACAATTCCAGAATGACTTTACAATTAGCGTCGGTCATTATGTGTTATATATTCCTTATCGTCTAAATTAAACGATTACTTTAGGAGAATTACCGCGGATATTTAGTACTGATTTTATGTTCCTTGAGTTTTCTGTAAAGTGTCGTTTTACTGATTCCCAAGAAATTGGCTGCAACGCCGATATTATATCCCGACTTGGACATTGTCCGCAAGAGAACTTGTTTTTCTGATTCTTTCATCGAAAACATGGGGTCTTCGGCACTGTCCGATCCATCTTGAGTGTCTTGCATTTCATTGGCTGAAACCACTACACCTGCTTTATCCTCTGCCATAAGCTGTAATTCTTTTGGCAGATGACTCAAATCGATGTCCTGCTCCTCTGCTACGTTGACCGCATAAATAATCGCATTTTCCAACTGTCGGACATTTCCCGGCCAATCATATTTTAATAATTTGGACTTGGCTGCTTCTGTGATACCGGACACTTTCCAGCCCATTCTTTGTGAATACTGCCGTATAAAGTATTCGGTCAAAAGAAAGATGTCATTTCCTCTCTCTCTTAATGGCGGAATTTCAATATTTAAAACAGATAAACGGAAATAAAGATCTTCACGAAATACCTTATCCTTTATCATCGTTAGCAAATCTTGATTCGTTGCCGCAATGAGCCTGAAGTTAACCTGCCGGTATTTATTTCCTCCCAGCCGCATGACCATTTTATCCTGCAATACGCGTAAAAGAACAGCTTGGAGTTCATAAGGCATGTCCCCTATTTCATCCAAGAAAAGAGTCCCACCGTTTGCCAATTCGATTTTTCCCGGGCGGCCATGTTTTTCAGCACCGGTAAATGCGCCTGCTTCGTAGCCAAATAGCTCACTTTCAATTAAGTTTCTTGGCATTGCCGCACAGTTTACGGCAATAAATGGTCCATTTGGCCGGTACTGATTGTGCATCGCTTGCGCAAAGATTTCTTTACCTGTACCACTCTCTCCGAGAAGAAGCACATTTTCCTGTGACCCGGCAAATCGATGTGCCAGTCTTTTCGCTCTATTCATACTTTCGCTTTCGCCGACAATATCATTAAAATTAAATTTGGCTACAGCACCCGTCCGATTGGTAACTAATGCATTGATCTTATCCGTATTGACCAGGCGCAAAATGGTAATGTCGGAGCTGTCATTATCCTGCCGGATAACCGGTTTAATACTGACAAGGTACGGCTTTTCATCATGACCGCACTTCACGTTCTCCTCCAGAAATTCTGCGTTCCTTTTGCCAATGACATACTCTTTGATCCGTGTGTTCTTGTTAAAATACTCAAAGATATTTCGTCCGTCTAAGGAATTATTGCCGCAGTGAAGAATCCTTCCTGCTTCTTTGTTAGCCCGGATGATACTGCCGTCAGATTCAATCGACACGATGCCTTCATCAATAAACTCAAGAGTTGTATTTAAAACATCGTTAACGACGCGCAATGATTCCGAGTTTCTATGAAGTTCTATCTGTTTTTCTATTGCCATGACTAACGAAGTAACCCAGCCCAAAGCCTGAGAGTACATTTCTGCGATATCCTTTTTCCAGGGCTTTTCCGGGAATACTTGGACGAGAGCGAGGGCGCCCAACACCATACCGTCTCCGTTAATGATCGGGGCAGACGTACTGATGGTATTATGTAATATTTCCAAATAATTTTCCGGTCCAATAATTTGGTATGGTTTCTTCTGGCTAATAGCCATTGTGTGCGAAGTTGTTCCTGTTGTCTTTTCGTTCCAAATCGTACCTTTGACATTAGTCTTGGTGATATCAATGTGAATGCCAGAAAGGAACACGCCATTTGGATCAAATAATTCTAATGAATGTCCGGATGCAGCTGCCAGATCCAAGAAGTTTTGGATCAGCGGCATTGAAAGATCCAATAGTAATTTGTTTTTTTCTTTCATTTTTAATAGTTCAGCTTCGCTCAGCGAGTAATTCAAATGATTTGTATCCAGTTTTACTCCGTACTGTTTGGATCGCATCCAGGATTCGGCAATTTCTTTTCTGACGACACCGCTAGCCAGAGGATTTTCACCCTTGTCTACAAATTGCCGCTTACACCGCTCTACCTCTTCCCAATATTCTTTCGAGGCATAATAATGTGAGGGATGGTTTACCATCGTGATTCTTTCACTTCCTTCATTGTCAATTACCGGAATCCGTCAATTTATCTTTGATTAGCAATGAATAGAATGTGGAAACAATTTTCAAATTTGAAAATCTATTATAATATACCATATTTCAAGAGGAAAGGCATCAAAAATAATATGACATATTGACCAATAAAATGACTGCCAAAAGCATTCATGAACTGACTTACGAGCTGAGGGATTTTACTCGAGAGACAGATTATACACAGGCAGAGAGGGAAATCATCTAAAATGACTTCCCTCTCCAGTCAAAGGAGCTTTATGATGTTGTTATTTGAATATTATTTTGCAGCTGCTTTCAGGTCAGCAGCATATGGGAATTTTTTGTTTGTGACTACGGTCACCCAAATGAAGCTGATGATCGCGAAGACAAGCAATGTTGGGCCGGCAAATACCCAAGGAGCGAGTTCGCCCCAAGCCGCATTCAGTCCAAGCGGACCGGTTATTAACAGAAAATATGGCTGCAGGAACTGCCCAAGACCTTGCCCGGCAACAAAGATAGCGACTGCGGAAGTAACTGCCAGAGGACTTCCTTGACGGGACAGGGCTAAAACAACGCTTGGGTTGTAGGTACCGAACGCCCAACCGAACAACAGCGCGCAGAACATATACATCGGAAGTGATACAAACCGTGGCAGGATAAGAAGGACGATAGCATATACCAGGACGGTAATCGGAATATCGTAACGTTTCATGACTTTTGTCATCCATCCGTAAGTAAAGCTGCCCAGGAAGATTCCTATTGTAAAAATATTCATAACCAGTGCGATCGTATTCGGAGTGCCCAGTTTTTGCGCCATAATGACGATCGGCATATTAATCATGAAACTGGAGAAAACCATGACGTTGATAATTGCCAGAATGATAACAAACCAATGTCTGCCGATAACCGGCGCTTTCGGTTTCTCTTCACTATACTGCGCCTGTTCCAGTGCTGACGGATCCGGGCATTTCCAGAGAATGAGCGCAATGAACGGCAAAGCGAGAAGGAATCCGAGGAACGCATATTTCCAGTACATTGCTGCTAACAGACCGCCGACAGTTTGGAATATAAATCCGCCGATAGCACCGGCTGAAGTCTTCCATCCCATCATTTGTTTCTGTTCTTGTCCGCTGAACAGATCAATAATGAAAGATGAACCCAGTGCGTAAACCATACCATAACCTAAACCGAAGATAACACGGCAACCATAGATGAACATCAGGTTATCTGGTCCGAAAGCCGGAATGATCCCGCCAAAGAAAATAAGAGCAAGAGCTATTTTCAGAACATTTTTCTTTTTCATTTTCTTAGCTAGCGGAACAATCGCCAGTGTTGAAATAATCATTACTAAGGTCGGTATTGTCTGAATTTGCTTAATGTCCAAAGAAGTATAGCCAAATTGTTTGAAGTATTGGAACATAGCGCCTGTAGCTGGGCTAGTCATCGTTTGCAAATACTGAAGCAGCATAATGCATAAAACCGAAAGCTTGACTAAGGGACTATAATGCGGTTTGCCAATTTCTTGTTGTGACATGGTGTATTCCCCTTTCATCTGTTTGGTTAGTAATTTGTATGAATTTAGTAAAATAGATCAGACCAATAACACAATATTTTGTGTTTTATATGTTGATCCGTTAGATACTTCACTCCTTTCCATGTGCTTGAGAATCGATTTAGCATTTTTTTGTCCTTCGAGTGATGCAACAGTTTTATCACGTGATACCCATTACAATTGCAAAAAATATGCCAATACCACTTCTCACAGATTTCTCTGAAAATAAGCCTCATCTTCAAGCCTGTAAAAATATGGCACCTTTTTTTTACCACTTTTGCAACAAAAAATATCGTTGGTGGTAAAAAAATAGCATCCCTGCATTCGCGCAGATGTCTGGATCGATCCACTCTTAAAGCGGTATTCCGCATTGCCGCAGGGACGTCGAGGCATTCTGTCAAGACAGAATACCCGACTCCCGCGAAATAGCATCGTTCCGTTACTGCTGCGGTGTAACCAGAACCATTCTTGTCTTTCCGTTCATTTTTTCTTTTAATTCGTCTACAGTACCGTGATACATGCACCAAGCTTGACACGTTTGAACGCAAACAGGCATTTTTCCCATTTCAACACGGTCTTGACAAAGATCACAGAGCTGGGTGATGACCGGCATATAGGTCCATTCCCATTTGTCTTCGTTAACTTTCCAAGGACCAATTTCCGTTAGTTGGATTCCGAACTGTCCCTTTTCCAGATCGAGATGTTTTTTGCAGGCGACTTCACAGCTGTGGCAGCCGGTGCAAAAGGTGTAATCGATCAGGATGCCGTATGTTTTATCGTCTTTATTTGCCATGTTTAAAACCTCCCAGCTTAATCACTTGTTCTGTCGGTGACACGAGGTCATTGACCCCTTCCTCCACTTTATATATCTTGCACAGACTGCTCTTGATCGGCGATCCAATCCCGCCCTGTCCTTTTACTTCCTGTTGGGTCAGATTATTGACATTGCTGTCAAAAACACCGTAAAGATTAACCGGATCCTGTTCCGGGAACCACCAGCCATGCTCGGCACTGACGACTTTGGGATTGATGCCCTCGGTAATGGTTGCTTTTTGTTTACAACGTCCGCGCTCATTTTCAATCCAAACCCAGTCGCCTTCCTTAATGCCATATTCTTTTGCAACATCGGGATGCATCGTGACCAACGGATCCGGGTGAAATTCACGCATGGTCGGCATCTGGCGATGCTCGGAATGGAAGAATTCATGGGAACGGGCGCCCGTTGTCAAAATCAGCGGGTACTCCTTATACATATCCGGTCGTGATACCGGGCTTTCCGGCGGTTCAATATGGAAGGGCACGGTATCAAGTCCCCAATCGAAATACATCATTGGCGTAAGCTCCAGCTTACCGGTGGGTGTATTGAATCCAGGCTCGCCGTCTTCGCGCAATAGCCCTTTTTCATATTTATAGTAAGTGCCATCCCAATCCCAGTACTCCCAGGTTTTCGCCCGCAGGTCCTCGAATGTACCTTCGTAGTCGCCGTCCATTCCGATGTACCAGTTTAACAAATCAACATCATTCTCAAACGGGAAGGCTTTCGGATTCAGTCGCTTGCCAAATTCGACGACGATTTCTTCATCGCCTTTCGCTTCATAATAACTGCTGACTTTGCTCTGTGCTCTGAGTGGTGTCCACCAGTTTCTCAAGCTGTTGCGTTCCGGTCCCATACCGACCGGCAGAACGATATCGGCGACAGCCACGGCTGTCGGAGTCATGAACGGGTCGGCAACAATGATGAATTCCATTTTTTTCATTGCCTCAAGCGCACGCGGTGCATCCATTGCCGGGCAGGCAATCGAGTTACTGCTTTGGATCCAAAGCATCCGGATCTGATACGGAACGCCATCTTCCATGGCACGCAGGATGACGTCGGAATCAGCATGCGGTACGATGCTGTTTTCCGCGATCCCTTTAGCAGCCCCGTTAAGTTTCTTCTTCGCTACATCGGGAAGCGTAAATTCTTCGCCGCAGTTGTAGTGGCGATGAGCATTGAAGGCGTGGCGGACCAAGATCATGCCGCCGGGAACATCCACATTACCGGTGATTCCACAAAGATCACAAACAGCCAAAATAAGAGCCGTACAAGAAATCTGCTGTTCAAAGGCCAGTCCCCATTGAACGCATGCCGGCTTCGACGTAGCAAATAAGCGGGCTGCTTCTCTGATTTTTTCCGGTTTCAGACCGCAGATTTCAGCCACTTTATCCACAGGATATTCTTTTACTCTTTGGGCAAGTTCATCAAAACCATAAGTCCATTTTTCCACAAATTCATGGTCATAAAGATCTTCTTCAATGACGACATTCAGCAGACCGATGGCCAGGGCCGCATCCGTGCCGGGACGGAGCGGAAGCCAAATATCGGCACGTGCTCCCCACCAGGTTAATCTGGGGTCGATGGATACGATTTTACTTCCCATTTGTACGCATTGAACAAGCCAATGTCCGAGAAATCCATCCGCATTGCTCTTCAGCGGTTCATTTCCCCAAACAATGATACATCCGGGTACTTTCCACTCCGGGTTGGCATAACGGTCTTCATGTCCAACCGATGCGTCAGCAATCATATAGTCTCCGTTGACCGCCGTGCTGCCGACGATTCTCGGCAGATAGCAAGCAAATCCGGTAAAGAACAGCGTTGAAATATTCGGTGTCTGAACGCCGGCGTTAAAGAGCATAGGGATCTGCCAGTTTATGTTACGGCCAGTGCCGTGAACGCCTACAATACATTCCGGGCCGTAGGTTTGCTTATAGTAATTGACTTTATTAACAATGGTTTCATATGCTTCATCCCATGAGATTCGCTCCCATTTGTTTTCTCCGCGTTCCCCTACCCTTTTCATGGGGTATTTCAAGCGGTCAGGGTGGTTGACAGCCTCGACAAGGTTTTCACACCGCATACACAGTTTTCCGTTATTAAAAGGATTGAGGGGGTCTCCTTCCACTTTCTCCAATTTACCGTCTTTCGTATACAGCAATATGCCGCAGGAATTATGACAGCCCGGAGCCGTATACTGCGTCGAGCGGGTCACTGTATACTCTCCTTCCTGCCACTGCCATTCACCGTCATGGTAAGCTTTACGGTTCAGCTTACTTAAAAACTCTTTATAATCCGCCATAAAAAATCCTCCTTATTTCATGTTTAAAAACTACGACAGATAATCCCTTTGACTCTTCCGACCATCTATTCCCTCCCTTAATGGAACTTATAACCCGTTATTTGTTTTTGCAATTCTTGTGCCAACGAAAAAAGCCGGAATTTAACGCAATTCCGGCTTAGTAATTAATATTTTTTTCTCGAACTTTCGTTATTTTTTACCATGAATGAAAAAAAAGTAGCGTATTTGCAATTGCTGGGCCCACACTTGACCTGGCATAAAATATGCAATTAAAATTGGCATTGACTCTGAAATCCAATCGAAGGAGACTTTTTATGTGCTACGGTTGTAATCCAAGCTGTGAAAATTGCAAACCTAAGTTTGTTAAATGCCCCGCCTGCGGCTTGAAGAATTATTTATTCAGTGATCGCTGTGTCAAATGCAGTGCAGAGATATCGGAGGAAGTTAAAGACGCAGCCCGGGATGAATGGCAAAATTCGCATGAGAAAACTTCATCGAAGGCTGAATAGTTTCTTTCATTTATCTTCCAGTGTCTTTTCTATCTCATGAACCCGGGTTCGAACGATTTCTTCCGAAAGATAAACCTGGCTGCACAACGGACACTTCGGCAAATCGACTGATAAGGTATGGCCTTCATAAGCGATGGACACTTTGCTGATCTCGAGCGGAATTTTGCATTGACAACATATTACTTTGGAATCGTTTTCCTTCTCAGCCATCGTCTTTCACATCCTCCACAATCTGCATCCGGTGACTATACGCGTTCAACACCCTATAATAATCACTCTCCACTTGATACTCGACCCAATACGTAATTAAACCCATCTTCTTATGCGTCAGATAGTTCCCATTTTCGATGATAAGGACATTCTTGCCTGTGTTTTGTGCCGCACGAAGGACTTCCTTAACTTCATCCACCAAAATTAAGTCCCGATCCAATTGTTCCGCCAGTTCTGAACAAATAATTAATTTTATATCTTCAATAGCTTGTTTTTCCTGCATAGCTTCACCCCATAACATGTTCAGAAGTTTTTCCCTTAAACGCCATCTATTTTCCCGCCGTTGGGAATACGATGGCGCTTTCCGCTTTGCCCTTTCCGGATCTTTGGCAAAAAAAAGCACATCGAGCAGATGCCAGGTTGGTTTGCCGTGACGGGCAAAATCGTCGCGACAGTTTACACAATAAGTAACATAGTCTTTATCGCTGTACTGAATACGCTCCAGCGAGATTTCGGATGCCAGTTCCGGATTGACCGTCGCAATTAAACCACCATAACCGCAGCATTGGGTCTTTTCTCTGTTGAGCGGCAATTCCCCCGGGATGATTCCTGACTGTCGCAAAATAAAGCGGGCCGTGTCTTGCATTTCCCTGTCATACCGACTGGCACAGGGATCATGGACCATTAGTTCTTTACCCGATTCCTCTATCCTGAAATTGTCCGATAACTCATTCATTGATAAGCTTTCTTGGATTATTTGCCACAACGATTGGGCAATGATCCCGGGGAAAAATTCCCGGAAGATATTTTGACAGGTTGGACAGGTCAGAATTACCTCCGGTTGACCAAGTTTTTGCCATGTTTGGGTTATTTGGTCGATCTGCTGCTGAAACAACGCGTTCCGACCTGACCACAGTGCCGGCACCCCACAGCATCCCAATAAAAGGCCTACTCCCCCGTCCAGCTTTTCTATCAAATAATCGTAGGTCTTCAACACATAGTCCGGATCGGAAGCCCCCAACTGACAGCCGGGGAAGAACAAATACCGGCTGGAATTCATTCCGGGCTGATGCTTTGCTAAAAAATATTCGGAACCGTTGCTGAAAAGCATATCCCGCAGAGAAAAATCATGGACAGCCATTGGCATAATCCCTCTCTCGACCATAATACGCCGGGCGTTGATCGAAGCCGCCGTCATATCCAATCCCCCGGGGCAAACCTCTTTGCATAAACCACATAAACTGCATGCATTAATCAGACTGGTGGCGCTGCTTTTTCCCATCGCCGGATAGGCATACATATTTTTGCCATAAGTTTTAACCAGGTCATCTGGAAATGCTTTATAACGACGGATATAGGGACAAACATCCCAACATTCAGTACAACTGCACAGCCAGCACCGCGCTGCTTCGTCCGCCGCTTCCTGTTGATTATACCCCGCTGCAGGGTCAGACATTTTTTCTCTAAGTTGCTTGCTTTTGACAACCGGAAGTGTAACATGGGTTTGTGCTGGGTAACACCCCTCCTTCTCCCTGCCGGCAGTGAGCGATGCGTTTTGAAAATATCGTTCGATACTCCGGGCGGCTCTTAAACCGACGGCAATAGCATACACAGGCGAATTCATTGATGCTTTATCCTCTTTGCCTCTGCCGAAAACACCGGGCATGCCGGAAGCGAGACTGACCGGCTCGTAATCCTGGTCAAAGTCTCCGCTTAATTCTATCGCACTATAAAAAATAGCATCCTGATATAGCTCTCCCCGATCCATGATCTTGGTGTTCAAATATATATTTACCCCGGCTTGAAGCGGGATAGTCATTTCCTTTTCAATAATATCGAGCGGAAGGCTTTGAGGATCATACTCCCAAAGACTCCCACCCAATCGGTTATTCTGCTCATATAAGTCAACCTGATATCCTTTGCGAACCAAATCAATGGCACAGGCTAAACCGGATAATCCCCCGCCAATGACAGCGATCCGCTTATTCTTAGGCTGTATTGGATAGCTTCTTTCCTTTTTGACTTTGCCAAAGTCCATACTGGCTTTTTCCAGTGAACGAATAGCTATTGGCTCATCCCAATTGCCTCTCAGGCAATGTTTTTGACATGGCTGATCACAGATACGGCTTAATATTTCAGGAAATAGAACTTGCCGACGATAGAGTTTAGCTGCTTCAGCATACTGTCCTTTTTGAATTGATCCGATAAGAGTTCTCAGATCAACATGTAAAGGACAATGCGTTACACAGCTTGGCATTTCGTTATGAGTGCAGAGTCTTGCCATCTCTTGGATTGCATACGTATCCATTTCCATCGGTTTTCACCCTTTCTCGAAATCGCAGAAGAAACAAGGGGCTGAGGCTGTGGGGCTAGGGGACAAGGGGACGTAGGGGACAAGGGGACGTAGACTTTGTCCCCTACGTCCCCCCTTGTCTCTGCATGTATCCCTTTACTGTACTGTGAACGGTATTATTTTTTAAGTGACTTTAAGCCTGCCAGGACTTTTTCTGGAAGCGCCGGCAGGTCTTTAATCCGTACGCCGGTAGCATTGTTGATAGCGTTAATGATGGCCACATGCGGTGCCGTAAGAGGAATCTCACCGCAACCTGCAGCACCAAATGGGCCGGTAGCTCTTGGGGTCTGGATGTAGTTTACTTCCAGATCATCGGTAATATCATTGATGTACGGGAAACCGCAGGCAACCATGGTTTGATGTTTGGCTGGATCATAAAAATCTTCCGAGAGGGCTAATCCAATCCCCTGAGCTAATCCGCCATACATCTGACCATCGACAGCCAGCTTACTGCCAATTGTTCCAATATCCGTATTTAAGGTCATTTTTAAGACATTGACCTTGCCGGTGTTGGTATTGACTTCTACTTCCGACATAAATACGGCATACATATAGGTTGAGGAAGGACTTCCCTGGCCGTTATCCAAATTATAGGGCGTTGTATGATCCGCATTCGTGAACTTTCCACGATATTTCACAGGGATACCCTCCGCCATCATTTCCTGATAGGTTCTGAAGGATCCATCCGGTTTACGCATGGCGTCCATTAGCTGAGTAGCAGCGTGAAGCGTCGCATTGCCGTTAACAAAGAACAAGCGGCTGGCAGCAGCGGCACCTGTAATCGGGCATTTCGCGGTATCATTCATGACTAAGTTGATCTGTTCCGGCTTGAGGCCTAAGGGCCTTAACGCTTCATAGGCAGCTGTAAGGGTCCCGATCTCAGCACCTTGTCCCTGTTCCTCGTACGTATTATAGACGGTAACGGTGCCATCCGGCATGAGTTCGAGGTCGACTTCACCATTATCACCGTGATCACCTGTCGTATTATAGGTTCCGAGGCTGATGCCGACACCGCGTTTTAATTCCGGTGTGGATTCTGTTATCGCCCGAGCTTGCGCTTCCTGGTATTTTGGACGCATCATATCCATTAATTGCTCCAAGGGATGACAATCGAGTTCATTCCCGCTAGGAGTCGTTGAGCCCGGTCTGTAGATATTTTTGTAGCGGAGTTCAAACGGATCAATACCCATCTTTGCTGCCAGTTCATCCATCAGTGATTCTGAAGCAAATAAGGTTTGCGGTGAGCCATACGCTCTGAACGCCGTCCCAAAGGCATTATTTGTAAATGTCGATTTGACCAGCCCGCGAATATTGGGAATGTGATAACATGACCCGCAGAAACGCGCAGCTTTGGTCGCCAGAAAATCTCCGCCTGCATCATAAGCCCCATGATCAAGGATAATATCATGTTCCATGGCTAAAAGCTTCCCGTCTTTATCCGCCGCCAATTTGCAGTACGTATTCATCGGTGAGCGTTTGCCTGTGTAATAGGTTTGTTGGGCATAATCATAATGCAGAGCCACTGGTTTGCCCGTAATCCATGTGCCAACCGCCATGTAGACTTCCGAATTCGGTGTCAGTTTATAACCAAAGCTGGCACCCACAGGGTTCATAATAATCCTGACCTTCTCTGGCGGAAGCCCTAAGGTTAAGGCAATAACGATTTGCGGAAGAACAACCACCAAACTCTTGGTATGAACGGTTATTCTGCCCTCATCATCCGTATAAGCGAACCCAACCTCTGGCTCTAAAACAAGGTGCGGCTGACGTTGTACATAGAAATCACCCTCGACTACATAAGCCGCCTCATCCATAATGGGGCCGGTTTCTTCCCCTTTGATTACCGGCAGTTCAAAATGAACATTGGGAATGCCAGGATGGATTTCCATCGCATCCGGCGCAGCTGCTTCCGGCCCGCTCATATAGGCCGGCAGTAATTCGTATTCAACCTTAACTTTATCAGCAGCTACCCTGGCTTGTACTTCCGTATCCGCACATACCAGCGCTATTGGATCACCATACTGGAACACCTTTTTATCACAAAGGACCGGACGCTCCTTGCCATCGTTTTTATTTTTGGGCATCGCCATAAATGTAAAGCCCATGACATTCTTGTCGCCTAGATCTTTTGCTGTAATCACTTTATGCACCCCGGGCATTTTCTCGGCCTCGGAGATGTCAATCGATAGGATATTGGCATGGGACACTTTCGCATTGACCATCGCCATATGCAGCGTATCCTCCGGGAGTTTCAAAATAAGGTCATGGCCATAATCACATGTTCCGGTCACTTTCGGTAATCCATCCGGCCTTGGGAATTTGGTTCCAAGCATACTGGTATTTTCGGGAAGCTTAAATGTAAGATCCTCCAAAGCGATCTCTCCGCGTATAAGCTTTGCCGCATCCATTACCGCATCGACGAGCGGCTTATATCCTGTACATCGACAGGCATTGCGGTGTTTTTGAAACCAATCTCTGACCTCCTTACGGGTTGGATTGATATTTTCATCCAACAGCGCTTTTGCGGATACTATAAAACCAGGTGTACAAAATCCACATTGGGCTGCGCCATGATACATCCAGGCAATCTGGAGCGCATGAAGATTATCTGGTGTTCCAATACCTTCAATGGTTACAATATTGGCATTTTCAGGAATAGCTTTCATTTTTTTCACACAGGAACGAACAACTTTCCCATCAATCAAGACCGAACAAGCACCACATTGCCCTGTTCCGCAGCCTAATTTAGTGCCGGTAAGTCCTAATTGGTTCCTAAGGACATTACCCAGAGTTTCTTCCGGGTCGCATACGATTGATTTTCGTATGCCGTTAACGATGACAGAAATAATTTTCAAGCTTAACATTCCTTTCTCTTCTGAGATTTTAATCCCGTTTTTTTACAGAGGTATAAAACTATCTATATGCATGATATGTGCCAATTACATTCGACCAGATTATCCTATATACATTTATACTTAGCACGTGTATAATCCCGCTTATTTTTATTTGTTTAATATCGTTTTATATTTGTCTTTATATTAATAATTGTTTTTGTTTATGTATTTGATAATTGACTTTCATAACTGCAAAACTCTTTCGTTTTCGTAAAATCAACTAACTGCACTGAGAGAAGTAAAGGAGCCAGCCTCCATAGCGGACTTTCACCGCCAAGTTATGCGCCATGCGTGGCGCACCCATATAAAAATGCTATAGTGATCTATAGCATTTTTGATTGATTCGATAGATTATTTCTGTTTAAGATATGTCCTGAACACCGTTTCAAGACTTTTACTTCCCTGCTTCACTGACCTTATTCAGCTTGCGTTGTTTTAATTCTTCAATAATTGCTGGATATTCCTTGTCTAGTTTATAGAACAGCAAAATAATAACAGCAAGCACGTATGCTATGAGCTGCAGCCAGATGAACATGAAGTTAATCATACCCATCGATGCCGCTGACTGAACAGGTGCATTGGCTACATAACCGCCGGCAGCCAGCAGCCAGCCGATAAGGGCACCACCCAGACCGGTACCGCATTTTTGGCCGAAACTTGCCGCACTGTAGGTAAGACCTTCTGACCTTACGCCGGTCTTCCATTCCCCGTACTCAATCGTATCGGCAATAAAAGCATACATCGTCCCGACCAGAGGCGCAAAACCGGCACCTCTGATAAGGGTCGCTATAATTACCGTCGTATAGTTGGTTGGGTTAGTGAGGATAATAACTACTCCGATGGCATATAACACAAAGCCGACAAAAACGCTGTTACGTTTGCCGATCTTCTTCAGCAACCAAGGCATAATAAATATAAATATTACCAGATTAGACAGGAAGTTCATCGTCATAATCGTCCCGACATACATTGGATTCCCCATGACATATTGCGCATAATAAGGCCAGGCAGCCGGCATGGAAAACATCATGAAGGTCAACGTACCGAGGAGAAGCATCATGATCCAATATTTGTTGGCAAAAAGGGCTTTCAACCCCACTTTAACAGGGACTGTCTGTTCCTTGACGGGCTTGATTTTTTCTTTCGTACCCGCGAAACAAATCACAAGGAAGATGACACAAATAATCGCATAGACAACGGCCATCATTTGCCAACCATGTTTGCCGCCTCCGAAAGCATTGACTAACGGCAAAGTGAAGTAACCGGTAGTCATCGCAATTAAAACGCCACCGCCCATTCTCAATATGTTCAAAATGGAGCGGTCATATTGATCGTTCGTAATCAAAGCCATCATTGTATTGTAGGGTTGAGCCAGTGCAGTATATAAAATTACGCTCACTAAAAAGTAGGTGGCAAAAGCATATGCCTGTTTACCTGAAGTACTAAAATCCGGTGCTGTAAAGAGCAGAACCATACCAATGGCCATCGGCACCGCTAACCATAGGATATAGGGCCTGGCTTTTCCCCATTTAGTATTAGTGCGGTCAACAAGTATACCCATACCGATATCAGAAAAAGCATCCATAATACGAATTACAAAATACATGGTGCCAATAAAAGCAGCGGAAATCCCGGCGATATCGGTGTAAAAAAACATCATAAAAGCCTGCAAGGTCGCCCATACCATGTTGCAGCCTGCATCTCCCAAGGCAAAAGAGATTTTCTCCGGCCAGGAAATCCGAATTGTGCCTGAAGTACTCAGAGGTATAGAACCGAGTTCTGGAGTCTGTTTTTCAGTTTCCATTATATTCACCTCTAATTATTTTCTTTTTGAATTAAAGAAATACCTCTTGAAGAAATCCAATCCTTATTCAAGTTAACGGCATGTGATACTTATTCCATTTACGCCATTCGGTCTGCATTCCTCCTTTCACGAGATAACACGATCCTCGTTTTCTGAGTAAGCACCTCCTTTAGAAGATGTATTTTTGTTTAAAAGCACGTACGTATTGTTTAGTAAATTCGTATGCACCTTCCGAATAATTATTCTATTTTGAATATTCCTGCTATTATTTGCATGTTTGAACTGGTTGTTAACAGCACCTTCTGCATTTTATTTATTGCACCAATATGCTGCAGCTATTGACCAGATATTCATGCGTAACAGGGTGACTCATCCCTATGTTGATATCCTATAATGCATGATACGTGCCAATCGGCTTTGATATAGTCCATATGGTTACGTGTGTGAAATAAACGAGTGAATGGCCTATACATTTCCTTTACTCGCTGATTCTACCTGATTTATTAATATGATTTTCATTTAGGCTTTTTCGATATAACTTTCCGCTAATGCAAATCTTTTTCATTTTCGAAAATTACAACTATTATTTTCTTATCAATAAGAAATCAATACGATATTCTATGAATTCAATAATAAAGTATGTCAGCAAGTATGCTATGAAGCGACTGCAAACGAAAACCATGTGTATTCGTTTGCAGTATAAATCGTTACCATTGGATGACAATCACGCGTGTAAATCCCCGCTCTTAACTACAGGATTTTGATCTTCTTTGACCTTGGGAGGAACAGCCAACAAAACTGCTATGGCTCCAATAATCATGATGACAAGTCCAAAGGTAAAAGAGATGACGTAACTCTTCGTTGTATCATAAATGATACCTGCAAGCAGCGGTGCAAAAGCGCCGAAAATCATCTGGGCCGGGAAAATAATACCCATGATCGATGGAAATGTATTGACACCATAATAGTTTCCGACCATGGTTGCTGAACAGACATAGGATGATCCAAAACCCATACCTACCAAGATGGAGAACACGATTGCATTCGCGGAGGATGTTGCTAACATTAAATTCATGAAACCAATGATAAAAACAACCATTCCGCCAAACCAGACAATTCGCGGCTCGATCTTATCGATCACAGTACCTGGCAACAGCCGCCCTAAAACACTGAATAAGGTCATCGTGCCAACTGCCATAGCCGCCACTGCCTTCGGTATTCCCACATCAAATAAATGCAGAATAGAATGGGCAATACACATGGAATAAGTAAACCGAAGCGCCAGCAATGCAATGAGAATAAACCAGATCCGTCTGTCTTTCATGACATCGGACACTTTCACATCCGTCAACGTTTTATATACTTTACTGTCTCTTAGTTTCTTTGCCTGCGGTTCATCACTAATATCTTCTCCGTCAGGAACTTGTCCGATTGCTTCCGGTCTGTTCACCACAAGGACAGCCACCAAAATGATGGTGAGAATACATGTTACGGTAATGAAATGCCAGGCATTACGCCAACTTCCGGTTGTATTAATGATGTAATTCAACACATAACCGGAAATAAATCCGCCGGCACCCGCTCCGGTCAGCGCAATAGACATGGCTAAACCACGCTTTTTCCGAAACCAGTAGGTAATGCCGGATTGAACGGAAAACATGCCGCTTAAGCCGATCCCTACCCCGGAAATCGCACCAAAGGCCACTAAATACTGCCACGGCTTACTGACCACTGTTCCCATAAGTATGGATGACACTGCAACAAAAATTGCCCCGATAATGATCGTAAATCTAATGCCCTTGGCCTTAATCCCTTTACTTACAAAAGGCCCAGAAAAGCCCTGGAACAACATAAACATAGCCGAACCGGCCCCTAAAACGCTTCTGCCAAACCCCATATGAACGATCATGTAACTGTTGACCACCGGCTCACCATAGAGAACCAGTCCTTGCATTAAAAAGTATACACACCAAAGAACACCAACCATTTTCCAGCCGTAAAACTTTCTTGGTCTTATCATGCGCTTTTCTCCTTTCGCCTAAGGCACATTGCTACGACTCGTATCTCATCTTCTATTTCTTCTTAATTAATTAAATTACATATTGCGGGTCATCTGCCGCTGACATGTCAGCAGCAGATGACAGTATCATTGTTTTGATTCAAGTTAATGTTAAGGCAGGTAAACGTTTACCTTGGACCCGATTTCAGTCATTCTTTTCATTAATTCTTCAACTGGGCCGTACTCCATGCACTTGGCGAGACAGTTATGGACACACGCCGGTTTTCTGCCCTCGGCTATACGGTCTGCGCAGAGATCACATATCGAGGTCGGGACTGGAACATAGTTCCACTCGGTTTTGTCATTGCTCATTTTGAACGGGCCAATTTGGGCCAGTTTGATTCCCCATTGATCAAGAGGAATCCCTTTCGCGTTCCGGCAGGCAATTTCACAACTGTGGCAGCCTGTACACCATCCGTAATTTATCAATAAACCATTCTGGGACATTGTGTTACCTCCAGTCACTCAATAAATTTATTATAAAAGACTTAATCATCTAAACCGCTGACCTTGTATACTTTGCAGAGATTGCTCTTATAGTTGGCACCCAAACCCAGCTTTCCGATTTTCTTATGCGGCATAAGCATATTAATATTGGATTTAAAGGTTCCAAACAAGTTAGGCTCTTCTCCGTCTTGTTCCGGATACCACCAACCATGAAGAGCATGAACGACTTTAGGATGAACAGTAGGCTGAACAAGTGCTTTCATACGGCATTTGCCCAGATGATTCTCTACGCCGACCCAGTCTCCGTCTATGATTCCAAGCTCAACAGCGGTATCGGGATGTATTTCAATGGTTGGCCAAGGGGTAATCTGTCTTAAAGACGGGATCTGTCTGTGCTCGGAGTGGAATGACGTAAATTTCCTTCCGCCTGTTGTCAGAACCAATGGATATTCTGCGTATAACTCCGGTGTTTCGTATGGGCTATGTGGCGGTTCTTGGAAATAGGGCAGAGGATCTTCGCCCCAGCTTTCAAATACAGTCGCCTTTAATTCAATAAGACCCGTCAGCGTCTGGAACCCAGGTTCACCGTCTGACCGCAGCAGGCCTTTTTCATATTTCTTATAGATATATTTCTGCTGCTGAACAACTTTATCTTTGAGTTCAGGATAGGTCAGCCCTGTTTTCGGCTCAATTTGTTCGGTAAAGAACTCCGATACTGTTTCCCACGGCCACGCTTTCGGGTTGAGACGTTTTCCCAAATCAAAGCATATCTCCAGGTCGGATTTGCACTCGCCGACACGCTCAATACACTGATTGACAGCACCGACAAAAGAGGCGTTGCGGCCAAAGTGCGGAATAACAACACCATCATGCTCTGCAAACGTTGCGACCGGAAGCACCATATCCGCATAAGCAGAAACGGTTGGCGTCATAAAGACTTCCTGGCTGATCCAGTATTCAATCTTTTTGAAGGCTTCATGCCAGCGTTTTGGAACACAGGCTGCATTGGCAATGGGGTTTTGGCTGTTGGACCATACCATTTTAATCGGATAGGGCTGTTGTTTCTCAAAATAATCCAGCGTATTGTCCGGGCTGCAAGCCATAAGTCCATAGTTAAAGAACGGGAATTCTTTATTGCCGATACGATTCTCATATATTTCTTCCGGAATCTGAACATGGGTATCATAGCGCCATTTGCCCATGAAGCTGGAAGGTTCGGCAAGGGTATTACCGCCAGGAATGTCAAGGTTTCCTGTCAGCGTCATGAGATAAAGGACCCCTTGGATAGCCTGAATACCATTACGGTTCATATCCAGAGCAACGCCCCAGGCAATGCTTGAACTTGAAGCTTTCGCATAGGCGCGGGCGGCATTAACAATGGTTTCTTCCTTGATCCAGCAAATATCTGCAACGCGTCTTGGGCTGTACTCCTGGACTCGCTCTCTGAGTGATTCCAAACCAAAAGTCCATTTCTCAACAAATTCATGATCATAAAGGTCTTCGTTAATGATAACATTCAGCAGGCCCAACGCTAATGCTGCATCGGTTCCGGGACGGAGCTGCAAATGGTACTCGGCACGGGATGTCAGCCAGGTAACCCTCGGATCAACGGCAATAATCTTCGTCCCGCGTTTCATCAAATCGATAATTGCGTGACCAAAAAATCCGTCGGCATTGGATTCCAAGGGACTTTTGCCCCAAATAATGACATACTCGGGAAGTTGATACTCAGGGTTATCATATCTGTCTTCAAAATAGGCAGCATAGTCGATTTCCGGATAACCTGCGCCGAGAACGTATTCAGTCACGGCACAACGCGGTCCGTAACAAGAAAGTCCGCTTAAAACACCGACATTATTGGGTGTCTGCAATACCGCGTAGGATAATGCCGGGAAGTAAAAGGTTGCTTCGCGGCCGGTTCCACCCATCATGGCGATGGATTCAAGTCCGTACTCTTTTTGATAGAATCTGACTTTTTCCTCGATGATGTCGTATGCCTCATCCCAGGTGATCTGTTCCCATTTGTTGACGCCTTTTTTGCCGATACGCTTCATCGGATAAAGGATTCTATCCGGGTGATAGATCGTTTCCGGAAGAGACAGACATCGGACGCAAACGCGTCCCTGAGAAACCGGATGATCCGGGTCGCCCTCGACTTCAACCAATTTACCGTCTTTCACATGCATGATCAGCCCGCAACCGGTTGGATGGCAGCCTGGTGCAGACCAGGCACAGGTCCTTACGGTATAGTCGTTTTCGGAACCTTTTTTGAACTCAGTCGTCATTTTCATATCCTCTCCTTGTATCATTGATCTTGCTCTTCCATAATTTATGGACTTATTATTTAGGCTGCTCAGTCGTTGTACCTTCCACCTGCGTGATATCTGTTCCACAAAAGGGACATGTTTTAGCTATATGACCTTGCTGTTGGGTCAACTTTTTTTGGCAGCCGGGACAAATAATCACTTTTGCTGCTGCTGTCGGTCTGAAACACATAATAATTCCTCCACTTTTCTTTTTGCAGGCTAAACACCATCTGCCTAGACACATTAGATGCAGAAAACATGCCATTTGATTCTGAAACAAAAAATAACCGAATTCGGCATGTTTATAATGGTTGCCTAAATTTTTCAATATCAAATGTGTTATTTTTTTTTCAGATATGGTAAAAAAATCACTATTGTAATTCATTAACATAAAGCACTATATCCTTTCTGATATCTCTGATATCTCCGATAGCGCATAAAAAACGCGGGATGCACATTTTCAGCATTCCGCGTTTTTTATCTATGTCGATTTGGGGACTATACGTTATTGACGAATATAGATCACGCCGATTGTTTTTTGGCCGCAATGGCTGGAAATGACACAGCCTGCATCGGTTGTGATGATCTCTTTCTCAGGGAAACTCATTTCCAGGATACTCTTCAGATAAAGCGCTTCATCCTCACTGCCCAACGAATGCGTAATAAAAATCCGTTCTGAATCGATAGAATCTTTGGCGGTATTTGCTAACATCTTATCGAGCCCTTTTTTCTTATCGCCCCGTACCTTATCCTTCATAAACATTTTCCCACTGTCAACACTAATCATCGGACGAATTTTTAACATACTGCCCATAATGCTCTGGAGAACGTTGCAGCGGCCGCCTTTGTATAAGTACTCCATCGTATCGATGACAAAACTGACCTGGACCTTTGGAACCAGCCGTTGAACTCTGTCAGCGATCTCTTTTGCCTCTAAGCCCTGTAAAGCATATTCGGCTGCCAAAACGACAAGTGACCCGATACCTGTTGATAAATTTTGAGAGTCAACGACAAATATCCTTCCCTCCGGATATTCCTCGGAAGCAAGGACTGCATTTTGATAAGTGGAAGACATGTGCGAGGATATTGTGATCACAATAATATCCTGTCCCTGTTCGACGTACTCGCGATAAACTTCAGAAAAATTAAACGGTGAAGGTGCCGCTGTCTTGGGCAGCATATTTTTTTCCTCGACCAATTTAAAAAGATCCTTAGGAAGTAAATCAACGCCATCCCTATAGCTTTCCCCACCAAAATCAACATGTAAAGGTATCACGCTGATATCATATTTTTGGAGAATGACATCGGAAAGATCATTTGTACTATCTGTGATGATCTTTACTTTTCTCATCCTGAACACCGACTCCCCCGAAAGAAAATAATTTCAATACCCTGGCTTCTTATATAAAAGATGCTTTTTATCCAGGATATCCGGCTGATATACTTCTTTGTCCCAGTTTTCTTTATCGACTTCCTCGAATGAAACAGATATATTCTTGTCCGGAATACCCATAATTTCCGTCATTGATTCAGCCATTTTCTCGGCTAATGCCGCTTTATCTTTTTCACTGCGGCCTGGCCATAACTTGACGATAATATGAGGCATAGTGCTTTCCCCCTATTTTGTATATTGAAAAAAATTAGTCTGTCGGCCATAAGTATTCCTGATCACGGTCAATAGTCAGGATGGCTTCAGCTTTATCCTTGAGTTCTTCAGGAACATAGATATCAATACCGAAATTTGTCTTGCCTAAATAAACTTTTAGATACTCTCCTCCGGCATCGCTATATTTTTTTAGGGAAGGAATTCCTTCAGATTCAAAAATGGATTGAATAATATCCGCTTCGACCTCATTTGCTTCCGTAATCAATATCCATTTCGTCCGGTCAATATTATCTTCGGGCTTCTTAAATGAACTCATACTCAACCCTTCTTTCCCGTAATAATAGTGATCATGCAGAGTCAACTACAGCCAATATCGCTTTTCTTTCTATTATATTACCATTAAACCGTATAATTTGGATATTTTTATTTTGTCTGCAGATGCTAAAACCAGTTAGAAAGTTTCAGTTCTTTTATGGTATCGTATGCAATTCAGGAGGAAAAGTCAATGAATAAAAAAACAGCCGATTTTAGCCAACCTCCTCAGTCTTATTGGATAGCCTCAACTCCGCAACCCCAACATTCTGTTTTAAACGAGGATATTGAAACCGATATCGCAATTATTGGCGGCGGTATTGTCGGATTAACGACTGCCTATCTTTTGAAACAAGAAGGCTTTACCGTCAGCGTCGTTGAAGCGGATTGTATTTTGCAGGGCACTACGGGCAATACCACAGCAAAAGTTACATCCCAGCACACATTAGTCTATAACCGTATCTTTCAAAAGTTTGGAAAGGACAAAGCCCAACACTATGCCGATGCGAATCAAACAGCTATCAAAACTGTTTCAGACCTGGTCAACTCTTTAAAGATTGACTGCGATTTTAGCTGGCAGAGCGCATACTGTTTTACCCATAGGGATGATTACGTGCCTGAAATCATGAATGAAGTCAATACCGCTTCCTTACTTGGGATTCAGGCTTACTTTGTCCCGGAAATCCCCTTGCCTCTTGGAATAAAGGGAGCGGTTCGCTTTGATGGTCAAGCCCAAATTCATCCGCGTAAATATCTACTGGCACTGGCTGAAAAAATCCCCGGCAACGGCAGTTATATCTTTGAGCAAACACGCGTTACTCGGGTCGACGAAGGCAAACCACATCGTGTCATTACCAAGAACGGTAAGACAATTACTGCTAAAATAGTTATTATTGCAACCCATTACCCCTGTTATGAAGCGCATGGCATGTATTTCAGCCGACTCTATCCGGAGCGATCATATGCCTTGGGTGTAAGGATTAAAGGAAAATACCCCGGAGGCATGTACATCACTGCGGAAGATCCCGCACGTTCTCTGCGTTCACACATGACGAAGGATGAGCAATTGGTGATTGTTTCTGGGGAACATCATAAGACAGGTCAAGGTGAGGATACAAGCAATCACTATCGAAAGCTAAAGGATTTTGCCGAACAACTCTTCACCGTCATTGATATCCCCTACCGCTGGTCAACTCAGGATTATTCGACTGCAGATGGAGTACCCTATATCGGGCAATTGACTTCAGACACCCAGGAGATTTATGTGGCAACGGGTTTCGGAAAATGGGGAATGTCAACCAGCACGGCTGCCGCTTTAATCTTCAGGGACATGATCCTGAACGGATATAGTCCCTGGCAAGATATCTATCGGCCTTCACGCTTTACGCCCATCGCTTCTGCAAAAAGCTTTGTTAAAGAGAATTTGAACGTTGCTAAACACCTCATTTCCGGAAAACTTTCTCCTGTTCCGGACAAAAATGAGATCCCCTGCGGCGAAGGAAAAATAATCGAATATGAAGGCCAGAGGACCGGAGCGTATCGGGAACAAAATGGAAAGCTTCATCTGATCGATACCACCTGCACCCATATGGGATGTGAGCTGCAATGGAATTCGGCGGAAAAATCCTGGGACTGCCCCTGCCATGGCTCACGGTTCACGTATTCAGGCGAAATCGTTGATAGTCCGGCTTTGGATAATATTGAGCACAAAATATTGGAATAGTCCGAAGCACTTCTGTGTTTCTGTTGTAAATACACATACCATCATAATCTCTGAGTTTTCGAAAAGTTACAAAAGAAAAATAATTAAACACCTTGCGTATTACCCTCCGATACCATATAATAGAATTATAAATATACCCCTTAGGGGTATTACGGAGGTGGAGAAGATGCAATTCGCAATGGATGATAAAACGTTGGCAGCAATTAAGGAAAATGGCGGTGTCTTTGCTATTAAGGCATTGATGTGCTCCAGCTGAAGGGGAACCGTCAGACGCCTCTGGTCAGGGGTATTTGAGGAAAACGCAATCAACGAGAACTATTCAGATAAGTACGCGTATCAAGGCATTCAAATCTATATTGATAAAACCGTGCACATCAATGCCGATACAATACAAATACAACTCCAAATGAAGCTGCCTTTTTTAAAACCAACTTTTTCGGTTACTGGAGTCGAGTAAAAATCCAAAGCGATGGCCGCTGTCAACGAACGATATATGTTCTTTGCCAGCGGCCTCTTTTATGCGATTAATCAAGTATTCTATTACTTTATTCTTCTTTCATTTGATCCACTGTGGTTATGCCTTTCCAGATTTGCTGGGCAATATGCTCATTAGCGGCAATGATGGATATTCCTCTCTTCTGCTCTAGCTGAATAATCCTTCCGCCCGCTTCTTCCACGATCAACATTCCCGCAGCGACATCCCATGGACTGAGATTCAATTCCCAATAACCGTCCATGATTCCCGCAGCGACATTGCCCAAATCATATGCTGCTGATCCGATCCGGCGTATGCCTCTGGATTTTGGAACAAAATACGTGACATAATTAGTATTGTTATCCTGATGAACCGCTTGGTCATACGGAAATCCCGTCGAAAGAAGACACTGCTTCAACTCGGTTTTCCTGCTGACGGTTATCTGTTTTCCATTAAGATAAGCATTTTCTCCGCGTACCGCCTCGAACATCAATTCAAGCATCGGCAAATAAACGACACCTAAGACGGTTTCCTTCTTGTACTGTAATGCAACCGATATTGCGAATATCGGTAAGCCTTGAGCATAGTTCGTCGTGCCATCCAATGGATCGATGACCCAGAGATAGTCGGAAGTTTCCTCACCGTATACACCGGCTTCTTCCGAGAGGATACTATGATCCGGATATTTTTCCATGATGGCGTCTAAAAAATATTTTTCTGACAGCTTATCAATTTCCGTAACTAAATCCACTTCAGTGGACTTCGTCTCTACCAGAAGATTCTCTTTGCGAAGGTTATCTCTTTGGATCCGGCCTACTTCCCGGACCCACGTTTTAACATCGTCTAAGATCTCTTTATAATCGAATATCCCCGTCTCTTTTTTGACCTTATTGTGTGACATGATTTCCTCCTGGTCACGTATTTGAGTATTATTGTTGCCCATAGTGAGTTGCCAGCCATTTCTTCAGCGATTCAGCCTTTTCTTCAGATATGATTCGGGGTGTTCCTATTGACTTAGCAAAACAGGCAATTTTAGCGGCCTCCTCAATTAACCGGGCGTGAGCTAAGGCTTTTGGTAAAGAAGGTCCCACTGTCAGCTGTCCATGATTACTCATCAGGACGGCGTTTTGATTGCCTAAAACACGAATCGTAACTTCAGCCAGCTCCATAGATCCCATGGGGAAAAATGGCGCAGTCATAAGATTGCTGCCAAGCATGCCTGCAAGCTCCGCTACGATAAGCGGAAATGGTTCTTCGACACTTGCCCATGCCGTTGCATAAGGGGAATGGGAATGACATACGCCAAAAATATCGGGCCTCTTCTCATAGGCAAATCGATGTAGGGAACCTTCAATCGATGGCTTTCTGTCACCATCGATGATTGTACCCTTTGTATCCATGACCACGATATCTGCCGGGGTAACTTGCTGATAATCCATTCCGCTGGGGGTGATACACATATAGCCGGTTTCCGGATCGCGCAGACTGAAATTTCCTGTGGTCAGCATGATCAGACCCGTTTGCAGTGCCTCGCGTGCAGTTTCAATAACTTGTCTTCTTTGTTCTTCTAATAGCACTTTTTTCTCCTTAGACTCCGAATTATACCTTTTCTGCGATGCGATAGATCAGTCTTTCTGTATCTTCCCATCCCAGGCAAGCATCGGTGATCGATTTGCCATAAATATTTTCACCAATATCTTGGCGCCCTTCGAAAAGATAACTTTCGATCATCAATCCCTTGATCATTTTATTCAGAAGAGAATCATAGGTTCGGCTAATTAATACTTCCCGGGCGATGCGTGGCTGCTCCGCATAGCGTTTCATCGAGTTGGCATGATTTGTATCGACTATAATAGCCGGGTTAACCATCGGCTGTTTTTCGTATTCATACGCGATATTTATCAAGTCTTCATAATGGTAATTCGGTATATTACGCCCTGAGGCATCCACCGCCCCGCGCAAAATCGCATGGGCTAAGGGATTCCCCGTTGTTTCGATTTCCCAACCGTTATAGATGAAATTGTGGCTCTGCTGTGCTGCATAGATTGAATTCAGCATGACGGTCAAATCACCGCTGGTTGGATTTTTCATTCCCACCGGCGTTGAGACGCCACTGACGGTCAAACGATGCTGTTGATTTTCCACCGAACGTGCACCAACCGCAATATAGCCCAGAACATCCAGTAAATACATGTAATTCTCCGGGTAGAGCATTTCATCGGCAGCCGGCATATAAAATTCTGTCAATGCCCGGATATGCAGGCTGCGGATCGCTTTGATACCTTCGCAGAGGTCGGGTTCTTTACTTGGGTCCGGTTGATGGATCATGCCTTTATACCCTTCACCGGTTGTTCGTGGTTTATTCGTATAGATCCGCGGAATGATCAGAATCGTGTCTTTTACTTTTTCTTGAACTTGCGCTAATCTGCCAATATATTCGCATACAGAATCCTCATTGTCGGCGGAACAGGGACCGATGATCAGGATAAAGCGGTTGTCTTCTCCCTCTAATATTTTCCTGATCTCCTGATCCCTTTTTTGTTTGATTATTTTAATGTGGTCCGGCAGCGGTATTTGCGCAATGATTTCCTCCGCTGTAGGCACCTTTTTGATAAATTTCATATTCATTTCGAATTCTCCTTCAGAATTGCACATACTTCTATTAGAAATTATAGTACATCCCACAAAAATAGCAACGGGGGACAGAGGGGAGACAGAGGGACGTAGACCTTTGTCCCCTTTTGCGTCCAAAAAGGAGACAAAGGTCTACGTCCCTCTGTCTCCGGTCTACGTCCCGCTGTCCGCCCTCTGTCCCCTACAGAATTTAGTATCCTAAAAATCTGATCCCCAACGTTGAAAAATACCCCTGTAGTACACCGGCGGCCAATGCACCTAAGGATACCAAAAAGCCTGCAGCACAATAATGGAAGAAGTCTCTCTTTAAAAAGTCACCTTTGAGTTTTCCTTGAAGCAATAGAAAAGAAAAAACTGTTGCCATTCCTGACCCAAAGAGTAAGCAGGGCACCGCGATCAAAGACGGGCATACAACCGTTATAAGGAGAAGCCCTAATCCGGCCCACTGCTTCGCATGGAGAATAAAGGCGATAGTAAACCCAAGAATAAAGCCCCGACTAAAAACAATCAAATAAACCAGAGGCGCGCCAATCACCGTTAGCCCTAAGATCAATATGGCAGCCATAATAATAAAGTTATCGCGAGCTAATTGTTGCAGGAATAGGGTATTCAGTATATCCGGCTGACCTCCAAGGAGTTTATTCAAAAAATCGGTGAGTTCCTGAGCTTTGTCCGTTCCTAAAGAATTGATACCGACTGCACCAAAAGCACATCCGGCTAAAAAAACGCAGCAGAGCGTCAAATAAATAACCCAGAAACGACGGATATGTTCAAATACAAGCTTTTTCATTGTTGAACCTCCTCGAGACTTGTCCCTCAAGGAATCATATTCAGCAAATTAAAAAACTATGTCGTGACACGACCGAAAAATCCCCCGCCCCCTGTGGTAAATTTCAATGTGCCAACCTTTGCCTGCATAATTATTCGTGCCGTTTTGTCTCCCACTACGGATGAAAGGTCATCGAATTCGGCCTCATGGTATACCGTTAACTCCGTGCCAAACTTATTTAATAGCCGCTGATATGTCTTGGAACCAATACCGGGCAAATAGGCTAATGGCACACGATACACATAGTTAGGATCAGACTGATACGTGGTAATCTCTCGATCGGCTATGTGAGCAAGCCTGTCCAGGACGCCAGGAACTACATGATGCGAGTGACAAACAGGGCAAATCAGCATTGGCGCTTCACCACTTACCACTTGGGAGCAATCAAGGCAAAACGTCCGATGGTACTTGCCTATGCGAGGATGAAGCCCAAAGTTTCTATACAATTGACCGCTTTTTTTCTTGATAATCGCCTCTAATCCATTAAATGAGAGATCGCTGAGATGCATTTCATTATATTCACGGGCAATATTCGGAAGCGAATGCGCATCCGAATTACTGAACAAAACCACATCATCCAGTTCGGAAATACCTTGCGCCATCCTTCTGTCCGCACTGAGCCCCATCTCTAACGCGGCAGGAAATACGGACAATACATCCGGAATCCTGGAGCAGCAAGCGCCATATAATCCTTTATGCGGGGTAAAGGCATGCGCGGGAAGCCAGAGTCCACCGTATGCCTCAGCTGTTTTCAGCCATTCGGAAACATCCATGTGAATCTTTTGTGAGCTTAACTGCCAATTGCTGACACGGGAAAGAAAACACGCTGCAAATTCCTGCAAAACAGTGATTGTTGGGAAATACACCAAAAAATGAGCGTGACCGTGGCCTACCTGGAGTTCAGCCTCTATCCCCGGGATTATCACAAGGTTTCCGGATTGATATCCGCCTCCCGAGATGGCATGCAGGAAACCCTGCGCAATCAGCTCATTATAATCACGAATAACCCCTCTGGTGTGAGAATCAACAATGCCGATCATATGCAAACCCTTGATATCACGGGAAACCCGTATGACTTCTGGGAGTGTCAGGTTTGGCGACGCCGTAATCTTAACTGCTTTGCCGTCGAGGCTTCTGCCAATATGAATATGCAGATCGGCGTAGTTCATTTGTTGCCGCCACAGGTAAGAAGAATTCCTAATGCGGTCTTCGCGTCATGCAAACCATTATGAATGACAAGATCCATGGCTTCTTGAACCAAAACCGGCACGACATTTAAAAATTCATCCTCATCGGCTTCCAGTGGAGACCACACCAGATTAACAGCCTGATAGATATGAATAATCTCATCCGTAAAACCCGGTGACGTATGGAAACCGCCTATATACGTAATATCACCAATATAACCTGTCTCTTCACGTAATTCTCTTAAGGCGCACGTCTCCGGCGTCTCCCCTGGGTCGATTTTGCCTGCGGGTATTTCCAGGGTCTCTTTAGCCAGTGCATACCGATACTGCTTGACCATCAGTATCTTATCGTCAAGCTGCGGTACGATGGCAACAGCGCCTGGGTGCCGGACAATTTCACGCACAGATGATTTGCCGTTGGGAAGCCGAACCGAATCTTTGTAGACACGGATGATCTTACCTTCGAAAATCGTTTCCTGTGAAATCTGTTCTTCCGTTAATTCACACTCAATCATAATTGGACCTCCGGTTTTTCTAACGCTATCACGCTATCTTTACAAATTATACCCGAATTTATGCATCATGCAAAACAGTCACCGCAGCGCCGTCGTTTACTATTCTATTTTTCTATTTAGTTCTTCCAAGCTCTTGCCGCTGGTCCGTTCACCCCAGATTAACACCACGATAGAAGGAGTGATAATAAAATAAAAAACACTTGCCCTTTTACCTTTGGAGTAAAAATTCAAGTGTTATTCCTTATCGTCATGCTCCTTTGATTTGAAATGTTTAAAAGGTCATCATAAAGATGCAATTACTCCAACCTGGTCAACCGGATCCGTTCTAAAAATCAAGTTTATCCGCTATTCTCAGTTTATCCGCGACCATAGCTATAAATTCTGAGTTCGTCGGCTTACCCCGGTCGATATTGATCGTGTAGCCAAAGAACTTATTCATAAAATTAATATTTCCCCTGTCCCAAGCAAGTTCAATGGCATGACGAATCGCCCGCTCAACCCGGCTGGGTGTTGTTGTATAACTTTTGGCAATCATCGGATACAGTTCCTTTGTTACCGCGCTGAGCAAGGAGACATCCTTAATCACCGCGACGATCGCATCCCGAAGATATTGATAGCCCTTGACATGAGCAGGTACCCCCATCTGTTGGATCATTTTTGTAACTTCGACTTCAACGATTCTGACAGGGTTATTCGCGTTAATAGCGGCCTGAGATAGGATTGGTTTGGTGATGATCGTACTCGAATCATAATTCAAAACCGGCTCAATTTCACATATTCCAACCAACTGTCTTATTCTTTTACCTAATGTATCAAGGTCAAATGGCTTTAAAATGTAGTAGTCCGCGCCTAATTTTACTGCCCGTTGGGTCATATTTTCCTGTCCGAAGGAAGTTAAAACTGAAGTTTCGCACCCATAAAACAGCCGAAAATTCGGCTTAGAATAAGACGAAAAAACGATAAAAATCCGCATGAACACTAGGTTTTTGGTATAATAAGATGCTACTCCAAATCAACCAAAAATGAGGTGTTATCATGCGGAAACCTGTCAAAGAAATTGAAAACGTACTCCAAAATCACGGCTATTCGATTAACAATATTATATGTGAAGTTATGAAGACGTTCAAGCTTAAAACGCTTTGCCGCAAAGTTGGTTTTCTGAAACAGGATGGTTACAGTTCCGCGGAAATCCTCTCACTAATGTTGATGTTGCCCCTAATGTTACTGAAAAGTGTCCACGCGTTATATAAAAGCGATTTCCAAAAGGTTACTACTATGAAGAAAGATTCCATATATCGACTGAAGAACAATGAAAAAATGCCTTGGAGAGCATTGCTGATCGGTATATCCAAACAGTTTCAACGATTGGTTAATCCTACGAACGAAGTGGATGAAAAGTCCGCTTTCATTCTAGATGATACAACTCTTGCTAAGACAGGTCGAAGAATTGAACAAATGACCCAGGTGTTTGACCATGTTGCAGGGAAGAAAGGTAGCAAATTAGGCTTTAAAAATTTAACCCTTGGTTTCTTCGATGGTAAAAGCCTCACGCCTATAGACTTCACTTTACAAGTGGAAAAGCCCTTAAAAAAGGCAAGGCACCGTAAAGAACGGTTCAAAAAGCAACGAGACCCCAAATCTGCTGGGGCTAAACGGATCAGAGAATGCCATGTTAGCAAAATTTCGAACGGTCTGGATATGATAAAACGGGCGGTAAAACAGGGGTTTAAGGCTAAATATGTCCTGGTTGACAGCTGGTTCAGCAGTTACGAGTTCATTCAAACGATTCGAGGATTAGACAAAAAATCGATGCATTTGGTCTGTGGTGTTCGGCAAGATACGAGGAAGTATCGCTACAAAGAGACTTCCCTTAATGCCAGCCAATTAAAATCGGTCCTCAAAAGTGAGGGAAACGAAAAACGCTGTAGGAAACGGAATATCCGTTATTTCGAAGTCCTTGTTGATTATGAAGGAATCGGACAAATCAAACTGTATTTTTGCCGGTTTCCCTATCAAAAGAAATTTAGACTGTTCCTCTCGACGGATATATCTCTTAGTTTATTGAGTATGTTGGAGATTTACAGTATCCGTTGGACCATCGAAGTCTTTTTTAAGGAAGCCAAGCAGCATTTGAAGCTCGGGACTTGTCAATCGAGGGATTTCGATGCGCAGATTGCCCATATCACGACCTGCTATCTCCTCTATACACTCCTAGCCTATTTTCGACGAGTAAACGCCTACGAATCCTTAGAAGGATTATTTGCGGAAATCAAGGACGAACTCATAGAGAAGAATGTAGCGGAGCGGCTCTGGGAATTATTTGATGATTTGCTGCAAGTGGTGATCACCAGCATCGCCAAGTCTGGTTTAGTGGACATTTTGGAATTTAGGAATTCCAGTGAATATGAACATTTGAAAGAACTATTTGAGAATTCTTTTCTTAGTAATCAGCTTATAGCCCTTAAAAATGCCAGTTAATCGGTAATAATCAGAAGGAACCACTGGCATTAGGATACCTTTAAATTAGAGATACAAGGGTTTTGAGGGGTGCGAAACTTCAGTTAAAATAATCACTCGCGGGCGTTTAGTCACGTTGACAAGTTTCTCCATCACGCCAAGTCCATCCAAATGGGGCATGATAATATCCAAAACAACAATATCAGGTTCCTCTTCTTTTATCAGTTCAAGCGCATCATTGCCATTATAAGCAGTACCGCAGAGAACCATGTCAGATTGCTTTCGGATGTAGTCACTTAATACTTCAATAAAATCCCGATTATCATCCGCCAATAGTATTTTGATGGACTCCATTATTTAACCTCCAATATTTTATATGAATTGTGAAATTGGCCAATCGACACAATAATTAGAAATATAATCCAAAAACTATTTTCGACAATTGTTTTTCAATTCCTTCTGATCTGCTTTAAAAAGTTAACTTATCATAACCAATTCAAGAAAGTCGGCTTAGAAAGTCATTTATACTTTCTGATAAACAAAAAAAAGCCGCCCAGAGGGGCGACTGCAGCTTTACTTAAGATTTCCGATTCTTCAAGCATCTTTTCTATGAAAATTCCGTATCCACGGGTAGCATCATTAACGAAGACGTGTGTGACTGCTCCGACAATTTTTCCGTCCTGAACAATCGGACTTCCGCTCATTCCCTGAACGATCCCGCCGCTTTTCTCCAATAATTTTTGGTCAGTAACACGGATAATCATATTTTTATTATCAGCTCGGTACTTCATGATTTTTTCAATGCTTATATCAAATTCTTCAATGGTATTATCCTTGAGTACCGTATATATTTTGGCAGGACCTACTTTGATCTCAGATTTCCAGGCTATGGGAATGGCCTCAGTGTAAAACGGATTGTTTACTGATCCCTCATAGACACCAAATATGCCGCTGTCCGAATTTTTGTTGATAACACCGGAAAATCGAGAATCCAACATAAATGTGCCAATTTTTTCTCCGGGATCTCCTTTCAGTCCCTTTTCAATAGCGTAAATCGTTGACTCTACTATTTTTCCTTGACTTAATTCAATTTGGTCATTGGTATCAATATCCGTGATTACATGCCCCAAGGCGCCGAATATTTTTGTTTTCGGCTCAATAAAAGTCATTGTTCCTACTCCGGCCGCTTCATCTCTAATGAATAGCCCAATACGATAACGTCCTGTTTCCGAGCAATAAACCGGTCGTATCTTTTTTTTCTGTATCGCGTCATTATGCTTGATTTCCAATTCAATTGTTTGATTATCTTGGCATTTCTTATCAATTTCTTGAGCTACCTGGAAATCATTGAGTGCTTTCTTGCCATCGATTGTTAAAATGATATCTCCGATTTCGATGCCGGATTCCTTTGCTGGATATGATTGTTTTCCATTTTGTCCACTGATCGGAGCATATCCCACAACAAGAACACCTTTTGTTTGAAGAGTGACCCCGATGGACTGTCCTCCCGGGATAACCTCCGGTCGTATTTTATTTACTTCTTTTCCGTTCTTGTTTAAGGATAATGATTCAAAAAAACTATAGACTGGGGAAATCGTACTCAACTGGGTCTTTTCAGTGTTGTTAACATTATAGCTCAGTTCCCTGTCTTTCTGATATCCTGCTGACAATTGCAGCATACTAAGGGTAAAAACAACCAGAGTACCAACTAGGAAAGTTCTCCTGATCAGTTTATTATTCACTTTTTTCCCTCCAGCTTTTCAACCTCCTCATAAACACGTCAGAACCCTGCAGGGTAATAAAACAATAAAATTTTATTGTACTATTTAGACTTCCCTATGAACACCGTTTCATCCTGAGTAATCTTTTCTAAAATTTCTTAAAAAAGACTAGAAAATGATCAAAAAAAATTGACAAAAGCTTACTCTTTTGCCATTGTATATGTATTGATTTGTAAAGGGTCTATTGAATTACTAATAACAGATAAGGATCTTGCAATGAGAAACAAAGTCCTTAATTATATTCTCTTATTAACGATTATCACTGTCACAGCCCTCATCCTGGTTTCCAGTTCGGAATTCCAGTTTATTCCTCATTTGAAGGAAATGACTGATTTTCGCATGATTGGACTCGCCGTACTTTGCATGCTTGTTTTTTGGCTGACAGATGCATTAATTTTTAAAGCAATTTTATGTTTATCCGAACTGAAAATGCCGTTATACCGTTACCTTAAACTTGCGTTTGTAGGTCAATACTACAATATGATTACACCATTTTCTGCCGGGGGCCAGCCTGTCCAAATCTATGTCATGACCAATGATTATCAGGTTCCGTTGGGTGTTGCCACGTCGACTTCGATCAATAAGTACATGGTCTTTCATTTCATGACGACAGCATTTGCCCTGTTTATGGCTGTTTTTAATGCCCATTTTGTATTTCAACAGGGGATGATCAGCAAGGCATTGATTTGTTTTGGCCTGGCTTTAAATGTAGCTGGAGTTATTGCCATATTTCTAATTTGCTACAATAGTACCGTTGTGGAGCGAATTGCTCGCGCCATTATCAAATTGCTCCAAAAATTTAGATTAGCCAAAAGTATCGATGATGATGCGATTGCGTGGCACATCGCTGAATATAAAAACTCTCTTAAGCAATTCTTTGCCAATAAGAGAGCATTCATTCGGGTAACCCTTTATTCATTTATTCAAGTGACCGCTTATTTTGCTGTGACTTACTTTGTCTATCTTTCTTTAGGGCTGTCCGGTTCCACTTTTTTTGAAATCCTTGCTGTCCAATCTATACTTTACTCCGCAGCCAATGTGATTCCGACACCGGGTAACGCAGGCGCATCGGAAGGGATCTTTTATTTGCTTTTTGGCCTCATTTTCCCAAAAAATCTGATGATTTCAGCCATTATCCTTTGGCGCCTGACTGTCTTCTATTTAAATCTAGTTATTAGTGGTATTATCGTGTTTATTGATTTTCTCGTTAAGCGGTATCGCTCAAAATCTGCGTGCAGTAATATACCTCATTAAACCCTCATTTTTTTGCTTGATGCCATAATTCTTCCGCCAGGCTATAAGCAATACTTTCGCCGCCAAGCATCCGCGCCATTTCTTGGACACGTTCGTTTTCTTCCAACATTCTGACTTGGGTCATCGTTCGATCAGCAATTACCGATTTACTGATTCCATAGTGTTTATCAGCAAATGCTGCAACAGGGGCAGAGTGGGTAATACAAAGCACCTGTCTGTTATCGGCGATATGAGAGAGTTTTTCAGCGACTTTCGTGATTGTCCGGCCACCGACACCACTATCCACTTCATCAAAGACGAAGGTATCCACAGTTTCAATTTTGGATAAAAGACTTTTAAACGCCAGCATCAAGCGGGCCATTTCTCCGCCCGAAGCCACTTTGGACAGAGGTTTCGGAGGCTCGCCAACATTGGCGGAAAAATAGAATTCAATCTGTTCAGCACCTTCCTGCGACGGTTCAGTTACCGGTGTAAAAATAATCTCGATCCTGGCCTCGCTCAATCCCAAATCCTGCAATTCTGCTGCAAGGCCTTTTTCAATGCGATCAGCCAGAATCCCTCTGTTGAGACTGAGTTCTTCAGCCAGATTATTATACTCTGTCAACGCATCGCGTTTTTCCCGCTTAATATTTTCTTTCTCGTCTTGAAGATGGACAATTTCTTCAAGTTCCTTCTCCATCTCTGTTTTTTTCTCCAGAACTGCTTCGATGGTATAGCCATACCGTTTCATCTTCCCCAGCTCGATCAATCGGGTCTCGATCTCATCAAGCCGGCCTGCTTCAAAGTCCAGGCCATCTTTATACGCCCTGAGCTTGGAAATATAGTCTTCCAAATCGTAATAAATAACTTCCAGATTCTTATGAAGCTGTTCGATTTCCGGATCGAGAGCCGCCAACTCACTCATTTTATCAGAAGCCGACCCCATCAGATCAAAAGCGGATTCCGACGCGTCCTGCGATCGGCTGTATAGGTTCTCATAAGCCTCATTCACAAGATTAACAATTTTCTCCGCATTCATGAGAAAACGTTTTTCCTTATCCAAGGCGTCCTCTTCTCCAGGTACCGGTGAGACGCGCTCAATCTCTTCGATCTGATAGCGCAATAATTCTTCTCTTTTTTCTCTGTCCCGTTCGGAATGAAGGAGATCTCTTTCTCTGGCAATAATATCACGGTATGTCTTGGCGGCTGATCTGACCCTATGGAGGAGTTTCACGTGTTCCTCACCGCCAAAATTATCTAATAACTCCCGCTGGGTTTCTGCTAAGAGCAGGGACTGATGTTCCATCTGATCGTGGATATCCACCAAACCCTCGCAGAACGTCCGATAGAGCGACAACGGCACTGTTCGGCCCTGAACACGGCATATATTCTTGCCTGATTCATTGATTTCGCGATAAAGGAACAGTAAGTTGTCCTCCAGCGGATAGCCTTCATCCTTTAAGATCGTGACCAATTTTTCGGGCAGTTGGGAAAAAATGCCTTCGATACATGCTTTGTCTTTGCCATGTCGGAGAAATTCAGTGCTGGCCCTGCCCCCTAACAGGATTCCCAAAGCATCGACCAACATCGATTTTCCTGCTCCGGTCTCGCCTGTAAATACGGTCATGCCATCATTAAATGTTAAATGAACATCTTCCATGAGCGCAAAATCCTTGATGTGCAGTTCTTCCAGCATAAGGCTCCTCCTCTATATCAATTCCGACAGCCGCTGGTAAACGGTTTGGGTCATTTCTTTGGGCTTAACTAAAAGGAAAATGGTATCATCACCGGCAACGGTCCCGATGACTTCCTTCCAGCCAATATTGTCCAGAAGCAGTGCCATCGCCTGCGCATTGCCGGGAATCGTTTTTATCACAATGATATTCTCACTGCTATCCAAGGAAACGACAACTTCTTTGAACATCCGATTCAGCCTGTCCTTGAACCCGACCGGCTGTGTTTCGGTCCGTATGGCATAGCGATACTCGTCACCGGAAGCGGCTATCTTAAACAGACCCATTTCTTTAATATCCCTGGATACGGTGGCTTGCGTGACATTATATCCTTCTTCCAGCAGACGCTGGGCCAGCTCTTCCTGGGTTTTGATCACTTCACTCGTGATGAGTTCCTGAATTTTTTTCTGGCGGCGCGTTTTCACTATCCACTACCCCCTGTTTTTCTGAATGATCAGCCAGTAAGGCGATGCGTCGCCTTGGTTAAGATAAATTCCCTGCAGAACGCTGAAATCCTTCTTGGGAAGTCCGGCCAAATACGTATTCAAACTGGCTGATTCCGCTGCACCCTGATCATGCCCGCGGTATACCGTAAGAACAATCAGTCCTTTTTCAGTTAACAATCTTACCCCGGCCTCAATTGCTTGAATGGTAGTCTCCGGATGTGTCGTAACCTGCTGATTGCTGCCAGGTAAATAGCCCAGATTAAAGATGACCGCTTTTATCCCTGTAGGAACGATTTTGTCTATCTCAGAATGACTTTCTAAGAATAAGGCTACTCTGTCCATCAGCTGGTATTCCGTTAAGAGTTCCCGGGTAGAAGCAATCGCGTCTTCCTGAATATCAAAAGCATATACCTTTCCCAGCGGTCCGACGCACTCGGCCAGGAATAATGTATCCTTCCCCCGACCGGCTGTCGCATCAACGACAATATCCCCTGCTTTGATTCTATTTTGTAAGTACGATTTTAATAGTGTCTGTGTATTTTCAATTCCCTTGTCATTCATGCCAACGGTCCCTGAGCTTTTCCCGGACAACTTTAGGGAAGCTCCTTTCCCCTAATCGAATAAACCGTGCTCTGATGGGTGCCGTCTCGATTTGGATGTGATCGCCCTGGTTCATAAGAACGATGAATTTCCCATCCGAAGTCACCCTGGCATGATTGCCTTTGGTCAAGATAACATCGATTTTTTCTTTATAGGATACAACCATCGGCCGCGATGACAGGGCATGCGCAGCTAATGGTGTTATCAGTACAGCCTGCACATCCGGACTGACCACTGGTCCTCCGGCAGATAACGAGTAGGCAGTAGAGCCCGTTGGTGTCGCAATAATTAGTCCGTCTGAAGGCGGGCTGGCAATCGGTTCTCCGGATAGTTTTACTTGAAGGGTAACAAGCGCATCCTCGTTATCCCGAATAAAGACAACATCATTCAAGGTGATTTCCTGAAATTTTTCACCGTCTTTAATGTACGAGACATTTAACATCAGCCGCTCTTCGATGGCGTATTCCTGCCGCAGAACCTTTTTTAAGGCGGTATATATTTCTCCGCGTTCAATTTCGCAAAGGAATCCGAGCTTCCCGAAATTGACGCCTAACACCGGAATATGAAAACGGGAAGCCTCCCGAGCCGCTCCGAGTACAGTACCGTCGCCGCCAAGAGATAATATAAAGTCGACATTTTCATCCAGTTTTTCGTCCCATTGCGGTACCGTTTCCCATCCTTGGCCTGTGAACCAATTAATAAGCTGAGGGATCAGGCTGTTGGTATTGATCCTGGATTGATTTGCCCATATTCCAACTCGATTCGCCATACTCTCACTCCGTTCTCATCTGAGCCCGCTCGACCAATTCACTGAGCTGTGATGGCCAATCGCGTTCATTCTTTTCACTCATGTCGTCTAACCCTGTGTTCTGATCTTCTCTGCCCTGAGTGGAATTCCCGTCACTATTTTTTCTAAGCCAGGCTAAAAATTCAATGTTGCCCTCCGGACCGCGGATGGGAGAAAAATCAAGCCCGATGACTTGAAAACCTTGATGTTCAGCCTCTGACAGAACCTTTTCCAGCACGTCCCGGTGTATTTTGGGATCTCTTACCACACCGTTCTTCCCAACATTCTCCGGTCCGGCTTCAAACTGAGGTTTTATCAGAACCAAGGCCTGCCCGTGTTCCTTCAGGATCACTGTCATTGCCGCAAAAATTTTAGTCAAAGAAATAAAAGAAACATCACAGACGACCCAATCCACCTTTTCCCCAAGCGTATTTTCACTCAAATACCGCGCATTGGTTCTTTCCAGACAAACAACGCGATTATCTTGCCGCAGCTTCCAGGCTAGCTGGCCGTATCCGACATCAATGGCATACACCTTGGCGGCGCCGTTCTGCAGTGCACAATCCGTAAATCCTCCGGTTGAAGCCCCAATGTCAGCAATGACTTTATCCTTTAAGTCTAAATCGAATACCGTGATCGCTTTGGCCAATTTTAAGCCGCCGCGGGATACAAAGGGGTGAACCTCTCCCTTGAGAATGAGGTCCGTATCCGACTGCACCATCGTCCCCGGTTTATCCAGGCAAATGTTTTCCTTATAGACCTTTCCTGCCATAATCAGTGATTTTGCTTTTTCTCTGCTTTCAACCAGCCCTTTTTCAACCAGCAGCAGATCCAGCCGTATCTTATTTTTGGCCACAGTGTCTTCATCCTTGTCAATTTCAATGTATCGTTGTATGTTTTATCATCATTTTCTTGTCGGGACGTGGCGATCACGAATTTTCTTAGCTGCGTTTTCGATTCCTTCCGCGGTTATGCCGTATTCTTCATATAGTTCGGATAGTGCGCCATGCTCGATATAACTTGCGTACCCAATCCGTTCGACAATAATTCCTTCGATCCCTTCAGAATCCAATACTTCCATTACCGCACTTCCCATGCCGCCGGCCAAAATATGATCTTCCACTGTGACGATTCTGCCTGTGAGCTGAGACTGCGAAACAATCAGATCTCTGTCAATCGGATTAATAAAACGCAGATTAACGACACCTGCCTGGATCCCCTGTGACTCCAAACTTTCTGCTGCTTTGAGACAGATATTAACAACAGGCCCAAAGCCGATGAGCGTCACATCACTGCCTTCCCGCAAGAGCTCTGCTTTACCTTTGGGCAGGATTTCATACGTCGTATCCATCGCCACGCCAACACCGGCTGACCGCGGATAACGAACGGCAACCGGGTTATCGAAGGTGAATGCCGTGTAAATCATCTGTTTCAATTCATTTTCGTCTTTAGGCGCCATCAGCGTCAAGTTGGGTATCGCCCTGAAAAAAGAAATATCAAAAATACCGTGATGGGTGGGCCCGTCCTCACCGACGATCCCTGCCCTGTCTACCGCAAAAACAACTTTGGCATTCTGCAGGCACACATCGTGCAGGACCTGATCATAAGCGCGCTGATAAAATGTGGAATACATCGATACAACCGGTTTAAGCCCGGCTAAAGCTAAAGCGGCAGCAAACGTCACGGCATGTGGTTCGGCAATGCCCACATCAAAAAATCGTTCCGGAAATCGACTGCCAAACTCGTTCAGTCCTGTTCCTGAACCCATTGCTGCCGTTACTGCCACAATACGTTCATCAGTCTGAGCCAATTCACAGATCGTTTCACCGAAAATCTTTGTATAGGTCGGCGGCGCCTCCTTTTTGAGCACTTCCCCCGTTTCTTTGGCAAAGGGCCCAACACCGTGGAAAATATCCGGATATTGTTTTGCCGGTTCATAACCCTGACCTTTACAGGTTTTCACATGAATGATTACCGGCCCTTTCTTTTGTTTGGCCTGGTTAAATACCATTTCCAACGCAGAAATGTCATGTCCGTTGATTGGACCTAAGTAAGTCAGTCCCAGCTCTTCAAAAACCATACCGGGAACGAGGAAGTATTTCAATCCATCTTTCGCCTTTCCTGCCGCTTTTGCTACAGAATCACCTATTCCCGGAATATTTTTCAAGAAGTTCTGGAGATCTTTTTTCTTTTTATCATACGTTGGTGCTGTCCGTATTTTATTCAAATAGGAAGACATCGCGCCCACATTCTCTGAGATAAACATTTCATTATCGTTGAGAACGATAATCAGGTTGCTGTCGCTGTTACCGGCCTGATTGAGTGCTTCATAAGCCATTCCGCCGCTCATTGCACCATCGCCGATTACCGCGATGACATGATAGTTTTCCTTCTTAATATCCCTGGCTTTGGCAAAGCCCAAAGCTGCTGAGATCGACGTACTGGCATGCCCGGTATCAAAACAATCGCACTCACTTTCGCTCCTTTTGGGGAAACCGGCTAAACCATGAAACTGGCGTATGGTTTTGAACTCTTCTTTTCTGCCGGTCAACAATTTATGGACGTAGGATTGATGCCCGACATCCCAGATAATTTTATCGGCTGGGCAGTCAAATACGCGATGCAAAGCCAAAGTGAGTTCGACAACACCGAGGTTGGACGCCAGATGACCACCATTGACGGAAACTATATCTATCATTTCCTGACGGATATCTTCTGCAAGTATTGTCAGGTCACTTATATTCATTTTCTTCAGGTCTGTGGGAGACTCTACTATGTCTAAAAGCCGCAAATTACTTTCCTCCCCGTTTGCTTTTAGTGAAATATAATCCGGTCAGCTTTTCCAAGCTGGCAATGATCCTGCCCGTAATCGCGATGATCCGGTTTGCTTCATTGATTGCTATCGCTTTCCCCCAGGCTTTGCCTGCGACTGTAAGCGAGGCAATCAATGCCAGAAGCAGGACATTCAAATAAATCTTCCATGTACTTAAAACGGGAAATTTGACTGCCAAACTCAGAATGATGGTGGCTCCCATCGCGCCGCTGAGTGTCCCGGTAATATCGCCAACAATATCATTGGCGAAATTAGCTACTTTGTCGGCATGCTTGATCAAATAAATGGACTGTTTTGCACCGAATACTTTTTTCGCAGCCCGCGCATGGTGCGGTGCTTCATCGCCGGCCGCTACGGCAATACCGATAATATCAAATAAGATACCAACGGCGATGACACATAGTAAAAGTATCCAGGTCAGGCTCACTGGGAAAAACCGGAGGAAGGCTTCTGCTCCACTCCCCAGGAGTAAAGCGATTGCAAATGTTGCAAAGAATACGGCGATAATATATTTGATACTTTGTTTCTTCCGAGCCAAGGCTATTTCCTGCTTTCTTTTGCCTAAACGCGTTTGATTCTGATCAGCTACCTGCAACATCATATGATTCTTCTAGAAGATAAGTCCGATAGCACATCCCAGGATCGCACCGCCAAAGACTTCAAAGGGAGTATGTCCAATGAGTTCCTTAAATCTTTCTTCCTGAATATTATAACCCAAAAAGTCAGTCGGGTGCTGCCGCATCCATTCCACAAGGTGATTGATGATCCTGGCATGGTTCCCCGTAGCGCGTCTTACACCGGCGGCATCGTACATAACAATGACGGCCAGGGCGACAGCGATAGCAAATAACGACGAATTCCACCCTTCAGCTTGGCCTATGCCTATAGCCAGTGCACAGACAATTGCTGTGTGGGAACTGGGAAAACCACCGGAGCTCGTCAGCAAATCAAAATCCCACTTCTTTTCTAAAAAGAAGTTGATGACGATCTTAGCAATTTGGGCTAAAATCCAAGCTAAGAGGGACGTCCATAAAATTTGGTTGCTCCACAGTGCAGATAATACGCTCATTATTCTTCATCCTCTTTAATATGCTACCTAATCCTTCAGTTCTTTCTCTGGGCGGTATAATCAGCCAATGATCGTAAAAAATCGGCCTTTGCTCCAAAGTACTGCAAATGGTCTTTCGCCTTGGCAATGGACTCCTCCAGCTTAACACGCGCTCCATCTAAACCCAATAACGTCGTGTACGTCGGCTTCCCTGACTTTTCATCCTTACCTGCCGACTTCCCTAAATCGGCACTTTCCCCGACAACGTCCAAAATATCGTCTTTAATTTGAAATGCTAATCCCAGCTCAAGCGCATACGACGATAAGACCGAGATCTCTTGTTCCGATCCTCCGCCTAGAATTGCACCAAGGCGAGCGGATGCTTTGAGCAGTGCTCCTGTCTTCAGGTTATGAACATGTTCAATATCGGAAAGCGTCGTGTTGTCTAAACTCCCCAGGGTGTCCAGACTTTGTCCTGCGACCATTCCCTGCCAGCCTGCCGCCTGCGCGGTTTCCAATACGACCCTCAGCTTTTTGCCTTCATCTCCTTTTACCGGCTTGGCTATTAATTCAAAAGCATAGGTCAGCAACGCATCGCCAGCCAATATGGCAGCGGCCTCACCGAACATTTTATGATTGGAAAGTTTACCTCTCCGATAGTCGTCATTGTCCATCGACGGTAAATCATCGTGAATTAGCGAATACGTATGGATCAATTCCAGAGCGGAAGCTTCTCCAACAATTTTTTCAGAACAGCCGCCGACAAGGTCAGCACAGGCTAAGGCAAGCACAGGACGTATCCGCTTGCCGCCGCCGACCACCGAATATTTCATACTTTTGGCCAAGAGAGAGCTATCGAGAGGAAGCGCATCCAAATACCCTTCAATTTTATCTAAGTAATCATTGTATTGTTTTTGAAACATATTCTGTTGCTTCTCCTAGGTATTTTCAGTAACAATCAATTCGCCGCTGCTATCTTCCACCAACACTTTGACTTTCGCTTCGGCAGAATCCAAAAGAGCATTGCATTGCTTGATCAGTTGGATTCCCTCAGCAAACAGTGCCAAGGCTTGATCGAGCTCGACATTGTTGCGATCCAGCGCGCTGACGATCTGTTCCAGACGTTCGATACCCGCTTCAAATTTTATCGTGTTTTGTTTGGCCTCACTTTTTTTCATTGTACTTCTCCTCTAATGGGTAGTCACTTGATGGTCTCTCCGGATGAACGTGCATCACGCTGCAACCGATATCCCCATCGCTGAGCCGCAGGTTGATAAAATCGCCAACAGCTGCCTGCTGGACGGATTTAAGCAGTTTTGTCTCGGAATCATAGGCCAGTGAATAGCCCCTGCTAAGGGTATGCAAAGGACTTAAAAGATCAATTTTCGCGCTCAATAGTTTAAGTATACCATTTTTTTCTGTCATAAATCCAGTCATGCCTTCTTGGAGCCGGGTGGCCAGGTAATCGAGTTCCTGCCGGGACTGTTCCAATTTCCAGCCCGGTCGGGCTAAAGCTGAATGCGTCATGATCTCGTCCACCTGGTGTCTTTTATTGACCAGTAAGGCTTGCATACGATGATATAACTTTTCCTCGTAGTAATGAATACCCTCTTTTAATTCAGTAAGTACCGGTATTACTAACTCAGCTGCAGCGGAAGGCGTTGGCGCACGCAAATCCGCGGCAAAATCCGCAATGGTATAATCTACTTCATGGCCAACTGCAGAAACAACGGGTATGGCGGAGGCGGCAATGGCCCTCGCGACTTTTTCTGTATTAAAAGCCCACAATTCTTCCAAAGATCCGCCGCCTCTGCCCACAATAAGCAGATCGATGTTTCCGTAGTGATTAGCGCGCTCAATGGCGCGGGCGATCTCGCCAGGTGCTGACTCCCCCTGGACGGCAGAAGGAATGATGATCAGCGAAACCAACGGATTTCTTCTGCGGGCAATATTCAAAATATCCTTGATCGCAGCGCCGGTCGGGCTGGTGACGATGGCTACGCGTGAGGGGTAGCGTGGTATCGGTCTCTTCTTCTCCGGCGCAAATAACCCCTCTGCCGCTAATCGGCTTTTTAGCTGTTCGAAAGCAATATATAATGCGCCCAAACCGCTCGGATAGATTTCCTCGGCATACAGCTGAACATTACCGTCTTTTTCATAAAGCCGGATGCTTCCCCTAATCAGCACTTTCATCCCGTTTTCCGGTTTAAAACCAGACTGCATATTACGGGCCTTAAACATCACCGTTTTTATGCCGGCTTCTTTATCCTTTAAGGTAAAGTACCAGTGCCCGGATGGGATATGGTCCTTAAAATTAGAAATCTCGCCTGTGACCCAACAATTCCACAAATAAGCGTGTTTTCTCAGTGCGTCGTTGATCTCTCGGTTGATTTCTGATACGGTCAATACTTTTTCAGGCAACTCTATTCACCTCGTAATTTGGCAATATACCCTTGCGTTCGCTATTGTTCTTATTATAGTATACTTTTAGGATACCCAAAACACAATTTACATAAGTATCAAAGGAGAATGACGCTATGGATATAATGAAAACCGTCGCTGAATTAATGGCATTATCGGCTGTGACGGCACCGAAAGCGAAAGGCCAGGACTGCATCGAAGCCAAAGTGATAACCGACCCGAAGATACTGGCAGAGTTAGCCGATGCCATGGCGCTTTACAGTGAGGAGCCGCGGAAGAAGTTTTTCCTCAGGGACAGTGAAAATATACGCAACTCGCAGGCTCTGCTTTTATTATCTGTTAAAGACAACAAACCGGCCGGGTTAAACTGCGGTGCCTGCGGACAGCCCGAATGTACCATGCTTACCGTATCCAATGAGGGACCGGAGTTTCCGGGACCTCTTTGTGCCTGGCGGGCCATCGATCTGGGGATCGCTATTGGTTCCGCTGCGAAGACAGCCGGTATGCTCAACGCCGATAACCGCGTCCTGTATTCCGTCGGTGTCGTCGTGAAAAAAATCGGGTTGATGCAAGGTGCCGTAGTTGTTGGTATCCCCATCAATGCCGCAGCTAAAAACATCTATTTCGACCGCACATTTTAGTAACTGAGAACCAGGAGAGGGCCAAGCAGAGGCCAGACTGGGGCAAGCGCAGGGGCAAGCTCGGGGGGGGACAGAGGGACGTAGACCTTTGTCTCCTTTTTGTATGTAAAAAGGAGACAAAGGTCTACGTCCCTCTGTCCCCCTGCGTCCCTCTGTCCCCCTGCCTCTTGCTTCCTGCATCTATAGAATTTTCTTGCGCATCAGCACATACGTGGTTGCGCCGGTGATGACAATAATGATCCCTGCAACAATCAAAAAACCTAAACGTTCATCTTTGAAAGGAACATGGACATTCATTCCCCAAAAGCTGGCAATCATCGTCGGGATGGCCAAAATAATCGTCATCGAAGTCAAAAACTTCATGACCATATTTAAATTGTTGGAAATAATCGAAGCGGATGTATCAGCCATACCGGATAAGATCCTGCTGTACATTTCAACCATCTGAACAGCCTGGTTATTTTCGATTATGACATCTTCTAACAGATCCTCGTCCTCTTCGTAGATCTGGATTAGATGCTGGCATTGATTATTGGATCGGATACGCAGTAGCCTGTCCATGACAATCCCATTGGAACGTAATGACGATGTAAAGTAAGTTAAGCCCTGTTGGAGATCCATCAATTGAAATAACTCTTTATTCTTCATCGTTTTCCGCAAATCAATTTCGATCTGTTCGCTTAAACGGCTGATTTGCCGGATATATCTCAGATAATAAGTTGCTGATTTATACAACATCTGGAACAAAAACCGCGTCCGTTTGGCAGTATTAAATGTTCTTCGGTTATATTCGTTAAACTCAAGTATGACCGGGTTGTTTTCCAGACATACTGTAACAATGCTGTCCTTGGAAAGAATGATGCCTAAAGGCAGCGTATCATAGCTGGATTCACTTAACATTACCGGTATATTAATAAGAATAAGGGCAGATTCATCCTCGACCTCGATACGCGGACGTTCTTCTTCGTCAAGTGCCGCTTTTAGAAAATCAATCGGAGAATTTGTTTTTTCAGCTACGAGCTGCAGTTCATCCGCTGTGGGATTGACCAGGTTGACCCATACATTGCGCGTCGTATTGTCAACTGTGAGTTCCTGAAAGTTGATTCCATCGTTTTTGTAGATTCTGAGCACAGCTTCCCCCCATTTTCCGCAGGAAGAAAGTCCAGAATCTACTACTTAAAGCTATTCGTTTGAATAGCATGAATAATCGATCTTGAATGCCATGAGAAAACCAAGACTTCTTCCCGCTTTATACTTTTATGGAGCTCTATCCCTCCATAGGATCCGTCACCGTCCAGTTTTCTCACCTTCTTTCTTAAATACACAAACCATCTTACATCGGATAACCACCGAGCTAAGATCAGCTAAAAAAAGCCTACTCAAAGCCTATAAAAAATATACTCTTTAATGAAGGATAAGTCAAACGATATATTTCAGGCTAGATTTTTTCTATCTTGTTATGCATAATCAGTGTCTTATCCGTTTTTATTCTCAAGTTCCAATCTGAATCATTGATAAAATCTTCAATATGCGAAACAAATTCTCAATATTGTGGAAGCATTTTTCTAATTAAATTACAGCCAAATGCATAACGCCGATAAGTTTATCACTTCAGTATCCTATTTAAATGGAATATTTTATGCAAAGATCCATATGCCAACGGCAAATTATGCATGCGGTGCTATAGACGAAATGGTCAATAATCCGCTGAGGTTGAAATATGCCATGAAACGCATTGGTCAACACGGGTGAAAATAAGTGGGAACCAATTTCCTGGGATGAAGCATTTGATATCGTCGAAACAGAAGTCAAAAAGCTGGACACCGAAATTAATGGCCGTGAATCATGATTATTCACTCTTCATTTCGAGTTGGCCTTTTCGAAAGTAACTCGCCGGCCAGTTCGGACACTGTCCACTCCTCAGCAATTCTTTCTCCTTCGAATCTGCTGATGACCATATCCCTCCAAGTAATTTTCTTTTTTGTAGGAGGAATACCGAACATGTCTGCGTGATGAGTACCGCTGAGTGTCCGCTGCCAAGCAATCGTATTGTTTTCTTGGATCCAGAACTCAACGTTGACTACTTTAATATCTGGAATGGCTGAGCGCAACTGATTAACATATCGTTTGATAAACGTATGCCCTTTATGATCCTTACCTCCTGCATGGGCAATATAATCGGTTGTAAAGATTTCATCGATGAGGCTTAAATTGCCATTCGTCATGAGTCCGTCATTGGCTAGTTTGATTATTTTTTCTTTCCTCTTGGGCATGTATATCCTCCTTAATCCCAGTGAACTATTTCTCAGATATATCTGCTTATCTCCGTTTAGGTTGAAATTCATCAATGAATTTGTAGATACATTTAAATATTACTAAAAAGTACATGACAATCATGTTCAACATACCTGGATAATTTTCACCATGTTTTTTGCTCTGATTATTTATGATTGTTATCCGGTCATAGGACTAGTAATTTAGGCATGAAAAAGAATGTACCACTACGTGTTAGTGCCCTTTGTGCTTTTCTTTCTTCTTCTGCTGTCGTAATGCGAATTGTTCTTCTTTTTGGTGGTCTTTTTCTTCTCGTGATTTGCTTCTTCTTTCTACTTTGTTCATTTCCTGCTGCAATTTCATTGCAAGTTGTGCTTTAGTTCCAATTCCAATACTTTTAACCTCTTTCTTTACTTCTCTTTGAAGTCTTTTGGGGTTTGATCTTCTTTCTCTACCGTTATTCGCGGCAAAAGAACTACTGAACTTTAAATTGCAGTAATCCTTTAATACTAAGTCATAGATCTCATAATCCTTTGGTTCTGCACCAAAAACTACTCGGCATACGAAAAGGTAATCCATTTCATTTTTTTCAAACACGCCAACCCAAAATGGTTCTTCAAAGAATACAGTTAGTTTCACACTTAAACACACGGGTATCGCCTCCTGTTTTTACAAAACTGAGATTAGAGAACGGACAACCCCAGGAGGGACAGGTTACTGCTATCTATTCAATAGATAGGTTCGGACTACCAACCGAAACTGTGTTTTTATCTCCACTTTATATTATAGTAAAATTACCCAGTAATTACATAGAATTTTTTTAATGATTAATCCCTTATACACTCTCTATCGCCTCTGCCAACATGGGTTCGTACATCATAATGGCATGATTTTCTGTAATAAAGTCATCACTAATTAGATTGTCTTCTAGATCAAACACCTTACGCTTGATCACATTATGACGCATGTAACCTCCCCACCATTCCTGAGTAATCACATGCTCACTTTCGTAAACCTCGTATTTTGGGGTCAATTCGTGTTCACATTGCCATGCGCCTGCTAAATCCGATTCCCCTAGGTGTAACAGAAGCTGAAATGTGTGTTGGGTATCATTCTTTATTTGAAGATCGATATAATTGTAAACAATTGTGGCTCCGCTTCCAAATGGCTGGACTCGGTTAGCATCCGGAAATACGTCGTGTGTGTGGCGCCATCGTTCCGTAACTTGCAATGGCGTATGCAAGGTCATCCAATAAATAAGATTTGAAAGCTGGCACAGGCCTCCGCCTATTCCGGGAACAAACGTACCGTTTTTCAGGACCATTCCTTCAGTAAAACCTTTTGTCTTGGTTGGCTTACCGACTAACCGCCAAATGGAAAATGTCTCTCCCGGTTTAAGAATCAAACCATTAATCTTTGTTGTTGCCAACTTCAAGTTGGTTATTTTGTTTTGCTGCAGCCACATATCAACATTTCGGAGGTGCCGATACAATGGGGTGCTGTGATATGCCACATTAAACGGAAGTTTATCCGTTTGTAAAGTCACAGCATACCGCGTTGACTTGACAAAAAACCATCCCAGGTATCGACGCACTGTAAAGTAAAGCTTACCTAGAAACAGTCGAACCTTTGAACGATTAATCGACTTATTTCTCAGATATATCGACGTAATAGCCAGCTCGTTTCACTTCCTTCTGTATTCCCCTTCAATTACCATTTTCCTTGTCAATGGAATATCGCAACGATTATAGATAACGTCTTACTCTATTCATATAGTTTATATACTCTTCTCCGAATTCTTTCATGCACCATCTTTCCTCTGACCAAATAATAAAATGTACTGATATTTGAAAAATTATTAATAACGCCAAGAATATCCAGGAACGTGTTAAAAATACACACCCTAAGAAATAGATAAAGTAGGCGACGTACATCGGGTTGCGCGATAGGTGATATAAACCATTTATATTTATTCCGTTCATTTTAGGTTTCGCATAATTGATTAGAGCTCCAGCATATAAAATAAGTCCCCCACCAGAGATGATCAGTCCGATATAAAAGCCCACAGAATCCGTTTTTATCTGGAGAACGAATAAATATAGCAAGATAAAAGCAGTTGAAATTTGATAAATCCAAAAAGCTATTTTTTCCCTTCCGATCAATGGTGCAAAGAAACTTGCGCGTTGAAGTGCTTCTTTATTGATAACATATAACAGCCCATACCGAAGCAGAATGATCGGTATTACCAACAAAAAGGCATTCATATTCATATTATCCCGCTTTCTAGATCTTGGATAATCTTAAGTCCTTTTCAGCCGGTACTAAGGATGACACGGCTTACACGAGTACATTATTCTCCATAAACTGGATAATCCCTTTCAAAAAGCTTACGTCTAAACTATCGAAATAACGTCGATAAAAAAAGCGACCTGAAGTAAGGCCGCTTAAATACATATGAGGAGATAAAACAGATTTTAAATGATGCAAGCTAACTCTCATATTTCCAAATAGCATCGCGAGGTATGATTTTCATCAGACATATATCGTCACCCATTTTTTTTTCGTAATTTTAAATGATATCCTTTCTTCTGTGCCATCTCATCGAGTATCGCGTGCAGAACTTTCGATTTGCTTTTCATATCGAAACCTTTTGAAGCTTCTTTTGCTTGTATTAATGCTTCTTGTATCTCTTCAATATGCATCACCGTTGCTGCAACACAATAGTAGCTTTTTGAACGCCCTTCATTAAAATTATCTAACATGTCCTTCAGCATATCTTCGCGTATATTTTGCAATCGTTTATGCTCTTCAAATCCGTTTTTCTGGATAAAAATAATATCATCCTCAAGCTTTTGATAACACTTGAATGAGTCATATTCTACTCCCGCTTCCCGATGTTTCCGCCACTTTTCACAATGAGGGCTTTCCTTGCATTCCCAACAAAATTCAACTTCTTTTTTCATAACAGCACACGTAATAAACGGACATCCGAGAGTTATGCGGGATATGCTCTTACACCCTTCACATCGACTATCTGCATTTGTCTGATACATTGGACACAATTGACAGGAAAGACCACATATCCCCATCTCTGGGTACTTTATGTCCATATGATTATAACTCCTTAGTTACCTGTCTGTTCACTGCAACATTAATACGCGTACCAGCCAATTACCGATTCCGGGAGATATACTGATCAATATCTAGCAATCAGTGATATTATTGACTAATTTCTTTTTCCATCCAAACAACATCAAATAGATTTTCATTTTTCTTGCCGATTTTTAGAAATCTTCCACATTCTCTGAACCCATTTCTCCTATGAAACGCTATACTTGGTTCATTGAGTGAAGATATACTTGCAAGAATCTGTTTTATCCCCATCGCTTTGCCTTCATCGATCAGTAGTTTTAAAGCCGCTTTCCCTATGCCTTTTCCAACGTCATCCTTTGTGATAAAATAGGTAATTTCCGCTGTATGCTTAAATACTGGCAAGGGATTATATGGTTTAAGAAAACAAAAACCGATTACTTTGTCAGTCGCATTATCCTTAATGACATAAGCGGGATAGCCTTTTGTCATTTCAATAAACATACTAAAAAAACTATCCGGTAATTTATTCTCAAAATAGGCTGCATAGCTGTGTTCTACATAATAATTGAAAATGGTCATTACTTCTTTCCCATGATCGATTGTCATCGATTCAAACCGAAAATCCATAACAATTACTTCCTTTCTCACTAAAAGACTAATTAAGTATTCTTATTATACCATATTTTAGGGAATTGGTTATGGGTTACAATTATTTGCATGCAGCAATTATTCTATTGTTATTATGCTTATTTTCTTGCTATTTCTACTTTTTCGCCAACGTTCCGTCGTGTTGATAATTATTCGAATGCGATACTCAACGCATATTGACTCGACCCTTGGGGCTGGGTTTATAATGACCGTGAAGGTGGGATACACGATGAAGAATCAAATAAACATTAGCGATTTTGTTAAATTAACCGGAAGTACACCGAAAACCATTATCTATTATCATAAAATTGGGTTGCTGCCTGAACCGGAGCGCTCTAAGAGCGGATACCGTTTATACGGGGCAACAGAACTCGCTCGGATGCAATCCATCAATCATTTAAAATCCCTCGGACTGGAACTTAAACGGATTAAAGAAGTACTCGGAGATTCACGCAATGACAAGACCCTGAGAGAAGTCTTAGAATCGTTGCGATTTGATTTGGAGAACCAGAAACAAAGTTTGGAGGAACGAATCGCTAAAATTGACATATTACTGAGCGAAGTCAACGTACGGGTAGATGAAAACTTTTGTAGCTCACCTTCTTTTCAAATGATCACAGAGATATTGATGCCGGAGCAAATTGAAAACTATGCACAAACCTGCCCGGAACTCTTTGAGCAACAACGAAAAGTGTTTGGCATATTAGGCGATTTCAACTGGGGTGAGGATTACGAGGAAACTTTCCGGTCATTAGCCGAGTATTTTAAAGTTCACCCCGAGCAATACCAACTTTCTTTGGATTATCGGATGCGTCTGTCCAAACTATCTAAGTTATCCGAAGATGACCCGGAGATAGACATACTCGCCCGAGAGTCTGCGGACTTTATCAAAAGTATACCGCAATTAAGGGCAATGTTGTGTAACCATCCCGGCATGAAGAAACCCCTGGAAAGCGTATATCTGGATATGGTTGCCCGCGTTATTTCACCGGCCAGGCTGAAACATATGCAGCTCTTCCAAAAATATCTCGGCTCAGAATGATTAGTACACCATATTTGAGCCGAAAAAGTAGTGCTTCATAATAATAAAAAGGTAATGGTAATTACCTGGATGGGGGCGATTTCAGTGGAAGGTTATCAACGAAAGGCCTATCTATTTCCGATCATTATGATGGTTGTGATGGGTATCATCTTGTTTCTTCCCGCTGGCTCGACTCGGTTCTGGCCGGCATGGCTATGGTTACTGGGTTTATCAGGATTGATGATTTTCACGACAGCTTTTTTTCTGAGAAGAAGTCCTGAATTACTCGCACGAAGAATGAAGTTTAAAGAGAAAGAAATAAGACGTAAACCCCCAGCAATCCTCAACGTGTATTTTCTGGGATTCATCATTCCCGGTTTTGATTTTCGTTTACAGTGGTCGACTGTGCCTATATGGATGATCATCACAGCGAATGCGATGGTTTTCTTAGGCTATATATTTATTATCTTTGTCTTTAAAGAAAACAGTTTTGCTTCAACAATTATTCAGGTCGAGACTGAACAACACGTTATTACTACGGGTCCCTATACCATCGTCCGGCATCCAATGTACTTGGGCATGTTAATAATGTCACTGTTCTCCCCTCTTGCGCTCGGTTCATATTGGGCAATCATTCCCTCACTGTTCATTATTCCGTCATTAATACTCAGGATAAAAAGTGAAGAGGAAGTACTAATCAAAAGCTTGCCGGGGTATAGTGATTACTGTCAAAAAACACCTTGCCGATTAATTCCGTTGATCTGGTAATTATCAGGAAGCAAATTTTGGAAACTGCCTATCCCATTTAGGCTAAAACACAGCATGTTCACTATTCTCGCACATCGAAAGGGCTACATTGAGATTGCCGTTTTTGCACCGCAGTGCGTCAATGAATCGTTTGGATTTGGCCATGTCTTTCAAGACGACGTTGTAGGTGATTTCGAACAACGATCCAAATTCAGTGGTTTTGACTTTGAGTAGTTTGTAATCTGTCGTATATTCTTTCAAGACATTATCAAAAACACCGTGATAATCCATATCTTCGGGCAGGACAATTTTCAGCCGCATAGGGCTTCTCTGTGATTTTCCAAAATTGATTTTAGTCAAAACGATGAGGACCAGGCAAATAATCAGGGTGAAAAGAGCGGCATATCCGATATAACCGATACCGCAGGCCAGACCTACCCCGAGGGTAAAAAAAACACAGGCAATATCTTTGGAATCCGCGGCAGCGCTGCGAAAACGGATCAAGCTGAATGCGCCCGCCAGACTGAATGCCCTAGCAACATTGTTATCCACAAGCAGAATGATCATGGCGATGATCGCCGGCAGCATAATCAGGGCAATAGTAAAACTCGCGCTGTATTCTTCTTTTTTATGGGTTTGGATATAGACAAGACTAATCCCTAGTCCAAGAACCAATGCGCTTAAAATAACCATGATTGTAGTTCCCAATGTCAAGGTTGAACTTTCTGCATTTGCAAATAAAAAATCTAACATGTCTCTTTATCTCTCCTTAAGCGGTTTTCCTTTGGGAATATTTTCTTTGCTCAGATCTGCTTTTTACATAGTTCTTATATTCTGTACCGTATTTGGAAAAAGTGGTTTTATAGATTTTTAATTGGGAAAGAAGTTGGCATAACCAGAGTGGGATATGTCCCTCGCATTTGACCTCCATCAAGATGCGGTCATCGGCTAACAGGTCCGTGCCAAAATCACCGCTGCTCAGGTCAACCTGATCGCGACGAGTCAAGATATTTTCATCAAAGGAAACTCGCAGTTCCGGGTTATCTTTGGCAAAAAAGGCGGTTCGTTCATAACTAATGAAAACCTTGGGTTTTGCAGGATAACGGCTGAGAAAATCAGCGATTTCGGCTAAAACCTGTCTATCTTTATAGTCATCACAATCCGGGATCAGTCCGTTTTTAAGGAAATTATTTGCTTGGTTCAATGTCAGAATAGCCCGCCGTTTGGTGACAATGCCGCCGATTTTCTTTTTTAGCTCCAGGAAAACTTCCTCTTCACCGCTGACCGGGATCGTATAAGAACGCATCCGGAGTTTTTCTTTATAGTAAGGTTTTGCTAATGAGCGCCGGATGACGTCATCATTCTCGGTATCAAAATAGACATTGTAGATCATGTAGCTGCCTTTTTTTCGGCAAAATTTATCCAGAACCATGTATTTATCCAACTCAGAGCGAATGATGCGATACTGGTCCGGGGTAACTAAGTACTTTACCTCATAACGCTTAAATGTTTTAATTGGCATATCGTCCACTCCTTTCAAGGCAGGCGTAACGGGTGTTTTCCATTACACCTGCTGGTTTCATCAAATTCTCTTTGGTTACGAACGCGTATTTTCTTTAGTTGCGGGGGCCATGGCTGCCCGGACCGCCGCCACCGGCATTCATCCCCTGATTTTCGGTAATTCCGGATTCATTCAGGTAGGTTACGGTATCCGCTAAGGTGAAGGTGACAACTTTGGTACTGCCGCTGTAGAGCGTGTAGCTCTGACCTGTTTTCATATTGGGTGAAGAGATGACCGCGGACGTATATTGTTTTTCCGGGGTATAGGTTGCCACCGTATTGGCGCTGCTGTCTTTCAGAGTAATGGTGGTCCCTGCCGCCTGGGTGGTGCTGTAATACATCAGGATAGAAGGTTGAGTTGAATCGGTACTTCCCGATTCCGCCATACCGCTGCTGCCTGCCGCAATCAGTGTACCACCACTGATCGTGAAGGTTCCGTTGTAATCAAGAGCCCCATCACCGTTGGCTGTCGGTCCGCTGATATGAACCGTACCGCCGGTCATTTTTGCCGATCCGTTGGAGTCAAGTCCATCGCCTTGGGCATTGATCACAATTACACCGCCGTTGATCGTCTCCAGTCCGGAATTATCATTGACATTAAAGCCGTCGTCGCTGGTTGTAAGTGTAATCTTGCCATTGTTTATGGTAATGTTGCTTCCTTCGATACCCTCATTGCTGTGCTTGATAGTAATCGTGCCGTTGTCGATGGTGACATTGGTGTCTGAATGGATACCGTCGTCACCGGCCTGCAGATTTAATATGCCATCCTGGATCAAAAGATTTGTGCCGGCGTTGAGTGCATCATCATAGGCGGATACCGTTACATTCCCTTGGGTCACGATAATGTTTCTGCATGCGCTCAGGCCATTGATACTCTCGGTATCCGTACTTGTTTCTGTGGTCTGAGCAGAATCACTATTCATTTTTCCAAAATTGTTATCGGTCTGAACAGTCGTATTTTGGGCATAACCGCCACCTGTAGTGACATTGAGTGTACCTCCGTCAATTTCTAATGTTCCTTTCGCTTTCGCGGCATCACTCCCCGACGTAATACTCAGCGTCCCACCTGCAATTAGGATATTGCCGAGGCTTGTATCCGTGTCATTGGTGGAGCGGATGCCGTTTTTAACGGCGGTAACCGTAATCGTGCCTTGCTTTACAGCCAACACGTCTTTGCCGACAATCCCATCACCCTTGGCTGTAACATTTAACGTACCGTCGATGATCTTAAGCGTGTCTTTACCGCTGATCCCATCGTTATAATCGGAGGTTACTTTTAGCGTCCCGCTTCCGGTGATGGTCAGGTCTGCTTTGGAAAAGATCGCTGCTGAAGGTTCGTCATCGGCGTCGACTTTACAGCCGCTGCCTTGATAGATTGAATTAGTGGTTCCATTTTCAAGCATCAAGACAACTTTTTCAGCATTTTTGACGTAGATTGGAGCACTGGTGGTACTGGAAACTGTGGCGTTATTTAAAACGAGGTACACAGTACCGGAATCCGTGGTCTTATCAACATCAACCACCAAACTGCCATCCTTCAAGGTCCCGGTGATTTCGTAGATGCCGCTTTTGCTGATGGCCGCGAAATCCTGATTGAGATTGATCGTTTGATAGCTCTTACTTTGCCAGTCAAAATAATAATCATCGCTGTCATAGGTTACGGTGCTGGCAATGCTAATTGCGCTCGTATCCGCGCTGCCTGTTAATGCCGTCAATGTACCGGTGCTACTGGATGTGGTTCCTGTATTTTTGCCGCAGGATGCCAGCGTAAAAATACTTATGGTAAGCGCCAGCAGCAGGGATACTATTTTTTTCTTATTCATGATTGAGCCCCTTCCGTGTTTTATTATTCAAAGTATATCTGCGCAATGTGTTATCCAATTGTTTTCAATGTGAATTTTATCTGAACTTTTTGGATGTAAACGTACAGACAAAAAAAATACAAATCAAAACAACTTGTACCATAAGCGTTCTGATTCGTATTTAAAATCATTCCATAATACGTGTTTAGACAGCGTTCCTGTTCTTGTTCTTGTTCTTCAAAATTTCTTCCAAAGCCGACCTTAAATCAGTAAATTCAAACTTAAAACCACTATCACAAATTTTTTGAGGAATTGCCCGTTGACCATTTAATAACATTTCAGACATTTGGCCTAAGACAATTTTCAATACGAAATCAGGTACCGGAAACCATGATGGTCTCTTTAAGACTTTTCCTAAAACCGTTGTAAAGTCTTCCATTGTTACTGGTTCGGGTGCCGTTCCATTTACAGGGCCAATAACCGCATCATGTTCGATGATAAATTGAAGCATGCGCATAAGATCGTGAATATGAATCCATGGAAGCCACTGATTCCCTTTACCTAATGGACCCCCAACGTAAAATTTAAACGGTATAATCATTCGTGGAAGAGCACCTTGACTGCCTAATACGACCCCAATACGAATAGTAACGACGCGAGTAGATTGACTTCGGACCTTAAAAGCTTCATCTTCCCATTTCCGGCAAACATCCGCAAGGAAATCCTGTCCCGGGCCTTCATTCTCGGTTATCTTATCATCCTGGCGGGGCCCATAATATCCTACGGCTGAAGCGTTTATTAGAACCTTTGGATTCATAATCCCGTCATTTATAGCCTCAACAATAGCACGCGTTGTCTTTACCCGACTATTCACTATTTCCTGCTTAACTGAGTCAGACCAGCGACGGGTACCAATTGACTCCCCGGCAAAATTAACAACGATATCATATTCCTTAGTATTACCGACTGAAGACAGCGGAGTACTATTATCCCACGTCATTAACTTGACAGTATGATCAACCCGATTCGCTGAGATACTCATATTTCGTGTTACAACCGTGACCCGATAACCATTAGCGATTAATTCCTGGGTTAGTTTCCTTCCGAGAAAACCGGTTCCACCAAAAATTAAAACGTTCATAGTCTATACCTCCGGAAATGTCGTGTAGTCCTGGCGGTTTCCTACACCTACAATGATGCCAATTTCAGTAACTTCTTTGTTGTGTTTTCGTTTCGGATCGTAATACTCTTATACGCCTTTGTTCCAACTATCTTAGACCACCGGGTCCTGGAATAGGTTTTCAATGGAGCCGACCAAAATATTATCTCTTTATAAGCATATAGCTGTTCATACTCCGGTTTTATTTTTCCTGCATCCGCTATGATTTCTTCTGCTGTGGCCGGTTGGATTACAAATATGGCATTATGCTTTGAATTAGGATCATCCCCCCACCATTCGGGTACATTATCCAACGCTTCTTTTAAGGTATGGACATTGATCAGTGCCAAGTCGATTTGGAACCCGAACTTTTTCTCCAGGATATCTTTACAATAACTTGAGAGATTATTGATATCGCTTTCTTCACTGTCGAAGATGACATTACCGCTGTTAATATAAGTCGTCGTATTTTTAAAACCTGCATTCTCGAAACAGTTTTTTAAATCAAACATAGAGACAATATTATTACCGCCAACATTTATTCCTCGGAGCAGTGCAATATACTTCATTATATATCTCCCTAAAAATTTTAAATATTAAAAAGATCGTTTTATCCCCCTGTATTCGTCTTTCATTCAATCTCTAAAAATTCAAAGCCTGTTTCCGATCAATTTTTCCTTTTGCTGTTGCGTGAAGAAGTGTTCCTATAGCTTCACTTGTTCATCGAATTCCACTTCCCTTTTAAATCGTCCCCTTGAACTGACGGATACGTAATTTATTTTGCTGTTCGTGGGCTGATCAAAACAGACAAGTCCCATATGTAGACTGTGGTTATGGAGCCACCATGGACGGGTGCCCCTTAAGCCTCTTCATATTTACTTTATCATTTAAAAATGTGCATTAATTATCTATGGATTGTTATTACATAAAGCAATAAAAACCAATACAACATAATTATATAAGTTCTTATGTTATTTTCTTATCCGCCCATTTCAAACACTGCTTAATCTTAGGCATTGGATCATAACCTTGATCTATACCCATATTGGAAAGCATTTCACAAGGAAAATCCCCACATTCTCCACAATGATTTAGTCCTTTATCTTCGCAGCAGGTTTTTACCTTGCATTCACCTCCCCAAAAAGGTATCTTCATATCGGGGCAGCCCATGCAATTTACTTTTTCTTTCCTCTCACAACTGCTACAGCACACGCCGCATCGTGATTCGAACATTTTTATCCCCCTATCTGTTATACCTCACACAATTATCTAATATGACCTTGCCCAGCCAGGATTTTCTCCTTGCAAGAAGTATCAAGCTTTGCTTGGCATACTAACGTGTCGCGAATTGCTGAATTCTAGTACATTGATCTATAAGCAAATAAACATTCGATTATTTTTTTATCATTTGTGATTATTCCAGCAAAACCTCTTTTCGTCCGTGCCAAGGATGGTGCGTCATTAGCTACCGTGTTTTACTAAACCGCTGCACGGTGGCTTTACTCATGCTTCAGCTAAGACGACTGATGTCTCTACTTGACGTTCAGAGATATTCCAATACTTCCTTAATAAATTATTCTTTTCTTCAATTGAAACAACCTTAAAGCCATGTTTTTCATAAAACCTAATGGCCCAATCCGCGGCTGCCCATGTCCCAATCAGTAGAGGTTTGTTTGTCAAAGTTTTTAAATGTGAGATTAACTTCCCACCTATTCCTGAGTTCCTTCTTTCGGTTCGTACATAAGCATGTCTTATCAACGTTACATCATTGACATCCTGAATACCCATAATTCCAAGCAATTGTCCGTCCTCTTCAAGTCCCCAAAATCGAACTCCTTGACTAATCTCGTGTAATAGTTCCTCTTTTGGCATATATGGTTCATTCCAACAATCAATTGGAATGACACCTTGGTAAGCTTGTGCAGCATCATTAACTATTTCATATAATATTTCACTTTCACTGGGTTCACATTGTCTAATCATCTAAAATTCTCCTTTCTTCCCGGTGACTGTCGTAGAACGTTTTGCGAGTTTACGAAGTCTGGTTATACGTCCATATTATCTCAGATTTTGGTAACACCCTGTTATCTGGTGTCATCGTCTTTCCGCTTGCACAAAATACATAATAGGTGAGTATAAAGCAAAATCTATTATATAAACAATTTGGAGGTGTGTGTAAGTGCCTAACCTGTCAGTCAAAGAGCTCAATTATATTAAAGATTTTCTATCTTGGGAACTGCTTATAGCGAAAAAGTGTAACGAATGTGCCAACCAGGAGGTAGATCCTGTATTTAAGGGAGTATTTAATAACGTAGGACAAATCCATCAGCAAAACTATTTAAACCTGTTAACTTATCTCCAACAACAGCCCAATCAAGGAGGAATGGTACAATGATTGACAATAACTCAATAGTAACAAGCCCATTAGGGGTTCAGAAAATCGGAAAAGGTAAGTCCCCAGTTCTTCCAAAAGAAAAAGATCCCTCTTTTAACTTGCGTGATAGATTAAATGATACTCTGTTGAGTGAAAAGTACGTTATTGAAGGATACACAACCGGGTCTAAAGAGATTCTTGACGAGCAGCTTTACAATACTGTAATAAAAAACCTAAATAATTTAAAGCAGGTTCAGCGTTATTTATTTGAAGAATTATTTAACCTTGGAGAATATCAGGCCGATATTGCTACTCCGCAACAAATTTCTGATACACTTGAAGTCTTTACAAAATACAAAGTCCAGTTACCCTATCCACAGTAATCATCTAGGTGATTTAAGATAACGTCCCGCCGGTTCCCGCCGCGCCCTAACCGTATTTATCTACCTCTAAGTTGCGGGAACACCGTGTTGTATTAAACCGCTGCGCGGTGGCTTATAGAATAATAACCTAATTCAATTTGAGTCATGATATCATCTTCTCAAGCTCTCACTATTAGCTTTGAAAGGATGATTTTTTCATGACTCAAAACTGATATACCCTATCTTACCATTTTTTGCAAATGAAATCTAGAATGGAACTTCGCGGGCTCTCTCCTCAGACGGTTCGACATTACCTTTAAGTCTTGGCTTTTTCTTTTGTTCTGAACATCATAAATCGCTTACTGTTCTACGAAGTGGGAGGCCCCTCAATGTGGCGAGAATGCCGTGTTATCTGTTGCCCGCCGAAAATACCCTGATAAACCTAGATATTTATATTTCGTGAACAAAATCTATACTATTTAGTTTAATCGATACCTGTAAATATGAAACAACTATGATACAGCCATGATACATTCATTTATCCCACACAAACCGATACATGCATGTTATCTTGATAATTAATAGTTAAACTCATGTATCTAAGTCGAACGATGAATACATATGTAATTTGTGGGCAAATTGACAAATTCCTTCTTTACGATACAAGTCTCTCTGGTGTAGCCTCCAACTGAGCTTGTCCCAGATTCGTCACTGGTGACGAATCTGGGACAAGCTTGCTCAACTATATGATGTTTTTCTCACTCGTTTTCTATTTGTTCAGAACAAAAAGTTACAGGAATCTACGTGTTTTACAATTAGTTTTCAAATTCCGATTATACTCGGGTGGAAATAAAGCATCTGGATTTTGATGATCTCCACCGGATTTTCAGATATTATATTTTTAGTTGTCTTAACCTCGAAACGGATTGACTAAAATTCTTTTACAAGACCTATTTTTAAAAATAGTATTGACCTGAATATTTTAATGTGGTATAAAACGTAATTATAAAATTGTTTAGGAGATTCCACATGAACCAGTTCGAGTCTAAGTTGAAAGATTATATAAATTTTAATTGTCTAGATGCAGAACACTTAGTTTTTAAAGAATCTTGCCATTCCGTAGAAGAAGCTGCCAAAGCATCTAATTCTTCGCCAGATGATTTTGTCAAAAACATCTGTCTGATTGATGAGAATAATAATCTCATTATAGCTATAGTAAAAGGTACAGATAGGGTAAGTACCACCAAAATAGGTAATATACTTAATATCGCTCAGCCTAGGACAGCTACACCTGAAGAGATTCTAGAAAAAACCGGATATCCCTGCGGTGGAGTCCCTTCATTTGGTTATTCCGCGCAATTTCTTATAGATCCAAAGGTAATGGAAATGGACGTTGTATATACCGGGGGAGGGTCTCCTAATTCTCTTGTTATTATTTCGTCTGTTACACTTCAAAAAGCAAATAAAGGCGTGGTTCTAAAAATTAGAAAATAACTCTTAAAACAGCATTACAAAATAAGAAAATCCCTGAAGCTTCATTTATGATAGAAAAATACTCACTCCATGTATGGAGTTTTGCAAACCAAACAAAAAACTCTATGTACGCAAACAAAATTGCCACATTCTTTGCAAGTCCATCTAGTTTCCTCATTTCGTAAAAATGAATCCATGCCATATTGCTTTATATGCTCCAGGTTCTCAAGCATACTCATATGATATTTTGTTCGATATCGTTGATCCAATTGTTTCAGCCTTCGGCAAGGAAATTTATTGCACTCAATGCAAAATCCCGATTCATTGCTTTGAATTATTGAACAGTTTTTGATTATGCAACTAACACGACCTTTTGTTTTACACTTATTATCTATATCACTCCGACACCCTTTGCATTGATTTTTCTCTCTTTGGTAACCTAAACAAATTCTACAATTCATACCACAAGGAGCAATCAACTCTTCTTTCATTTTATTCATCTAATACCTCACACCTCAAAATATATATAATAACGTCACACATTATCTAATATTACTGTAAACCCGACTAACTCAAAGATATACCTAAAATCTATTCTATCCTTCTGTTTTTCAATCAGGAAACTTCAACGCGAGTAAGAATAAGATATCCAAACGAGGCTCCAGTTATCTACGTAAGGCTTTATATCAGGCTACAGTTGCAGGAAACAGCAATTTGCCAGGCGGCCCGCGTAATAAGATCCTCTATGAGTTTTATGCGAAGAAACTGGCGGAAGGTAAACCCACTAAGACCGCTATTATTGCCGCTTGTAATAAGCTTATTTGGATAATTAATGGGATTCTTTCTTCCGGAAACCCCTATTCTTTAAGTCACTAATTCTCTTTTACTTAGAGCATTCCTTTAATTTTTTCTCTTTTTGAAAGTTTATTCTGTAGGCTTGCTTTGTTATTACCTCTTTTACATGAGGTATGATATTTTAAGATGTTTTTAATGACAAGGATTAGCTGGTTTATCTGACGTTGGTCGGCCCGCGAAGCCAAGGCCGCTACCCCAAAAAAATCTTCTATAACATCAATTCTATTTGTTTTATCGCTTTCTTATCAAGTAATCCGCCTGTAAGTGCTTTAAAAATGTATGTATCAATTTCTTCTGTAGTTTGATGTTTTTTAATCAACAAAAGAATATTTAGAATATCAGTTAATATAAGCTTTCTCATTGTCGGTTTAACATCCATAATATCAACGGATATAAGTTCGTTTGCAATTTTATTATGTAAGTTTGGCCTGTAAAGAACTATTTTGATTAATGACTGTATACACTGGCGTACCGTAATCGGCTTTTCATCATCTATGATTTTTAAATAGTCATTAATTGTTGTATCAATTTTGTTATCCCTATCCCATTTTACATTAACTGCAATAAGCCTTACTCCAATACTTCTCTGATAAGAATTAGTACTCTTTAACTTTTCACAAAAAATATTCCAAAAAGGATACACATCATCATATTCCTCAGAACGATGTTCTAATAATAACAATGAATGATATCTCAACTTATCATCTTTTTCAGTTAACCATTCTACCAGCAGAGATATGTCTTCTGCCTCTAAAGTTTTAGAGAGTTCGAGTAAATTTTCTTTTTCTATTGCCAATAATCTATCAAGATTAATCATACTTCCACCCCTTTTGTAAATACCTCAAAAATAATGCTAATCCTACCGTTATTATTCCAAAATATTCTACATTTATCATGATTATCCTTTTTAAGTTAAGTATTCTTATAAATATTACCATACGAAACCCATGTTTTATTTATGGCCCTATTATTTATAGACAAATACGACAACGTTATCGTATTTAGAGTAAGCCTTCCTTACCAGGTAAATACAAATGCGCTGTCGCATTTGGCACAAGCTATATGTTAAAAAGGAAATAAAAAAATCAAGAGTCCATCAGATTCTAAAATCCGCTAAACCCTTGATAAGTCTCAATATGGTGCCGAAGGCCGGGGTCGAACCGGCACGTCCGCAAAGACATCGGTTTTTGAGACCGACGCGTCTGCCAATTCCGCCACTTCGGCAATTTGGAGCGACTTGCTATGTTGATTCATCAAACGCTGCAGGTCAACCTTACTTTTGATATTTTATAGTATCAGCGCTAAAAACGCAAGAGTAAAACAAACTTTATTTTCGCGTTTGTCTATCATTTGTCTATCGCTAATAATAGAAATTCGTTTCACCTTTAGCGCTGTATTCCCAATTTCCCAATTCCGATATGTCTCGGTGAATCTCTACCGTATCTATGAGATTCGAATACTTGTCAGGACATCATTGGCTTCTTCCGCCTCCGATTCCGGTACGAGTATTTCAATACTGGCATCGGCTGAATCCTGGGAGCCAATCGTTCGCAGCTGAACCAGGATACCTTCTGCGGACAGAGCATTTTGGTATTTTTCTGCGACAGCCTTATTGGGTGCGATATAGATCACGGTCCACATTTGCATACCTCCAACCAATAATTCCGTTTAGACTTTTCTATTATACTTCTCAAGAAGCGCTTTTTCTACATTCATTGGCACAAATTCAGAAATTTTCCCGTTAAGACTCGCTGCCCATTTGATCGAACTCGAGCTGATAAATGAATATTCGCCGTTGGTCATCAGAAAAACGGTTTCGATATCGGGCGCCAGCTTTTTATTCATTAAAGCCAATTGGAATTCGTATTCGAAGTCGGTTATAGCCCGTAAGCCTCTAATTAAGGCAATGGCTTCGCATTGGTGGGCGAAGTCAACCGTGAGTCCGCTAAACGATTTAACCTCGACATTCTTCATATCTTTAGTTTCGTAGCGAATCAGCTCTTGCCTTTCATTCAGCGAAAAAAGAGTTTGTTTATTATTATCGGAAGCAACGCCGACAATGACACGGTCAAACAAGAGTACTGCCCGCTGTAAAATATCCATATGGCCGTTCGTCACCGGGTCAAAGGTTCCCGGATATACTGCAATGCGCATGAATTTCTCCTTTTGGTACTAAGATTCCATCTTCTTTTTTCTGACATTCATCTGCTATAAAACCAGTCATACACTACAACTGAATCATACACTACATTTCATCATTCACCATAGTGTTCGCTTAATTCTATTATTTTATATCACGGATCGCTTAATCTGTCATTATTAATTTCGTTTGCTATCACAATTTATTAAGCCTGCCACTTCACATTATGTTGCCCCAGTAAGGCAAAAAGTTCAAAATCCAGATCGTCAGAACGTGTTACGAAAAAACTGTCATTGGTCTGAAAGGTCTTTTTGGTGTCCTCGCAATAAAAATAAACCGGCTCTTTTCCCTTATAGGAACCCAAGACAGCCATGATACTATCAACCAATTCTTTATCCTGATTACTCTTTATTTTCAGAAAAAGTTTATTCAACGGACTATTGCTTATGATCTTATTGCCAGTGTTACTCTGACTAAGTCGGGTATTCATATCGGATGTGGTGTCATGTCCTGAATTCTGATCATGATGATGCGTATCAAGGCTGTTTGCTTGGCCAGAAGCGTAGGCTGCTTCCGGTTCGTTCACGATCGCTGATTTATTCCGAAAAACGTTTGATTGGGTATTCAGCTTGATATCGGCGATAGGCACAATCTTTTCCGCAAAGATTTTTTTCTCGTCCTCATTGACATAATAACGTCCATGAATGATCATAATCTGATCATTTTCCATCCGTACAGCCTCGGAGAAAAGCCGCGGGAATACTAAGACCTCCATGCTGCCCGTCAAATCTTCCAACTGAAAGCTGGCCATCATTTCCCCCTTTTTGGTGATAGTCTGCCGATAGGCATTGACGATCCCGCCGAGGATCACCTTTTTTTCATCGGTGCTTTCCAGACAAGAAGCGATGTTCGAACTGGTGACCTGTTTCAGCACTTCTTGGACGGCATCGAGTGGGTGCGCTGTTAAATAGATGCCGATGTATTCCCGTTCCATTTTCAGGATCTCATTTTCGGTGAATTCAGGAATGTCCGGCATGACAATATTCTCCTGGATCGTCTCATCCAAATCAAATAAGGAAATCTGACCGGACTCAGCATCCTTTTGCCGGTTTTGGGCCAGCTCCAGTGCTTGGTCCAGGACTTTCATCGCCTGAGCACGTTTACAAAGCGATTGGAATGCTCCAGCCTTGATCAGGCTCTCCAGCGTTCGTTTATTTAGAACTTTAGAATCAAGCCTCACGATGAAATCATAAAATGATTGGTATAATCCGTTTTCGCGTTCGTGAACGATCTTATCAACGACGTGTGTACCCACATTACGGATTGCCTCCAGACCGAAACGAATAGCACCGTCTTCGATGGTAAAATCGCGATAGCTGTGCTGGACATCCGGAGGAAGGACAGTGATGCCGGTACCTCTGGCCTCCTGGATATAAAAGGTAACTTTATCCGAAGAGCCAATCACGGAACTCAAGAGCGCCGACGTATATTCCAGCGGGTAATTCGCTTTAAGGTAGGCTGTCTGATACGCAATCAGCGCATATGCAGTGGCGTGGCCTTTGTTGAAGCCGTACTCGGCGAACTTGGCAATCAAATCAAAAATATCCTCTGCTTCCGCTTGGCTGATTCCCAAGCGGAGAGCTCCCGGTACGATCCATTCCCCATCTAGGTCCTGCAAACCGTAGATAAAGTTCTGCCTTTCCTCGGCCATTATCTTTTTATCTTTTTTACCCATCGCCCGACGCAGAAGATCAGCTCTTCCCAGAGAGTATCCGGCCAAAGTCCGCGCCAATTGCATGACCTGTTCCTGATAAACAATGATGCCATAAGTCGGGCGTAGGATCTCTGCCATTAATGGATGGATGACTTTGATTTGGCCGCCGTGTTTTCGGCGTATAAATTCAGGGATTTGGTCCATAGGGCCCGGCCGATACAATGCAACAACCGCAATGATATCTTCAAAACAGCTCGGTTTGAGTTCTTTGAGAACCGCGCGCATTCCGCCGCTTTCCAGCTGGAACACTCCGGTGCTGTTGCCTTCCGAGAGCATGTCATACGTCACTTTATCATCAAGGGGCAATTGATTAAGGTCAAGTTTTATACCCTTCGTCTTCTCAATATTTTCTACCGCTTTCGTCAGGATGGTCAGGTTGCGGAGACCCAGGAAGTCCATTTTTAAGAGTCCGATTTCTTCAACGGATTTCATTGGGAACTGTGTCATGAGGAGCCCATCTGTTGTTTTTTGCAGCGGCAGATAACTGGTAAGTGCGTCTTTGGCAATAACCACCCCGGCAGCATGTGTTGAGGCATGACGCGGCATGCCTTCCAGCGATTTGGATATTTCCAGCAGCTGTTTAACTTCCTCTTCTTCCCTTACCATTTTTTGCAGGTCGGGAGACACCGTCATCGCGCGTTCCAAAGTCATACCGATTTCGAAAGGAATAGCTTTAGCCACCTTGTCCACTCTGGCCAGCGGGATATTCAAAACGCGTCCGACATCACGAATAACCGCCTTCGCCCCCATCGTTCCGAAGGTGATGATTTGGCAGACCTTCTCTTCACCATATTTATCAGTAACATACTTGATTACTTTTTCCCGTCCTTCCGGGTCAAAGTCGATGTCGATATCCGGCATGGAAATGCGTTCCGGGTTCAGGAAGCGTTCAAACAGAAGGTCATGCTGCATGGGTTCCACCGACGTGATCCCTAAAAGATAAGCCACCATACTGGCTGCTGCCGAACCACGACCCGGTCCCACCGCCACCCCATGCTCCCGGGCATAACGGCAAAAGTCGGAAACGATGAGGAAATAGCCGGAAAAACCGGTTTGCGTGATAACTCCCAATTCATATTCCAGACGCTCCCGCTGTGCCGGCGTCGCCTGCGGATAGAAGTGAGGAAAGGCCTTCCAGCAGAGTTCTTTGAGATAGTCATCCAGTGAATAACCCACAGGTACTTCATATACCGGCAGAAAATGCTGGCCGAAATGAAATGACACATCGCATCGGTTAGCGATTTCGTTGGTTACCCTTAAGGCCTCCGGGGTTTCACCAAACAAAAGTGCCATTTCTTTAGCATTTTTCAGATAATATTCCCTGCCTTCAAAGGTCATTCGGGAAGTATCCGCCACTGTTTTTCCTGTCTGAATGCATAACAGGATATCCTGAATGGAGGCATCTTCTTTTCGGATATAATGAATATCATTGGTGGCAACCAGCGGTATTTTCGTTTCCTGATGCAATCGGCGCAAGGCGGCGTTGACTTTGCGCTGTTCACTGAGCCCGTGGTCCTGCAGCTCCAGATAAAAGCGGTCGGGGCCGAAAATATCCTTGAATTCCATCGCTGTCTGTCTTGCCCGCTCATAGTTATCCTGCATCAGATATTCAGGAATCTCTCCGCCCAAGCATCCACTTAAGGCAATCAAACCTTTGCTATGCTGCTGCAAAAGCGCCTTGTCCGCACGCGGCTTATAATAGAAACCATCTACATAAGCCTGAGAGACGATTTTCACAAGGTTCTGATAACCCTCATTGGATTCAGCGAGCAGCACAAGATGATGATTTTTGTCATCTTTACCGAGGACACGTTCGCTTCTCTTCCCCGGCGCCATATAAATCTCGCAGCCAATAATCGGCTTGATGCCCTGCTTGCCGCAAGCTTTATAAAATTCGAGCACGCCATACATGACCCCATGATCTGTAATAGCCAATGCCGGCATCTCCAGATCCGCGGCCGTCTGGACCAGATCTTTAATCCGGGCTGCTCCGTCTAATAAACTGTATTCGGTATGAACATGGAGGTGGATAAAACTCACGACGTTTACCATGTCCTTTCTGCTGATTTTCTTTTTTTCATTTTATCATACGCCGGGCGATAATCCCATGAGATGTTTTTTCTTGTCGATTTAATACAGACGAAAGACGCCTCAATCTTGAGACGCCTCCTGAGCTTTTCGCCAAAAAGATATCAATATTGAACATCAACCAAGCATAACCCTTTCGCTGGCGCCAACGGCCCTGCTTCCCACCGCTTTCTTTCCTGCAGGATTATTTCAATGTCGTCTGGCAGCAGCGTTCCCTTCCCCACTTCGATTAGGGTACCAACGATTATCCGCAGCATATTCCATAGAAAACTGTTTCCATTAAATTCAATTCGAATCAAGCCATTATTTTCGTGGATCGCAATCGAATGGATTGTTTTGACTGTTGATTTATTACTGCGTTCATTGGTAAAGCTTTGAAAATCATGGGTACCTATGAGCCGATCTGCAGCCGCTTGCATTTTTGACAAATCGAGCTTATCCGCAAGATGAAACACATATTTCCGGTTAAACACATCTCTGAATTTATTGCTGTTGATGGTATAGACATACGTTTTGGATTTTACATTATACCTGGCATGAAATCGCTCAGAAACTTCCTCCATCGACTTGACGACAATATCTTCCGGCAAATACTCATAAAGATAGGCTAAGATTTTTTTCGTCTTATAGGATGATGCCGTATGGAAATTAGCGATATAGTTTTCGGCGTGGACTCCGGCATCTGTTCTTCCGCATCCGATGACCTGAATTTCTTCTTCCGTCATTTTGGTTAAAACCGCTTCGATCTTGCCTTGAATTGTCAGGTCGGTATCTTTTTGTTTCTGCCATCCTTTATATTTGGTTCCGTCATAGGCGATGGTCATTCTTAAATTTCTCATGTCACCTTACCTTTTATTACGTGTTTTTCGTAAGACCACTTCTTACTCCCAGTCATATTTCCGATTTTAGCATAGTTTTGAAAAACAAGCGAACGATTTGCGGATCAAACTATTTACCGCAGTTTTTTTCTATTTCAATGATTGCTTTTTAGTTAATTTAATTCCACTCGCTGACTCTTTTCGAATGCTGATCTTCCTATTAATTGTTTTCATATATAACATGATTGATGGAAAGGATCGCCGGGCTGCGGTTGATGTCATTATCAAGTGCTTTATGTTTGTACATATAATCTTCAGCTCTTTTCAGGACATGAAGGAGATCTTCATCACACTGATTCTTGGTGTCCCAGCCCAAGGAAATACGTACCGATAAATTGTTCACATATTCTTTGGCACATTGTGTTTTGATGCGATGAACAATGCACTTCGCTTCTTCGATATCCGTCCGGGGAAGCAGGATAACAAATTCATCGCCCCCCCACCGTGCGACAATGTCATCTTTGCGACAGGCGCTTTGAATACTCGCTGCCGCCTTTTGTAAGAGTTCATCCCCTTTTTCATGCCCAAATGAATCGTTTACCAGCTTCAGCTCGTTGACATCGCCCATGATAATGGAAATCGGGAGATTTCGCGAGGTGTCTAATCGCTTTATTTCCTCTTCATAAAATCTCCGGTTATATAATCCGGTCAATTTATCATGATAGCTTAAATAAGTGATCTCTTCCTCTCTCTTGCTCCGTGTATCCATTTCTCTTTCCAGTACGATATTGAATTCTTTTATGGCAGCCATCGCTTCATCTAACTGCTGATTGCGTTCCTGCAACTTCTTTTGCAGCTCGCTATTTTCTAGTAATAATTCTGCATTAGCCAGTGCCAGGAATTTTTGTTTTTGATGAGGAGTTAAATACACTGACGATCCTTGAGTTGTTTCTATATTTTCCTTATTGACTTTAATCACAAGCATCGCCGAGGTTTGATTCATATGACCGATGAATTCTTCACCGTATGTTGAAAAACCTACCGTTGGAATACCGCTGAATATTTCGCCGTAGGCTTGAGCTAAGCCCTTATTTTCTATTTCTATGGTCCGGTGGATACACTGGAAATTAATAATGCCGTCGATCCGTCCCAATTGGCTAATCGCCCTTTCCAGCGCATGTGTTGTATCCTCGATGATGTTAGCCGGCTCGAGTAATTGGACTTCCATCCCCTCCAGGATACTACAGTAAAATTGAATATTTGTTCCGATAACACGACGTGGTGATCTGACAAAAAGATCGTTATCGCCAATGGCTAGACCGACGGGATTTGCAAAGAAATAATCCGGGGCTTCGTCCACTGAGTTCACGCCGAGTGCTTCAGCATACGCCAAGGCTGCAGGTTTACCGTTAAACTCAACCACTTCTCTGGTTTCAAGATGCACTTTATTGGCAGTTAATTTATAATCTAACGTCTTAAAACTTTGGGTCTTAATAAATGAAAATTCTGCGTGTTCATTTATTTTCACCAGGACAAGAAGAGCTGCATCAGTATATGCCTTGCCATCCACACAGACATACGTCTTCTTATACTGTCCGTCATCACCGGCAGAACCGCCGATAAAATTCACATTCGTTTCATTTCCGATCAAATCCATGATTTTTTCTTCGGTCATACTTAAACCGTCAATCAAAACGATGCCAACATAGCGCATTGCATCCATGGTATACGGATTCTCATCAAAGTAGCGCTCGAAAGAACTAAATGCGTCTTCAACCTGTGGCATGGCCGTAATGTGTTCAATGACGTCCGCTTTCGCATCCGCAATGACATTCGAATTAAAAGCCATGGCTACAACCGAATTACTGGCCAATTCCGTATTAATGATCTCGCCGGCTGTCGAACAGCCGAATACGAGACTACCCGGAAAAGCATCTTGCATCAAGCTGCTTAACCTATCCTGATTGTAAACGGAAGATGCAAAGAAAATCAGCAATTTCACCGTGATATTATCACACTGCTTTTTAAGATCTAAGACAGCTTCCGCTTCATCCCGTGCAGAGGAAAAAACTGACTTTAGATTAGGCGATTCTGATTCTACCGTATTATCACTGAATTGCTTACGAAAGTTATACAGCTTCTCCATGATACTCGGGTCATCTTCGGAGGTACGCGTGTAGTGATCGGGATTAATCCCCTTGAGTATCAATTTTGCTTTCGTCATTTCCACGATAATCGGATTCTCTTTGGATCGTTCCTGGATAATCGAATCAATTATTTCAATAATCTTGCCTGCCAAAGTAATTCCTCCTACGGCTGAAATATCAGTGTAAGGATTTTTAACTTACAAATATCGATAAATTATTACATTCTTCACCCTATTTTTTATATCGAAAATATATTGTGCAATATTTAGACATTTTGCGTCTTCTTCAAAAAAACACCGCTCCTAATTATCCATGACCCCGCGCATAAATTCATCCATGAAAAATATCCCAAAATCGCCGCCGGCGGCGATTTTGGGATACCGGCCTTTCCAGGAGGCAAAAAAAGCTCCGCCAGGTGACGGAGCTTTTTGTTATCTTAAGTGCCGGTTATTTCCTTCCCGGTGTTGTTTAGTCCCTGTCGTTAGTGAGCTTGGCTTTGTCCAGGAGCCAGAAGATGATTCCAAGGACCATGCCAATGATCGTAGAAAGTGGGAGGCCTTCAAGGTTAAAGGACGCGCTGATCGGAATATACGCGCCGGATAGGCCGGTAACAAGGACGACCGAGGTCAGGGCAAGGTTACGGGATTTACTGTAATCGACCTTGGCCTCGACTAGAAGCCTCAGACCGGAAGCAGCGATCATGCCATAGAGCATAAAGCTCACGCCGCCGATGACGCTCCAAGGGATTGCCTGAATAACAGCCGAAACCGGTCCGATAAAGGCGACGACGATGGAAATGACGGCCGCGCCGCCGATGACCCAAACGCTGTAGACTTTCGTGATCGCCATGACGCCGATGTTTTCACCGTATGTCGTTGTTGGGACTGATCCGACAAATCCGGAAAGTGCTGTGGAGATGCCGTCGCTGAGGAGCGTTCTATGCAGTCCCGGGTCTTTGATCAGATCGCGGTCGACGATCTTGCCCGTGACCATCTGGTGGCCGATATGCTCCGTCACGATGACTAGCGCCGCGGGCAGAATGATAGCGATGGCGGCGAGATCGAACTGCGGTGTCTGGAATTGCGGTAAAATAAAGATCTGATGAGTGAGGGTCTGGTCGATATGAAACTGTCCGAACAGAGCGGCGACGATACAGCCAACAACGATTGAAATGAGGATCGGGATAACGGCAAGAAATTTTTTAAAGAGAATCGAGCCGAAGATGGCTGTCAATAGCGTGATACAGAAAACGATGACGTTATGATAGTCAATGGTGGCGAGCTCGACGCCCGGAACCGGGAGACCACCGCTCTTGGCTGCAGTACCGGCCAGTGTCAGACCGATAAGCGCCACAACGGGGCCCATAGCGGCCGGAGGCAGGATAACGTCGATCCATTTTGTACCGAACAGCCTGATGAGGAGCGCAACAACACAGATAACAAGTCCGACAACGACGAAACCGCCCAGCGCCAGCGGGTATCTAGACGCATCCTGGGTGGCACCGGCGCCCATGATCATGAAAACGGGCGAAAGAAATGCAAAGCTTGAACCAAGATAGGCCGGTGCTTTGCCTTTGGTAATGAGTATAAAAAGTAAGGTACCGATACCGTTCATCAATAAAACGACGCCCGGGTTAATTCCAAATAAAATCGGAACCAATACCGAAGCGCCGAACATTGCGAACATATGCTGGAGACTGAGCGCAATACCCTTACCTAATGGGACACGCTCTTCCACTTGAATGATATTTCCTTGCATGTAAACACTCTCCTTTAAACATATGGCACATTATAACATAATAGGTGGGCAGAAATAAAGGAGAATTCTCGATATTTTGTAGAAAGATATCGAAAAAAGTGAAGCTTCAAAAAATTTTATTTCTTATCTCCCATCCGAGCTGTCATCAGCCCTTTGGCCAATAATTCCTCGTCATGGTATACTTCTATTTCGATATTACAATTCTTTTTAGTCACTAACAAGAGCTTGGCTGTAATGCGGATGACGGTACCCACCGGAACCGGGTGAAACTGATAGAAGCTGAAATTCTCCGTGATCGCATCGAGATGATATTTCTTTTGAAGCGCAATATACCCTGCGGTATCCATGAGAGTCACAAGCACACCGCAACTGGCCGAATGAAATTCATTCGCCATAAACTGGGTGACTTCTCCTTCGATCGTCAGGTTTTCCGAGTCGTCGACATAATGAAAACCACTACGGATCAGGTTATCCACGGTCTCCCCAAATTGCGGCTGCTTCTGGACCTGTTGCAAGGCCTCCAACACATCCTGCAAGCTAACGATCCCGATCATTCTTCCTTTATCCAAGACAACAGCTACTTCCCAGCCTTCCCAGACCATCTTTCGGGAAATATGAGTGACTGAGTCATCTTGTTCAACCGTGAACGGGTTTCGATTCATGACGCTGGTAATCGCTGTATTCGTGGCCGCACCGGCTACCTCAACCGCAGTAACGATCCCCATAAGAGAATCATTTTTATCGATAACCGGGAAACGACTGTGACCTGTGCTCTGGGACAACGTATACCAATCCCCGACCGTCGCACTGTCAGAGAGAGTTTTGACATCCTTGACCATGATATCCCCGACCAGAAGCAGATCCTTATCGATTAGACGATCAAAAAGAGCACGATTGATCATTGTGGTCACGACAAATGTGTCATAGGGTGAAATAATTATAACAGAACCAAGGCTCTGTGCCAGCGAAACAACTTCTTCCGTCGGTTCCAATCCACCAGTAATCAGTAAAGGAACGTGTTTCTTCAAGGCAAAAATCTGGGCGTCTGACCGATTACCAACGATGCACAACGCATCCTCTTCTAAATACCGTTCCATATCGTTCAACTGCATGGCAGCAATAATAAACTTATTCGGGCATTCTGAGAGACGTTCTTCTCCGCAGATAACAATCCCTTCAACGATTTGAGAAACTTCCTGCAGCGTAAAATCTTCGATCTGTTTCTCTTTAACGCCTTCGATACGGATCGTTCCCACCTTCGGAATGGAGCGAACAAAACCTTTATTCTCTGCTTCTTTGATCGCGCGATAGGCAGTCCCTTCACTGACATCAAGTTCTTTCGCAATAAATCGGACAGAAACCTTGCTGCCAATCGCCAAATTCTCAATAAAACCAAGAATCTGCTGATGCTTTGTCTTCATTAAAGTAAAACGCCTCACCTGTTTTTTTCTAATTATATCATATAGTGAGGACCATATACTATTTGTTATATAATAGTTTTCTTTTTATAAATTATTTTTTAATTTATTTCATCTTCTTTAAACGCTGCGACAGCTTACCGCCGAGTTTTCCTGATACCCGCGGACTCAGTGAGTCCCAGCCATCCTTTTGAACCTGGCCGATGATTCCCAATTCTGAAGCAATTTCCATTTTCATTTCTTCGATAAAATCGGATTGCTTTTTTTTACTCTTGCGCTCATTCATTTTGCCTTCCCCTTTGATGATCATAATATCGTGATAGCTGCAAGCGTTCCTTCCCTGAAGGGACATTGGGGTAATTTTTGCGATGGCCTGTTTTTCAGACAGCAAATCCCTTCCACTGCATAAATACAATCACGCACACACTCATTCGTCGTCATTTTTATTACGGGTTTTGCGGTCATCGCCATTCATCTCCTATAAAACAAATTAAAATAGAATCTTAATGCTATTTTTACCCGTTCTAATAGAAAATATCCTGTATTAAACTACAGGATATCAAAATGGTTCATTTTTACCGTTCACTCTTAGTTCTATATTTTCGCCTTTTGCTTATCACTATCATCATCAACATCATCGAACCTGCTTCCCGAATTATCCTTTTTTTCGGGATAAGGTTCTTCATCTTGAGCGGCTTTCCGGTACGTGTTGACTTGCTTAATCGGCTGCCGGACTTCCCTGAATTGAGCACGATACGAAACCAAACGAAATTTACGGAACATGATACGGACGATAACCGCGAAATCAATGACCACCAGAACGGCTGCGGTGAACCAATGGCCATATGTAGCGAGTATCGCCGCTAGACCAAAAAACAGACTCACGCCATAGAGGACAATAACAGCCTGTCGCTGGCTCAGTCCGGTATCCAGCAAACGGTGATGAAGATGCCCGCGATCGGCTCGGATAATGGAATGCCCTTTCAATTTTCTGCGGACAACGGCAAATAACATATCGATAAGCGGGATGCCGAGCACAAGCAAGGGGAAAACCAAGCTGAGGACCGTGGCGGTTTTCAGCATGCCCCATATTGATACAGCCCCGATCATATACCCGAGAAACATACTCCCGGAATCGCCTAAAATAATTTTTGACGGGTGAAAATTAAAGAGGAGAAAACCAAAGGTCACACCGGCCAGTGCCAGCATGACAACCGATTGGGTCGTGGAACCAATGTGATTCGCCGACCAAAATAGCATCAGCGCTGCAATAAAGCATATCCCTGAAGCCAGACCGTCCATGCCGTCGCTTAAATTAACGGCATTGACCAAGCCAACCACCCATATTACCATAAACAGCGTTCCGATTATGCTCAGTTCGATGCGTCCAATAATCGGCAGTGTCACGTGGGCCACGGTAAATCCGAAAAATATCAGTACTGCCGCCGCGATGATCTGACCTAATAATTTGTACAACGGACGCATACCCTTGATATCGTCAACCATCCCGACAACAAAGATAATGGCGCTTCCCAGGAGCAGTCCTATCAGCCGCTTATCCATAGGAACAGTTAATAAAACAGCGAGCCAGAAGGAGACATAGATAGCCGCCCCCCCCATGCGCGGAAGCGGTGTTTTATGGATCCGGCGCTCACCTGGAAAATCCATAACACCCCAGCGTTTGGCCAAGACGATGGCAACGGGGGTTAATATGATAGAGAATACAATAGCTAAAACAAACGTAATCAGATAGGAATGCATCGGATCGCTCCTTATCAAAAAATAGCCTTATGCTGCGTGCCGTTCAGGCATCGACAAGAGATTACACTTTATCAGCATAATCGAGGATAATTCCATTGCCGAAGGACTTCATAGGCGAAAACGGCCACCGAATTAGAAAGATTCAATGACCGGGCATCCGCTTGCATGGGCAGCCGGATCAGCCTTTCGGGATATTTCTGCAGGATTTCTGGTGACAGTCCCTTAGTTTCCCTGCCAAAAATCAAGTAACAGGGTTCCGACTCTGGGTATTTAACAACCGTATGATACTGCTTCGCCTTTGTCGTCGCTAAATAATAGTGACCCTGCGCATTTTGGGTCTCAAAGTCGCTAAAATTTTCATAAATCATCACATTAAGAAGATGCCAATAATCCAGACCGGCTCTTTTTAAATGCTTATCATCAATACTGAAGCCCAATGGTTTGATTAAATGCAGATCGGCGTGTATCGCCGCACATAAGCGAGCTATATTGCCGGTATTCGGCGGAATTTCAGGTTCAACCAAAACAATATTTAATTTATTTGCTGACATTCGTTTGTTTTCTCCATAATAAGATGTCTCCAACACAACAAATATATTATAACCTGAAAATATTAAAAAATGAACGTTCAAATCGGCATGGGGATTTAAAAAGAGCGAAAAAGCCTAAAATTACGCGTTCAAATCCTAAAATTTTGTATACATAGGCAATATGACTGGAAGAAACGCATTAATTCTGATATATTTAGTAGTTGAATAGGAGGAGGAATCGCTATGAAACAAAACTTAACGCAAAAAATACTAACAGCCCATCTCGTTTCCGGTGAACTCGGTGCCGGAGGAGAAATCGGCATCAGAATAGACCAAACTCTGACCCAGGATGCTACCGGAACAATGGCGTATCTTCAGTTTGAAGCCATGGGGATCCCCAGCGTCAAAACGGAATTATCTGTTAGCTATGTTGATCACAATACCCTGCAAACCGGCTTTGAAAATGCGGATGACCATGCCTTTCTGCAAAGCACAGCTTCGCGTTTTGGTGTCTATTTTTCCCGTCCGGGAAATGGAATCTGCCATCAGGTCCATTTAGAACGTTTCGGGAAACCGGGAAAGACCCTCTTGGGTTCTGACAGCCATACACCAACCGGGGGCGGCATCGGCATGATTGCCATCGGAGCAGGCGGCCTGGATGTTGCTGTGGCTATGGGCGGCGGAGAATTCTATTTGCCTGATCCCAAAGTCGTTAAAGTCAACCTCACCGGGAAATTATCACCTTGGGTATCTGCCAAAGACGTGATTTTGGAAGTCCTGCGTCGTTTGTCTGTGAAAGGCGGCGTCGGCAAAATTTTTGAATATGCCGGTTCGGGAGTTGCTACGTTGAGTGTTCCTGAAAGAGCGACAATCACCAACATGGGCGCGGAACTGGGGGCTACCACATCCCTATTCCCCAGCGATGAACTGACCCGTATCTTCCTTAAAGCTCAGGGACGCGAAAATGACTGGATCCCGCTTACAGCAGATGCCGATGCAGAATATTATGAAGAAATCACCATCGATTTAGCGACGCTGGAGCCTCTAGCCGCTCAGCCCCACATGCCTGATAAGGTCGTCGCTGTCAGCACACTGACGCATATCAAGGTACAGCAGGTTGCTATTGGCAGCTGCACCAATTCATCCTACCGTGACTTAATGACAGCTGCCGCAATCTTAAAAGGAAAAGTCGTTGATCCGAGTGTCAGCCTGGTTATTGCTCCCGGTTCGCGTCAGGTTCTGACGATGCTCGCCAATAACGGTGCTCTTACCGATCTGCTTGATTCCGGCGCCCGGATTCTGGAGTCTGCTTGCGGCCCTTGTATCGGCATGGGGCAATCCCCTTCTTCCGGAGCTGTTTCGTTAAGAACCTTTAACCGGAATTTTGAAGGACGCAGCGGTACCGCTGACGCGGGCGTCTATTTGGTCAGCCCGGAAGTCGCTGCGGCCAGCGCTTTAACCGGTTATTTCACTGATCCCCGTACATTGGGTGCTGCTGCGGACATCGCCATGCCCGAGAATTTTCGGGTCGACGATTCTTTGATCGTATCACTGGGATCACCCGATACCGACATTGTCCGCGGGCCCAACATCAAAGCACTGCCCATTGCGCCCAAACTCTCAGCTAATCTGGAACTTCCTGTTGTTATTAAGCTGAATGATAACATTACAACTGACGATATTATGCCGGCGGGGGCAAAAATCTTACCGCTTCGGTCCAATATTCCTGCTCTTTCGGAACATGTTTACAGCAAAATTGATGCTCAATTTTCAACACGTGCCAAACAGCTTGGTCAAAGCATTATTGTCGCCGGACAAAATTACGGACAGGGGTCAAGCCGTGAACACGCTGCTCTGGTGCCGATGTATCTAGGCGTCCGTGTCGTACTGGCTAAAAGCTTTGCACGTATCCACAAAGCGAATCTGATCAACTTTGGTATTCTCCCTCTGACCTTCGTTAATGAAAAGGATTATGATCTGATCAATGCTGACAGCACTCTGATCTTCTCGAATTTAACTCAAGCCGTATCCTTGGACAACGAATTTGAGATTGTCTTACGCGGTGAGAATATCGCTATCCCGGTTGCTCATCATTTAACCGAAAGGCAGGCAAAAATAATATTAGCCGGTGGCTTGCTCAACTATACAAAGGAAACAAGCAAATAACAGACGAAACGGTATTATATCCGTTGCCCGGTTTGGCGAAATCGCAAGCATTTGTTTTAAAATAGTACAAATAATATTCAAAACGGTAATCATTTTTGCTAATGTGCTAATGACGCAAAAAACAACAAACGCCAAAATGCAGGAAAAACAAGGGTTTTCTTCTAACCACCCTATTGGCACGGAATTTGCATTATAAATAGGGGTACTGATCTGAAATACCTTTATACAGGATTTTTAGATTTAATTCCAATCATTGATTTTTTGATCAGAAAGTTAGGAGGTGACTCATATGTGTTTTCGCCCCACAGCTGCTGCTAAAGCTAAGAATTGTCCTGCTTGCGGAGCTCTGAATCCTGGAATGGCAAAAACTTGCGTCAAATGCAAAGCCCCTCTCGAAGATGCTCCGGCTGCGGAACAAAAAAACGAGGAAAATAAATAAGTTTTCCACTGAATTAATTTAAAATTATTGATCGTCTGTAAAAAGCCCGGAAGCCCAAGCAAGTGATACATATCCTCTTGGCCTCCGGGTTTTTTACTTGCGATGCAGGCGGGGAGACAGAGAGTGCATGGGAAAGGGAGACAGAAGGGACGGAGACAGAAGGGACGTAGAACTTTGTCCCCTGCCAAGGGGACAAAGTTCTACGTCCCTTCTGTCTCCCTTTTGATTTTCCCTTAAATCAACTGTCGTCTGTACTTTGGTGCGAACACGATATGATATTTACAATTCCACTGCGTGTGTGATAAACTTTCCGTATCCATTTGGATTACTACCTCCTATTTTTGTGCGGCTGCCAAACCTGCACTATCATATCAAAATTGGAGGTAGTCTTTCTACGCATAGCTAAATCTTTTTGGAACCACCTGCATAGCAGGTGGTTTTCGTTAGACAAAAAGGGGGACAAAGGTCTACGTCCCCTTTGTCCCCCCTTTTTCCCGGCTCAGGGAACAAACATATTGACTTTTTTGCCTTTTACAGCCATTTTTCTGGCTAATTCCTCTACCGGGCCATATTCGATGACGCTGGCCAGACAGTGCAGGGCGCATGATGGCTGTTCGCCTTTGGCCACGCGGTCGGCACACAGATCACAGTAGCTGGTGGGCACTGGAATGTAATTCCATTCATACTTTTTGGGTTCAATTTCCCATGGGCCTAATTCTAGTACTTTTATTCCCCATTTACCGAGGGGAAGTCCTTTTTCATTTTTACAGGCTACTTCGCAGCTCTGGCAGCCTGAGCACCATTCATAATCGATCATTAAACCATAACCGGACATATCCATATCCCTCCTATTCTCAGATCTAGTCTGTCACTTTGTAGACTTTGCAGGGAAGGCTCTTATAGGGAGCACCGAAGCCAAGCTTCCCAATCACTTTATGCGGAACAAGGCTGTTGACATTGGATTCCCATACGCCAAACAGGCTCGGTTCTGCAGCTTCTTTTTCCGGGAACCACCAACCATGGGCAGCGGATACAATATCCGGCGAAACACTAATCGTTAGTTTTGCTTTTTCTTTGGCTCTGCCCCACATGTTTTCAATCCAAACCCAGTCACCATCGATGATGCCCAGTTTTGCCGCCGTTTCCGGATGAATCTCTACGATCGGATCAGGTGTGATCTCACGCAAAGAAGGAATATTCCGATGCTCGGAGTGGAAAGACGTATAGGTTCTAACGCCGGTGATCAGCGTGAGCGGGTATTCTTCAACCAGATCCGGGCGTGCATCCGGACCGAAGCGCGGCGCTTCATAGAATGGGAGTGGATCCTCGCCAAGCATCTCGAACATAATACTGTAAAGCTCCACTTTACCTGTTGTTGTATTAAAGCCAGGCTGTCCGTCTGTTCTGAGGACTCCTCTTTCATGTTTCAGATAACCTACATCCTGCTGCACACTGACTTGTTTTCTCAGTTCGTCAAATTTAATGCCGAATAATTTCAGCTGGTCATCAAGGTAGGCATCAATGCTTTCCCATTTTTTGGATTTGAGTGCTTCGGGATCTCTGCGTTTGGCCAATTCCATCAGGATTTCCAGGTCGGATTTGGCTTCGCCAAAATCAATGGCTTTATTGATGGCGCCGACGATACCGGAGTTGGTACCCTGCTGGGTCAGGACGATACCGTCATGCTCAGCAAAGGAGGATACCGGCAAGACGATGTCAGCCAGGGCAACAATGGTTGGATTCAGGAATACATCGGTAGCCACAACAAATTCGGCGGTTCTCTTCATGGCATCATACCACCGTCTCGGCTGGGCGGAATTGGTCGGGGCAATAAAGTTGGAGCTGCTGATATAGACCATGCGAATCGGATAAGGCTTACCTGTCTCCAATGTTTCCAGGGTCAGGTCAGGATGGGTGGTATTTAAAACGATTGGCAGTGCCGGATATTCTTTCTGGCCAATACATTTCTCAGCCAGTTCTTGAGGCAGCGGCGCATCCAGGTTCATGTCCATGACCATCAAACGACCAACTTCAGTTCCGCCCGGCTTATCCAAGTTCCCGGTAATGGAAATCAGAGCGATCAACGATTGTACCAGCTGAACGCCATTGGAGCTTTGGTCGCTGGCCAGACCGACACAAAGACTGACACCTTTGGATTTAGCGATGATCCTAGCAATATTGACGATGTCTTCTTCCGGTACACCGGTGGCTTTCGCGGCAAACGAAGGTGGATACTGCTGAACGCGTTCTTTCAACTGATCAAAGCCATAGGTCCATTTATCCACAAATTCATGATCATACAGATCTTCATTAATAATGACATTGAGCATACCGAGAGCCAGTGCGGTATCCGTATTCGGCTTGACTCTGAGAAGGTGCTCGGCTTTGGTAGACAGCCAATTGACACGCGGATCAACCATAATCATTTTCGCACCGCGTTTCAGCATTTCGATAACGGCATGTCCCCAAAGCCCGTCCGGATTGGATTTAAGAGGCTCTTTACCCCACATCAGGATATATTCCGGCAGAACATAATCCGGGTCATCATACCTTCCGGGAAGTCCGGCTGCCCAGTCTAGCTCAACATACCCGCCGCCAAGAACCAGTGTGGTTACGGTATTTCTTGGACCCATACAGGACCAGCCGCTTTGGCTGTAACAAAAGTTAGGGGACCCAAGCCCTAGCGAGGTCAGCGGGAAGGCAAAACGAACCGCTTCTCTTCCTGTGCCATTCATCGTCATAATGCACTCCGGGCCGTAGGTTTCCGCGTAATATTTTTGTTTTTCAATGATTGTATCAAACGCTTCATCCCAAGTGATTCTTTGCCACTTGTTTTCACCGCGCTCACCGATACGTTTCATCGGATACTTAATACGATCCGGATGGTAAATATACTCTTTCAGAGCGAGACAGCGAACACAAAGCTTACCTCTGGTCAATGGATGTTCCGGATCCCCTTCGACTTTAACCAATTCGCCGTCCTTAACAAACAGTCTCAAACCGCAGCCTACCGCATGGCATCCCGGAGGCGACCACGCACATGTCCGGATGACTTCAGTACCGTCTTCCAGAGTTTTCTTCCATTCGGATGTCTTGTTGTAATGTACAGACATACTCTATTCCCTCCTGTGTCTTTTAAAATACAAAAAATAACAAGCTTGCCTAGATCCCTATATTGCAGGATTCGTGCCAGTATTTGCAAAAGTAAAAAAATAAAGAGCAACGGACATTTTCTGCTCTTTTCCTTTATATACCATATAATTTTGTGGTTTCATATCAAGACAATAAGTTTCTTTTTGCGAGGTTCATCTCTATAAGCTCTGCTTCATTATCGGTGCCAGCTTTCTTACTTACTTTTTGCCTCTCTCTGCCGCAATTCCGCCTGTCGGGCATACCAAGCAGCGACGGCATCCTGTTTTGCCTCGTCCGGAACCGTTTGTTTACAGTAGATACATTGATTCATGAGCAAGAGTGTTTTTCCACCACAATGCGGACATACCACCATTTTCGGTTTACAATTCTCACAGGTGTGGCTTCTGCAGTTGCCATAAAAACACATACCAAATAACTCCTCATGTTTAGATTTCGGATAATAATGTAAAATGCTTTTGGTAACAATAATATAAAACATGATGCTGTTAAAGTCCAGTCTATAAAGCGCATCATTGAATTGCCAAGAGAACCCTGTTTCAGATATCGAGAAAAATCTATCAATCAATTACCAAAAAAATTCCTATTACAGGATTGTTATACGCTCCCTTCCTATGGTATTATAATTTAATAACATAAATCCACTATGCGAAAGGAGTAATGCACGTATGTTGTCCGAAGAGGATCAGCGTCTCCTTCATATCTTATCTCTGGACTCGCGTCTAACTGCTGAAGATTTGGCCATTCAGACCGGCTTGTCCGCGGACTATATCAAGAAGAAAATCAAACAATGGGAAGATGATAAAGTAATCGTCAAATATGGAACCTTAATCAATTACGATAGATTGGATGAAGATAAAGTAACGGCCTTTATCGATGTTAAAGTACATCCACAACGCGGCAGCGGCTATGATAATATAGCCCAACGTTTCCGGAAGTTTCCCGAGATCAAATCCGTATACCTCATGTCTGGTGATTTTGACTTATGTATGATCATCGAAGGCAATAATATGCATGATATCGCTCAGTTTGTGTCTGATAAGCTATCCCCGCTCGATGTGATCGAGTCGACGCAAACACGCTTCATCCTTCGACGCTACAAGCAGGATGGCATTGAATTTCACGGAGAGGAAGAGAGACCCCAACGTCTCATGATGACACCATGAAGCAATACTTGACACCTACCGCACGTAATCTTAAACCATCAGGAATACGGAGATTTTTTGATCTTGCAGCGACCATGGAGGACGTAATCTCTCTCGGCGTCGGAGAGCCCGATTTCTCGACTCCTTGGGTCATGACTGAAGCGGCTATCTTTTCGCTGGAAAAGGGACAGACGATGTATACCAGCAACGCCGGCAATATCGAACTGCGCCGAGAAATATGCAAATATATGGCGAAACATCAAGGATTAACCTACAATCCGGATAACGAGATCCTCATCACCGTTGGTGCCAGTGAAGCAATCGATTTAGCCATGCGCGCACTGATCAGTCCGGGCGATGGCGTCTTGATTCCCGATCCTTCGTATGTATCCTATGCCGCCTGTGCCGAACTCGCCGGTGCCGAGGTCCATTATGTTCATTTGCGGGCTGAGCATGAATTCCGTCTTCAAGTTGAGGATCTGCAATCGGCCTATACCCCCAACTGCAAAGTGCTTATTCTTTCATATCCAAATAATCCGACCGGTGCCATCATGACCCGCGAAGATTTGTTGCCGATTGCCCGGTTTGCCTCTGAACATGATTTGATTGTCATTTCGGATGAAATCTATGCCGATCTTTCTTATGGCTATGAACCGACCCCGTTTGCTACACTTCCCTATATGTGGAACAGAACACTGCACGTCAGTGGTTTCTCTAAAGCCTATGCCATGACCGGCTGGCGGATAGGTTATGTTGCCGGACATTCGGATCTGCTTAATGCCATGCTGAAAATACATCAGTACACCATTATGTGTGCACCGATTATGGCCCAAGTGGCTGCCCTTGAAGGGCTCCGTTCCGGCGAATCGGCCAAGAAGGAAATGGTCATGGAGTATGACCGCCGTCGCCGCATTGTGGTCAACGGTTTCCGCGAAATGGGACTAACCTGTTTCGAACCGTTAGGCGCGTTTTATGTTTTCCCGGATATCACAGTGACCGGACTGAGTTCAGAACAGTTTGCCGAAGAATTGCTCAAAGAAGAAAAAGTCGCTGTCGTCCCCGGTACAGCCTTTGGTCCCTGCGGCGAAGGACACATTCGTTGTTCCTATGCTTATTCGACCCAGCAGCTGAACGAAGCACTAAGCCGCATTGCCAATTTTGTGAAAAAGCGAATATAAAAAACTCAATAGAACAAGAACTATCGGAAAAAACCTCCTGAAATGGGTATTCTAAAAAAAGAATATCACGTCAGGAGGTTGTTTTATACCTCTTTGTGTTTAAATCAAATAAACAAAGTAGACATACGCTGAGGCTATTACCACCGAGAGTAACATTAAAGGAAAACCCAGTTTAAAAAACATTTTAAATGTAATTGAAAAACCTTGCTTTTCGGCTAGCCCGGCAACGATCACATTAGCGGATGCCCCGATTAAAGTCCCATTTCCTCCCAAACAAGCCCCTAAAGAAAGAGCCCACCATAGCGGTCTTAGGTTTTCTATCCCGCCCATTTCCCCTATCTTTTGAATCAACGGAATCATGGTGGCCACAAAGGGAATGTTATCTATAAATGCTGAAGCAATCGCAGACAACCACAGAACGGACATAGTAGTTAATGGCAATGACCCGCCGGTAGCATCCAGTGCCTTTTTCGCAATCCATTCAATGATCCCTACATGCTCTAAAGCCCCGACCAGTACAAACAGTCCGGCAAAGAAAAAGATAGTCGGCCATTCGACTGACAATAGGATATCTTCCGGCTCCTCTCGGGTGATCAATAATAAAACGCTGGCACCAGCCAATGCGATGGTTGCGGATTCCAGATGCAACATCCCATGCAGCATAAATCCGCATATTGTAACAGCAAGCACGCCTAAGCATTTGCGTAAAAGAAAATGATCCTTGATCGCTTGACTTTCATCTAAGGACATTATCTTTACTTTTTTATCATCATCCACATGGAATGATTTACGATAAATCAATTTCAAAGCAACCATCGTCGCGATAAAAATGATTACAATAACACCGCCCAGATTAAGGATAAAATCAACAAAAGTCAGGCCAGTGGCACTGCCGATCATGATGTTCGGCGGATCACCAATTAAGGTAGCTGTCCCCCCAATATTCGAGGCAATAACTTGGGTAAGTAAAAATGGAATAGGATTAATACTCAGTTTTTCAGTTATCGAAAATGTAACCGGGACCATCAGCATGACCGTCGTCACGTTATCCAGAAACGCAGATGCGATTGCTGTCAGAACCGCCAGGAACAGCATAATCAACCAGGGATCTCCCTTTGCCAGCTTCGCCGCTTTTAAGGCCAGGAATTCGAACACACCGGTGCGACGGGTAATGCCGACGATGATCATCATTCCAATCAGTAAACCGATGGTATTAAAATCGATGGCTTCAATCGCTTCTTCTTGGTTAAGAATGCCTACTAAAATGACAAAGGCACTCCCGACCAACGCCACTACCGTTCTGTGTATTTTCTCGCTTATGATAAAAGCATAGGTGGTTAAAAAAATTACCGCTGCAACGATAACTTGCGTATTATGTGACATCTTTCTCCTCCATTTTAGAATAAAGATAGCCTTGGGAGCCGATTAGATATTTTAAATTTACTATCTTCCATTTTGTACAATAAGTCGTATAATTACAAGATATTTTTTTAAAAACAATAGGAAAAAGAGCTTACAGACAATACTGACCCAACGAAAGAGTATTCCATCATATCATTTGTGTCGAGAGCTGAAAGTATGCGAAATGCCTAATGAAATTGACTGCTATATCTTATTTAGGTGCAATAAAATAAATTAATAAAGTGCCTATATGAATCGGAACAAAACAATTATCTGAGAGCTTGCTTACAACTATAAAAGAACCTGAAGAAGGTATTATAGCAGGTACATTGTTGCCAGCAGACCTGTAAGAGTCATCACGACGGCGTAAGGCAGAGCCAGTTTCACCATTTCCAGGTAAGACAGGCGAATCAGCGGTGCAAGTGCAGAGGTCAGCAGAAACAGGAATGCGGCCTGACCGTTTGGTGTAGCAACAGAAGGGATATTGGTACCCATGTTAATCGCAACTGCCAGCTTGTTGTATTGCTCCAACGCAATGCCTCCGGCTTGAAACGCTTGCTGGGTCTCAGTCATGTATACCGTAGCAACAAAAACGTTGTCACTGATTGCCGAAAGGACCCCGTTAGCTGCAAAGAAAGCGACAAGCTGATTCTGCCCTTCCATGTTCAGTACCCATTGAATAATCGGCGTAAACAAATGTTGGTCATGAATAACCGCAACAACAGCGAAAAAAACGACCAGCAGTGCAGTAAACGGCAGCGCTTCTTCGAAGGCATGACCGATGCGTTTTTCTTCAGTAACCCCATTGAAGGCGGTAAGCAGGATAATAATCATCAGACCAATAATACCAACTTCCGCCAGGTGCAGTGCCAGAGAGAAGATCAACACAACACCGCACAACGCCATAACAATCAAGCGGACACGTCCGCGCATATTCCTGGCAGCATCTTTCACTTTCACATCCGCTTCCATAACCTTTCGCACAGATCCCGGAAGCTGGTAGCCGTACCCCCCAAACTTGGTAACCTCAAGGATAATCGTGGTCAGAAGTCCCACGATCAATACCGGGATAGATACCGGGGCGCATTGTCTAAAGAAATCGACGAAGTCCCATTGCATAATGGAGCCAATCAACAGGTTCTGCGGTTCACCAACCAGTGTTAGTGCCCCGCCCAGCGCAGTGCCCACAGCACCATGCATCAAAAGATTGCGCAGAAAACCGCGAAACTCGTTTAGGTCCTCATGAAGTTTCTCATCAACACTATGGTCGTGATTAATGTCGTACTCTTCGTATACTTTTTCGCTGGAAGCAAACTTGTGGAAGATGCTATAGAAACCATAGGCCACGGCGATAATCACTGCCGTAACAGTCAGTGCATCCAGAAATGCGGAAAGCACCGCACCCAGTACGGTGAACAGGAATGAAAGTGCAACTTTAGAGTGTACTTTAGTTAAGAGTTTGGAAAACAGGTACACAAGGCCTTCTTTCATAAAATAAATCCCGGCGACCATGAACATCAGAAGAAGAATAACCGGCAGGTTCATTTCAACCTCGTGATAGACTGTATGAGGGTTAGTCAGTCCGAGTACAACGGCTTCGATCGCCAGAAGCCCGCCGGCAGGAAGCGGATAACATTTCAGCGCCATTGCCAGGGTAAAAATAAATTCCACAATCAACACCCAACCGGTAACATACACGCCGGCGGTAAACACCAAAATAGGATTCAACACGAGAAAAGCAAGAATTGTTCTTTTGTACCAGTCCGGAGCGTGGCCCAGAAAATTTGTTTTGAAAGCTTGTCCGATGCCCATTTGTTTCATATGTACTATCCTCCCAAGTGAAATTGAAAGACAACAAAAAGAGAGTAACCCAAAATGGAACTACTCCCCCCCAAGAAGTTCATATTACTTGTAGCCTGGCAGTCATAGCCGCTTACAAGCAACCTTAGACCCATAGCTTTAGCGTCCTTCATTTTCACGAAGTTTGCACCAACCTATACAACATTATATGTATTTGTTGCTTTAACTTTTATATTATACCAAAAAAATATTCTTTTGGATACCCTAATCCTATACTGCACTTATCATCGCAAGACTGTTGCAGCTTTGCTGCGAAATGCAGGGTAGGTTTATTTTGTCTTCCTGAAATAAGCGTAGGTCATTGGTTCACCGACGCCACGGACCTCGCCCGCGATGACTTTGCCCAAAAACAGTGTATGCGTGCCGGTATCCATCGTACTGACTACTTCGGCTTCCATCGTGGCCAGAACATCATCCGGCATGAGGATGCCTGAAGAGCCCCGATGCGCTTTGATCCGTTCAAATTTGTCGGCATCACGGCCAGATCGGTAGCCAAATCTTCGGACTAAATCATGTCCGGTCTGATCAAGGATGGAAACAGCAAACTTGCCACTTTTTGCAATGAATTCATGGGTATAGTTATTCTTATTAATTCCAATCGCAATTTGGACCGGGTCCGATGTGATTTGGAAACACGTATTGGCCGCCTGTCCGTTATCTTTTCCGTCAAATGCTGATGTGATAATAAAGAGACCGTAAGAAATGGTCTGAACAGCTTTAACAATCGCTTCCTCCGGCTTCAAGATTTCTTTCGGAGCAGCAGGTGTGTCGGTGATTTCAGCGGTTTTATGCTCACCTGTTTTATTCTCGCCTTCTTCAACCTTCACAAAATTACTGGAATCGACACCACAAACCGGGCATGTTTCCGGCGGCGCATCCCCTTCATGAATATAACCGCAAACTTCACAACGCCATTTCATCTTTCATCGCTCCTTTTTTGTTTGCTCTTTAGCAATTTATAACCATTATAATCTATTTAACCTGATATTTATATCTTTTTATATCAGCTTCAAATAACATTTAACTATTATGTCTCTTAATCATCGTATTACTTTAACGCTATTACCCTATTTCATCCTGGTGCATTTTTAAAAGATGTTAGTCATCATCCTATCCAATTGCTGCGTATTTACGAAAGACTATAAGTTGGTATATTCCCAGTATACTTTTTTTAAAAAGGTATTCGTTAATTCCATTCGCATTTCTCTCATCGCTTTATCCCGTACAAGGTCTTTATATCTGCCAAAATCCTTTCTGGATAACGCCAGGTCATCGGTATACTTCTCAAGTATATTCCAATCGATCTTCGGCAGATTCTCTTTCTGCCATATGGCTGTTGCGATCAGCTCCTTAAAAATCTTTTCAAATATTGTATTCTGAGCGGCAGTATGCACTTTTCCTGCCTGATAATCGGCTTTCCATAAGATAAGAAAATCGTGAATATTTGTTAATTTAAACGCCCTGCCATCCCAACACAGACTCCATACTAAATCCGCTGCACGCCGTTGAAGCGGTCTTTTGGCCGGCTCTCCTCTGAATTCGGGCATGAATAATAGGGTAGCCGCCATATGGTTTCCAACCAGTTTGAGAAGTTCTTTTTCTCTTTTCTGACCATTACCAGAAAAAAACATAGAGAAGGGATACCTTTTTAGTATATCCGCCAACATCTTTGAACTGGCAACTTCATGATTTAAGAACTGACGCTTGCCATTTTCGACATAAGTCAGACCGTGATCAGACGGTTCTCCTTCGAGGACCTTCTTAAACTGGATAATCTCAGGATAATGATCCAATCTGGCTGCCAGCAGCCGAACCTTTTTCCCAATTAACCTTTTCAGCTTATGATCCAGTTCCTTGTTTCCTCTGTTGGGATTAATCTTAAACCCATCGACCCAATACGACTGATTTTCATATTTTAAAATCCCGTTGACATAGCATTCACGACTGGCGACTTCCCATTTTCCAATATCATGAAATAGACTGGCCAAGCGCAGATAAAGATCTTCCGGTGTATTACGGAATACTGCCATTGTGTGTTCCCAAACATCCAAGGAATGGTATTGGTTCTGTTCCAAGCCCTTTAAACGGGACAATTCCGGAAAATAGAAATGCCAATAACCTAATTCGTCAAGCATCCGAACTGCTTTTTCGGCGTCAGGAAGTATCAGGATAGCCGCGAGTTCCGCTGTGATCCTCTCCTTGGCTGTTCTACTCAGTAAAGAAAGGCGCTCCTTGGCTGCATCCCATGTATCCGGATCGATTTTCATAGCAAATTTAACAGCAAATTTCACCATACGCAGGATACGAATCGGATCATCCCGAAACTGCTCATCAGGGATACCGCAGGTTTTAAGTTTACCTTCAACTAAATCCTTTTTCCCATTCATAGGATCAACTATCTCCCCGGTTATGGGATCCTGATAAATCGCGTTGATGGTAAAATCTCTGCGTTGTGCATCCTGTTCCAGATCATCGATCTGAATAATATCGATTTTTAGTTTATCTTTAAAAACACTTATCGTTGAAAAATTTTTACCGATAGTTTGAACCGTGTAACCCTCATCAAGAAAACACGCCTTTATCCTTTCCGGCGGCAGAAAACAAACCAAATCCACATCCGGAGATTCTATCCCCAGAAGCTGATTCCTGACAGCACCGCCGACGACCCATACCTTGGTATGCACCGCTAACTTTTCGACAATATTTTTCTGAAATTCGTCCATGAGATCCTCCTGACGGGCTCATCAAGCATGAGATCAATCTTTTCCTTTGGTACTCTGCCACTTTCCGACTGAGGTCATTAAACGTCTTTTAGCTCTCCTGGCACATCTCACGGTGCTTAATCCATGCACCTATTTCAAATTTTCAGGGTTAAGGACCTGCAGTTCAGACAGAACAAAACGACCGTCTTTACGAATGAGCTGTCCGTCAAAATAAATTTCACCGCCGCCGTATTCGGGCCGCTGGATACACACAAGATCCCAGTGCACAGCTGACTGGTTGCCATTGTTGCACTCGTCGTATGCCGATCCCGGCGTAAAATGAAAGCTGCCATCAATTTTCTCATCAAACAGCGTATCTTTCATCGGTTTTTGGATATACGGATTAAAGCCAAAGGAAAACTCACCGATATATCGGGCGCCTTCATCCGTATCGAATACTTTGTTGATCCTCTCCGTATCGTTAGCCGTTGCTTTTACTATCTTCCCATCCTTAAATTCCAGGACGATTGATTCATAAGTAAAGCCTTGGTAAACCGCAGGCGTATTATAGGAAAGGATGCCATTGACCGTATTTTTGACTGGTGCAGTGAAAAGTTCCCCGTCAGGTATATTGAGCTTGCCGTCACATTTAATTGCTGGCAATCCTTTGATTGAAAATGAAATATCCGTTCCCGGGCCGGTGATCCGAACGTGATCAGTTTTCTCCATAAGTTCTTTCAAAGGGTCCATAGCCGCAGACATTTTTGAATAATCCAGGTTACAGACATTGAAATAATAATCCTCAAAACTTTCGGTACTGGTCTCTGCCAGTTGGGCCATTGACGGATTGGGGTAACGCAGGACGCACCACTTTGTATGTTTTACACGCTGCTCGGAATGGAGTGGATGCGAATAGTTCTTCATATAGATTCTCATTTTTTCGCTCGGTACATCGGCAAGCTCGTTGACATTTTCACCTGATCGAATCCCGATATAGGCGTGCATTTCTTTCATTCGGGCAACTTCCCATTTCGCCATATCATTGGCTTGTTCCTCAGTAAGTCCTTTTAATATCTCCCGCTGCAGTATACTATTCGATATGTGAAGGTACGGCTGTCCGCCAGCCTTATACGTTTCTTTAATCAGCGCTTTGGCCAGGGGAATCTCCAGACCGGCTACTTCGATCAATAGTTTCTCCCCTTCTTTAAGCTCCACCGAATACGTAATCAAGTTATGGGCTAATTGGTCTATCCGTTGATCATTCATCTGAAATTTAACCTCATTTCATCCAAAATTATGCTGAAATTGCATGCCAAAATCATGGTCTTTTTCCATATTAATTATAATATAATTTTGCTTTTTTTGATATTTGCATCTCATATATGTGTTAAATTATAATATATGTCTATTCTTTCGTGCTTATTCTTTGCAAATGACATGGAAGAACGCATTGCCTCTATAAGTAACTCAACAGCTTATAATGTTGAGAGACAGGGTGTTTTTTATGACTGACATACGGCTTTTTATCTATACCTTAACCAGTGAGGACGATGGACGAAAATTTCAGGACATTTTGCTTCGGCGTTTTCATTTTTCACGCAAGATCCTGCAAAAACTGAAAATTGGAGAAAATGTTTGGGTTGATGGTCAATTTACCTATTTAACTTCCCGTGGACATGCAGGACAAACACTTTCAGTCAATATCCAGGATGACGCATCCGCCACCGTGCCGGGTGAGCCTCTGCCTATAGATATCCTTTACGAGGATGATTTATTTTTAGCTGTCAATAAGCCGCCGGGACAGGTCGTCCATCCCAATGCACGTTACCAAAGCGGTACGTTGGCTAACGCAGTCCTCGGTTATTGGGAGAATAAGGGTGAATCACGTCCATTTCGTCCGATCTCACGCATTGACCGTAATACCTCTGGAATTGTACTCATCGCTAAATCACGTTATGCACACCAGCAGCTGGCTTCCCTTTCGGCAAAAAATGAAGTCGAAAAAATCTACCTTGGCCTTGTCCAGGGTAAAATTCCCCTGGACGAAGGTACATGGTCCACACCGATCCGTTTGAAAGCAGGCAGCAAGATTCAGCGTATAGCCGCTCCGGATGGTCAGCCGGCCCTAACTTTATACAGAATAATCGAAAGCTACAAAGACTATACCCTGATGCAATTCACTTTGGTCACCGGCAGGACGCACCAAATCCGTGTCCATGCCCAAGCGTCCGGTCACCCCCTTCTGGGTGACGACCTTTATGGCGGCAGCCTGGAGTATATTCAGCGGCAAGCGCTGCATTGCCATAGTTACGCATTTCGGCATCCTATGACCAGCCGCGAAGTAAAAATAATCGCACCCCTGCCCGAGGACATGTGGTCGCTTATAGATCACTAATATAACATAAAACAAAGAAGCGGCTGCACAGTCCGCTTCTTTGTTTCATATGCCGTTATTCGTTTTCTTTCAGATAGCAGTCAATGATTTCACCGATATAAAGTCTGTGATAGTCTTGTCCGTTATAATTTTTTTCCAATTCCGGCTCAACAAAACTCTCCGGCGAAAGATCCTGAGTATATATTTTTCGGCATTCCATAACTAACTTGGCTTCTTCAAAATAGACAGAACCATGGATGCTTTCTATTGGCGTAATGCCTGTGGTGGCTATTTTATCAACGTCACGCCCGGAGTTTGAGCCACAGAAACGCAATACTTCCCTATATTTTTCTTCAAGGAATGATAATGTAAATGTATTTTCATTCTCCATAAATTCATAGGTATACCGATTCGGCCGAATAAAGCAGAAACAGACTTTTTTATTCCAGAGAATACCCAATCCGCCCCAGCTTGCGGTCATTGTATTGAATTTCTCTTTATTCCCAGCAGTGATCAACATCCAGTCTTTGCCAATAAGTTTAAACACATTCTCATTCAATTCCTCGGGTTTAATCACTTGAAATAGCTGATTCATCGTGTAACCTCCATCGATTTGCATTTACATATTGTATGTATATATTAATCGATTTGAGCCAGCTGCACAAGTTTATACGTTGCGAATTTCATTAAACATAGAAACCGTCGAAAGAATTTTCTATGACAGAGAAGTTCCTTACAGTAAGGTAAATAAAAATTACTTGCCATGTGAACCTAAATCATCAATAATTAATAATAATTGTATTAACCTGTATATATGATTATATTAATCCTAATATTTGTCGAATATACGACCAATGACAGAAAGGAACTCATGCCATGGATTTGGAAAAGATCACGTTGGGTTTAAAACAAGAAGGCTATATTGCTGACGATAATACAGCGATGGTCTTGCAATACTCTCTGCTTCTGAACAAACCGCTATTGATTGAGGGCCCGGCAGGGGCAGGCAAAACAGAACTAGCGAAGGCCTGGAGCCAGTTTCTAGGCAGAGAATTAATCCGTCTCCAGTGCTATGAAGGCATTGATGAGAGTAAAGCGTTATACGAATGGGATTATCAAAAACAGCTCCTTTTTATCCAGACAAAGGAGCCGGGAACAAAGGAATGGTCGGATACAAGTGAGACGATCTATACCGATGAATTTCTTCTTAGAAGACCGCTGCTAAAGGCTATCACCAACGAGAAGCCGGCGGTATTGCTCATCGATGAAATTGATAAAAGCGATGAAGAATTTGAAAGTTTTCTGTTGGAGATCCTTTCGGACTGGCAGATCTCAATACCGGAAATAGGGACAATCCCGGCAGTCAGCATCCCCTCCGTCCTGCTGACCAGCAACAGCACCCGGAATATCAGCCAAGCGCTCCGGCGGCGCTGTCTCTACCTGCACTTGGATTATCCCAATGAACAAAGAGAGCTGGAAATTTTAAAGATCAACTTTCCTCAATTGCAGGAGAAGCTCGGAAAACAAGCGGTCACCTTAGTCCGCAAATTACGGTTGGAAAAGCTAAAAAAACACCCGAGCATTAGCGAAGTCATCGACTGGGTCAATATTCTTGAACAGTTGGGCGTCGAAGAACTGTTACAGGAAACGGTTGCGTCAACCATCACGGTACTTTTCAAATATCAGGATGACTGCAAACTAGTTTTAGAAAAAGTGAACCAAAAGGATTGGTTTAATGGAATACTTCATTCTTAATATTGCCAGGCTGCTCAGAAAATCTGGAATTGATGTCAATTCTCGGGAGATAGCCGACTGCATTCGTCTAATCCGACTGATAGGACCAGAAAATCTGACTAAATATGAGTTTTACAATCTCCTCAATACCACATTAGTCAAAGAGCCTTGGGGTGCCGATTATGTTTTATGGCTGATTGAGCTTTACCTGGGGCCTGATTTGGAAATCGCCGGCGACCGTTTTGGTCTATTTGAGCGAGGCAGAGCCGGCCACATCCCGGGTGAGGAAGGCCATGGCGGAAGCAGCGGTAAACAAGTTCCTCTGCAACTTTTGGTCCAAGCTGTTCTTAAACATGAGATCGATCTGATCTATGCCGTCATTAACGGAATGGATCTCAAACTCGAAGTCAACCAGGAAGACCGGGAAAACGCACTGGCCCTATTTCAAGAGCAGAGTGGATTTACCCAGGCTGCAGACTATATCGACCAGCTATACCACCGCCAAGAGCTTACAGAAGAGGAATATCAGGCAGCAAAACGCGTTCTGGAGGAATGGAACAACCTAATCAAAGATGAGATCGAACGGCAGCTTGCCCGTAATATGAGTGAAGAGCATCTCTTGCAGGAAATGCAAAAACGCAATCCCCGAACGATTGCGTTTTTAGACAGCGATGATGCTCATTTTTCCCTGATCTCTCAGGAGATCCAAAAAATCGGGCGCAAACTCGCCACCCGTAAAGGCCGACGGCGTAAGGTCGGTCCCCGAGGGCCTGTTAATTTGAACCGCAGCCTGAAACACGCATTGAAGACCGGCGGCATCCCGATTGACTTGATACGGATGCAGCGAAAACCAGCTAAGCCGGATCTTTGGCTCCTTTGTGATATGTCTAATTCGGTCAGTAAATTTATCTACTTTATGCTCCTGTTTGTATTTGCCACTCAGCAACGCTATGCCAATATACGCTCCTTTCTGTTTGTCGATCGGCTTGTCGAAGCAACAGACTTATTTCAGGAGCATGATTGGGCCAGTTCGTTGCGGAATCTGGGAAAAATCAGAGGTTACAACGTAACCGGATACTCGCATTACGGCAGTGTTTTACAACAATTTGCTGATCAACACCTCCCCTTCCTTCCCCAAAAAACGACTGTTCTGATCCTGGGTGACGCCAAGAATAACCGGAATAAGCTCGATGGCAACGAAGTCCTTGCCGCAATCAAAGAAAGTGCAGCCGCATTGTATTGGCTGAATCCATTAAGAAAAGATCAATGGGACCAAGGCGACTGCCTCATGACGCAATACCAGCAAAATTGCACGGGTGCCTTCTCCGTATCTAATGTCGAGGAGCTGGAGCAATTCCTGTCATCACTATAAAACACCAAAGAAGATATTAATATTATCTACACAAAAAAGGAGTCCGGATTGACCGGACTCTATTATTTTACTTAGATGCCTTATGGCACTCCATGCACATGATCTGTAGATTTTCCAGGACAGGGTCGCCCTCTGGATCAATATGATGGGCTTCCCAAGCACCTGTATTTCGTCCCCCGCGCATAGGTTTAACCAGTTTAATATTGCAGCGTCCTGCGTGGCCATGGCCTTCATGTTCACATTCGCAATGACCTTGAGCCCGTTCCCATGCTGCATTGACAACCGGGATCGGAAATGGTTTTGCCATCCCTAATCACACCTCCTTTATTTTTAATCTTAAATTATCGGGGTGCAAACAGTACGGTTTTTGGATTTTCAGTCATCTTTTGGACCAGCTCTTCCAAAGGCCCGTATGTCATGATCCCTGCTTGACAGTGATGGACACAGGTTGGTTTCTTGCCCATCTTGATTCTTTCCGCACAAAGATCGCATAACGATGTCGGCATGGGCAGAAAGTTATATTCCCATTTGCCATTTGCCATTTTGCGCGGTCCGTCCTGAAGAACTTTGATCCCCCACTGTCCGACCGGAAGATCCAATTCTTTCTTGCAAGCAATCTCACAGACATGACAGCCGGTACAGAATTCATAATTAATGAGTAATCCAAAGCCTATCTTATTTGCGGACATATTTGAACCCTCCCATTCTGGTCACTTGTTCTCCAGGCATAACTTTGCTGTTTTCTTCCGTTGCTTTATAGATCCTGCAGATCTGGTTTTTGTAGGGTGCACCATAACCGGTCGGACCGGTCACACACTGGGTTGTGAGGTTGTTGATATTGGAATTGAATACCCCAAACAAACTTGGCTCAGCACCCTCTTCTTCCGGGAACCACCAGCCATGTTCAGCGTTGATGACCCGATGATCCATCGTAGCAGTAAGTCTGGCTTTCTGCCTGCAACGACCGCGCATGTTTTCGATCCAGACCCAATCGCCCTCAGATATGCCATATCTTTCAGCTGTTTCGGGATGGATATCGACGAGCGGATAGGGATGGAATTCACGCATTGTTTTTTGTTGACGATGCTCGGAATGGAAGAATTCAAAAGAACGGTGTCCGGTAGTTAAAACCAGTGGATATTGTTTAAACAATTCCGGTGTCGTTATTGGGCTTTCCGGCGGTTCTTCATAATACGGAAGCGGATCGTTGCCAAAGCTTTCCAACGTTGTACAGTACAGTTCGATCTTGCCTGTTGGCGTATTGAAACCAGGCTCGCCATCCGGGCGCAAAAGTCCCTTTTCATGGCGCCGGTAATGATGATCCGGCCAGACGTGTACCTTTTGGACAAGTTCTGTAAAGTCTTTTACGGGTGCTTGACCTTCCTCCAGCCGCCAGTTCAAAAGATCGATATCATCCATCCAATTGCAGTTTTCCGGATTCAGACGATTGCATAGTTCGAGCACGATCGTCTCATCCGACTTGCATTCCTCATACTGGGTTAATTGAACACTGCTGCGCAAAGGAGACCACCAAGTCCGTAAACCATTGCGTTCGCAGCTCATAGCTGCTGGAAGGACTAAATCCGCTGCAGCTACGGCTGTTGGTGTCATAAACAAGTCGACAACAACGACGAAGTCGACTGATTTAATGGCATCATAAACTCGCGGTGCTTCTGCGCCCATATTGGCAATCGGATTGGTTGTCTGGAACCAGAGCATTTTAATCGGATAAGGTTTGCCGGATTCAATGGCTTTTAAGATCGCATCACCCTGAGCGGTGGAACTAAAGGTACCGAATTGGTGCATCGGTGAAACGTCGTCGCCGATTCTTTTCTCCCGCATCTCTTCAGTGAGGAAATCAAAATAACCAACTTGATAAGCCAGATTCATATACCAAGGTTCTCTGGCCATGACATTGCCACCGGTCGTTTCGTAGTTGCCGCAGATAGCATTCAAGCACATTAAGGCATGGGCCTGTGGGATTCCGTTAACAGACATATCTGTAGCCAACCCCCACTGCAGGGCACCCGGCTTGGATTGAGCGAACATCCTCGCTGCTTCAATGATCAATTCTTTGGTTACCCAGCTTATTTCAGCTGCTTTGGCCGGCGTCATTGTTTTAACGCGTTCAGCTAGCTGTTCAAAACCATAGCACCATTTTTCAACATAGTCTTGATCATAGAGGCCTTCTTCAATAATGACATTCATCATGGCCATGGCAATAGCGGTATCGGTACCGGGACGGACCTGTAGCCAGATTTCGGCACGGGAAGCCAGCCATGTCAGCTGCGGGTCAATCACGATCAGCTTACTGCCGCGCTGCATACAGTCCACAATCCAGTGACCAAAAAAGCCGTCGGGGTTGCTAACGATGGTATTATTGCCCCAGACTAAAATCGTTTCGGGAACGACCCATTCGGGATCGTCATAACGCACATCCCGGAACTGGGAGCAATCGACGACGGACAAATCTCCCAAAACGCAAAAACTAATTGACGTCCGCGGCACCATGCAAGAGTCACCGCTTAAAAAACCCATAGCAAAGTTGGGGCTGCCAAATCCCGCATAGGTGAGTAACGGCACTTGCCAGCATATATTGCGGCCGGTACCTTCCATCCCGACGATGGTTTCCGGGCCAAAATCCTTCTGGATCCGTTTTACTTTCTCTACAATAAGGTCATAGGCTTCATCCCAGGAAATACGCTGCCATTTATTTTCACCGCGTTCACCGATTCTTTTCAGCGGCCATTTTAACCGATCGGCATGGTTGACAGCTTCAGGGAGGTTAATACACCGCATGCATAATCGTCCTTGGTTAAAAGGCGCATAGGGGTCTCCTTCGACCTTTACCAATTTATCGTCCTTGGTATAGTATAAAAGACCGCAGCCGTTATGGCAGCCCGGACCGGTCCACTGCGTGGACCGGGTAACGGTATATTCCCCTTCCTTCCACTGCCAGTCGTGTTTGTAAACATCCGGATTGACATCAATGTTTACCGAATTTCCTTTGGTTGACATTCTCCTGTACCTCCTGCCTTTTTATTGTTGTTTTTATCCTGCTAAAATCCTGTGCATAATTTATGCCATTGATTGCCGGTTAGCAATATCAGCGTAAGCCTGGCAGAACCCAGGAACAATCAATGTTTTGACTATGCTTGGAACTGAATAATCTGTGCTCAGAATAATTTGTTTAATTTTCAGAAAGTAATAGTTTACTTTTTAAAAAATAAGTTTAATAATGAAAATAAAGACTCATTGTAACTCGGCAGCGGGAATTTACTGATTATAAGGTATTATTTCATCTATAGGGGGCCATCCAATGACTCAACCCTTGGAACAAATGCTTAGCCCGATCTATCGCAATCGTAATTTTGGAAATAATCCTTACCAAAACGATGAGGTTAAAATTAGTTTGATTGAAAAAATCCGCAAGGAAAAATATGATATTCTGCAAAATAATCATGCTCCCTATAACGTAGACATCGTTAGAAGCGAGATCGTTGATTCCTGGATACGTTCGAAAAGTTATGGCTTAGATTTGTTTAAAATAAATGAGGCTCCCATATTAGCGCCAGACACTTTTCAGGAACTATTGCAGGAAAAGGATTCGTTAATCCGTATTGCGGATTCATATTGCCGTCAGTTGATCAATATGTTGTATGCCGATGACTGCAGTATCATTTTGTCGGATGAGCAAGGCGTCATTCTCAGGATTATGGAAGCTAACGGTTACAATGTTTGTGAACGGAACACGATGGTTCCGGGCGCTATCTGGAAAGAAGAGTATGTAGGAACGTGTTCTCATTCCCTCTGTCTCCTCCATGAAACGCCGATCCAGATTTGTGGTCCTGAACACTACTGCGAAGCCTTTGATACGATCACGTGTTCTTCTGCGCCAATCTACGATTCCAGCAATAATATTGCAGCTACCTTAACGATTGCCAGTCTGAAATATAAGGACCATAACCCCCATACGCTGGGTTTTACGGTCAGTATGGCTTGGACGATCCAGAATGAACTGAAGCTGTCCCGTAATGACGAATGGTTTTATGCGACCCTGGAGGCCTATAAAGAAGCCATTATGACAGTAGACAAAAACGGGTTAATTACCCGTGCCAACAAGATCGCCCAGAATATCTTCAGTGATTCAACGCTGACCGGGTACAGAATCGATGAGCTGATTGGCTTTCAGCCTGTTATCCAATCCGTCATGTCTACAGGCCTGCCAACGATTGATGCTGATATTGAAATCAAGACCGGTCAGGAAAAATTACGCTTATACTCCATTCAGCCGGTGAAAAACAATCTGAATAAAACGATTGGCTGTGTCCTCAATCTAAAAAAAATAACTGTTGCATCCAAACAAAAAGAAACATCGGTCCTGGAAAAAACATTCCCGGTGAAAAATGGTTACACATTTGAGCAAATTATCAGCAGTTCACCACAAATGGGTAATATCATTGAGCCCACCCGCAAATTTGCGCAGGTGGACTCCAATATTCTGATTCAGGGTGAAAGTGGAACCGGTAAAGAATTATTTGCTCAGGCTATCCATAATGAAAAACGGTCCAACGGTCCCTTTATAGCCTTGAACTGTGCAGCAATACCGAGAAATTTGATGGAAAGTGAACTCTTCGGGTATGAAGGCGGGGCATTTACCGGCGCCGAACGGAAAGGCAAGCCTGGGAAAATCGAATTGGCTCAGGGCGGCACCTTGTTTCTCGATGAAATCGGAGATATGCCGCTTGAGGTCCAGCCCATTCTGTTGCGTGTTTTAGAAGAGAAAAAGATTATGCGGCTCGGCGGCAGCCGAAATATTCCTATCGATTTCAGCCTGATTGCAGCAACCAACAAAGATCTGTTTGAACTGGTCAAAAACAAACTCTTCCGTGAAGACTTGTATTATCGGCTGGCTGTTTTTACTGCCTTCATACCGCCTTTGCGCGAACGCAAAGCAGATATTCTGATCTTAACCAATTACTTTTTATCGCTCTATACACAAAAACTACAGTGTACTATGCCGCGTTTAAGCCAGGAAGTTGAATTCGCTTTTCTGCAATACAACTGGCCAGGTAATGTCCGTCAGTTGGAAAACGCTATTTTTTACGCTATGAACTTGTGCCGGGACAACACAATCCAAATTGAAAACTTGCCAAGAGAAATCCGTTGCAGCTTATTACCCGAAGATTTTCCGAGCATGTTAAGTAAGTTTGAACCCTCAGAGTCATCCTTAATGCAGCTGGCTTCCTTAACCGCAGTTGAGACTACTGCACAGCATCCGTTTTCGATCCGGGAAATTGAAAAGGCAGCTATTATCAAAGCCTTAGTTCAAGCTCGTGATAATGTTGGCCAGGCTGCTAAAGACTTGGGTTTCTGCAAAGCAACCCTCTACCGCAAGATCAGAGAGTATCAGATTGACGTGCCCCTTAGAAAAAGACATTCTAAGTGAGTCTCAAACATAAACACTGTCAATATAGCGATAAATAAAGAGCCTTGAGATCATACTATCCGATCTCAAGGCTCAGTTTATCTTACTCTTTTAACCTTAAAAATATCACTTAAAGATAATCATTAGAAACGGCCAATGTTTCTGGCAATCATAAATCCTTCCGCAGTCGCGCTGGTTATATTGCGGGGTGCGACACAGTCTCCGATCTGATAGAACTCCGGAGCGCAGGAGTTCAAGGCGATCGCTTCTTCCCTGAGCGGTTTTTGACCGACAGCATAAATGACCGTATCGGCTGCAAAGACTTTTTCGCCGTCCGCTGTTTCACAAACGACGCCGTCAGCCTTGATTTCTTTGGCCTTGGTTTTAAAGGATACCTCCAGACCGCGTTTCGCCATTTCAACCTTTAAGCCCAAGATATGGAGGAAGTTACCACCGTCGCTGATATGATCCAGCATCTCGACGATGTGGACTTTTTTGCCCTTGCTGATCAGGTGCAGCCCTAATTCAATCCCGACCAGACCGGCTCCGAGAATGACGACCTGCTGACCGATTTTATCAATGGCAGTATATGCATCCTGTGCCGACAGGACATTAGCCCCGTCGATGCCGGGGATTCTCGGTTTTACCGGTTGAGCACCGACGGCTGCGATGATCACATCCGCATTCAGGGCTTGGGCATAATCCGAGGTTACTTCGGTATTCAGACGCAGGTCGATATTAGAATCAACAACGGCTTTGGCCTGTTGGTTCAGGTAATAGTCTAAAGGTTGTTTAAAGGTGACTTCTTCCTCGCAGCGCAGAACACCGCCGAGACGACTGCTCTTTTCGCAGAGGATGACCTCATGGCCGCGGGCCGAGCAGGTCAAAGCAGCTTGCATGCCGCCGACGCCGCCGCCGACGACCAGGACTTTTTTCTTGATGGCGGTGGGGATGGCATATTTCAGCTCATGCTCCCGGCCTGTTTCCGGGTTAATGGCACAGTATGGTTCGCCATAGGTCAGCTCGCTGGAGAAACAGGACAGACAACGCATGCATTTTTTTGCTTTATCTTCATTGCCGGAGCGCACTTTGTTCGGGAAGTCCGGATCTGCTAAAAGCTGACGGGCAGCCTCCACCACATCGGCCTGCCCGGAAGCGATGATTTCTTCCATTAGTTCCGGGTTGTTTAAGGCGCCTATGGCAGCCACCGGTTTTTTTACATGCTTTTTGATCTCAGCTGCATATTTGACATTGACGCCATCTTCCAAGAACATGCTCGGATGGGTCACAGCAAAGACTTCTTCGATTTCATGATTGCCTGCGGAGACATGAATCAGGTCCACATGGTCTTCCAGCTGTTTAGCGATGGCGATCCCTTCGTCGAGACCATATCCGCCATCGTAACACTCGGATCCGCTGATCCGGATCTCGATCGGGAACCCAGGGCCAACCGCTTTGCGAATCGCGTCACAGACGGATACTGCCAATCGGGCCCGGTTTTCAATATCGGCTCCGCCCCATTTATCCGTCCGGGTATTAGTCTTTGGTGACAGGAATTGATGCAGGAGCCAGCCGTGACCGGCATGCACCGTCACCATGCCGAAGCCGCACATTTTGGCGAGGGCTGCCCCTTCCGCATATTTCCGGATCGTGCGCTCAATGATTTCCTCGTCCATCGGCCGGATAATCCGGCCAGCTAATTCACATTCGACAGGACCATAAGCAATTCCTTGGGAAGCAGCACCAAAGAAGGATAAATCGCGGTTGGCAAACATCCCGGTATGAGCCAGTTCCAAAGAAGCCACTGCGCCGTAGTTTTTAATGCCGTGGGCAATCGTTGAAAGATTGCGATTGATATTGGGGGTATCCAAACAAATATGTCCGGCACCGCCTTTACCAAACTCCCCGTCAACAATGCCTTCAAAGGTGGCTACGCTGGCTGCGCCACCCATGGCTTTTCGTTCGTAATAAGCGGCGGCACCGGCTCCGTCACCCAGATAACCGTCACCGTTTAAATTCTGATATCCTGTCGGGGATGCAAAAATACGGTTACGAAACAAGGTATTACCCAATGTAATGGGTGTAAAAAGATGTGAATATTTACACTTAGTCATTTATTATCTTCCTTTCTTCATCGGGGGATACGCTATAAGCTATTATCATTATAAAATTTATTTCATATTTTGAATAACATACAAATTAAAATAACCTCATAAGGTTTTCCTTATGAGGTTAATCTATTCCTGGGTTAATTTCCGTCAGCATGGTTCTTTCCTATCGGCGGATTGTCCGAGTTGTTGGAAGTATGTTTTCGCCTTCTCAATAAACAACGGAATCAGATCGTTTTTATTGCTCCGCATCCACGAGATAACATACTCATTGGTATCTCGGCTGCCTTTGAGTCTAACCGTTTTGCAATGCCTGGGATTGTATTGAAACAGTAATTCGGGAACAAAAGCGACACCTTGGTTCATCTCAACATACATCAGCAGTGTTTCCGCTGATTCTACAAGCTCCAGAATCGGTTCATAACCATCCATTCTTCGCGCCTGCATCATATGTTCGAAGTTAGCCGGCCCGTAATCCTTCGAAACCATGATAATTTTCTCATGGGCGACCTCGATGGGATTGATACAATCTAACTGAGCGAAGCGATGGTAACGGGATACCAGCAAAACGACCTCTGATTCAATCAGCTTCTCAACCATAATTTCGGTTTCACTCAACAAATCATAGGCAAAGTTAAACGAAACATCTACCAGATTGCGTTTTAATTTATTTTTTATACCGTAAAAAGTATCCTTATCCAGTTTAATTTGAACCCCAGGATATTGCTGATTGAATTCTGCTGCAATCTCTGGAAGAAATACACTGTCTCCCGGTCCGGTTACCCCTACGCGAATAATCTTCATCTTCCCTTTGGCTACTTCAGTGGCATGTCGGATGGCATGATTATAATGGAAAACAATATGGCTGCAGTCATCATAAAATGCCTTCCCTGCTTGGGTCAGGCTGATTTCATTCTTTTCTCTGATAAATAACGGAAAACCAAGTTCCTTTTCCATTGACGCAATTTGCAGGCTTACAGCCGTCTGGGACACATAGTTTTTCTGGGCAGCTTTAGTGAAACTCCCTAATTCAGCAACATCAATAAATATTTTCAGATTATGAAAGTTCACGACGACTCCCCCAAAATAATCATTCCGTATACACATTAAGTATAAAATAAGTTGTAAACTCCCGCCATTATGACAAATTTTTCTCTTGATTCCGGTTTTCTGGGTTAGTGCCACTTGGCGATTTTGTACGGATTGTCATTTAGGTTCTTTAAGTTATTAGGATCATATTACATCCGTATGTTGGAGTGTTTTCTGCATTTTGTGGCTTTTGAAGCACAACTCTACCATTTTGAAAAGCAATCAATATAACAACGAACAATATCATTAGTATATGTATTCTGTTTTGTAACAAGGCAAATTTCCCAAGACCAATCCTCGTCAAAAGCTTTTACAATTTTTATACCAGGGATATTGTATGGGATTGGACCAACATAAAATCCGATCCCAACATTATTCCTGCATAATTTATTAATTAGGTCCATTTCTATTATCGAAAGATGAATATTAGGTTCAAAACCAGCTTTTCGGCATTTCTGAATAAAAGTATCGTGACCTTTAGTATCTTTGCCAAAAGCTATAAATCTTTCATTTCTAATTTCTCCAAAACTCAAGTGCGTTTTCTCGGATAGTGGATTTTTTTCACTGATCATAAATGCGGTTTGTTCTTTGTGAGAAGCATGAACATTGAATTTGTTTAAATCGATAGGGGAAACACAAAAGCCTATATCTATTTTTTCATTATATACTTCCTCTTCGCAAACTTTATCAGGATATTCATTAATTTTCAGAAGAACATTAGGATACTTTTGTACAAAATTTTCTATAAGGTGTTGAGGGATCATGTTTAAAACACCATAGGAAAATCCTATCTTTAGTTCTCCTTCTTTTCTTTCTTTAAATATCTTTATATCTTTCTTTATATTATCGTGATGCAGTAAAAAATCCTGAGCCCTTTTTAACAAAAATTCACCATACTCAGTAAGTTGCAAGCTAGCAGAAGTCCGGTAGAATAGCAATACCTGGAGCTCTTCTTCTAACTTATTAATAATTCTACTTAATCCCTGCTGCGAAATATAGAGTTTGTTAGCGGCTTTGGAAATACTTTTGTATTTGCATACCGCAATAAAGTATTCTAATTCTTTGATCTCCATCTACTCTACCTCTTTATTATTACTAATGATTTAAATCTAAGTAACTATAATTGGTACCTTCCTAAAAGCCCAAGCTTTGTAATTAAAATAGTATGGTTATCTTTAAAGATCTTAAACGAACTATATATACTTATTTTTTTATTATAGCATCTTTATATCAGATGATTTCGAAATAGTCACAATACTTTGTCACAACTCTACACATTTTTACTGTTTCAGAAATTGATCAACTTGAAACTATAATGAGTTAGAAGTTACGATGGGCCCAAATTGTTACTTCGTATTCCATTCTTTATTAGGGAGGAAAATTATGTCCAGTAAATACCCACATTTATTTGAAGCTATTAAGGTCGGCAAATTAACCCTCAAAAATCGTATAACCAATGCCCCAATTTATAACTTTTTAGCTTCCTATGATAATCACATTACAAGAGAGGGAATAGAATTTTCAAAGCCTGTTGGTAAAGGCGGTGCAGCAACTGTCACTTTGGGCAGTGGTTTTATTAATGAGGTATTGCCATCGGTAGCTCACCACATCATTGGGATGAGTGATGATTCTATCGTAACCTATCTGTCAGAATGGTGTGAAGCTGTAAAACGCTATGGTTCGAAAGCGTGTATTGAATTAGTGCCTATCGCTCCATATTTTGGGACTCATGAAGTAGAAAGTTCCGTAGGAATTCCGATGGAAATTGATTGCAATGTTTTGACAACAGAAGAAATTCAAGGGTTTGTCAGGGACTATGCAAAAGGCGCACGCCATGTTCTGCAAGCTGGTGGAGATATGATTTTGATCCATGGTGGACATTGCCAATTACCTTCTCTACTATTTTCTAAAGTTTTTAACAAGCGAACTGATCAATACGGTCCTCAATCATTTGAGAATAGATGCCGTTTTGCAGTGGAACTTCTTGACGCCATCCGTGCTGAAGTTGGAGATAAGTTAGCAATAGAGTACCGTATAAGCGCTATTGATATGGTCCCAGGTTCACCAGAGATTGAAGAGGTTATTGAGTTTGCAAAAGTAATCCAGGATAGAATTGACATATTACATGTTTCCAGGGGTGCTCTAGCAATTAATAAATTAACACCCTTCATTTTTCCAACTATCTATATGCCGCACGGTCTTAATATCCAATATGCTGCTAAATTCAAACATGCTTTAAATATTCCGGTAAGTACTGTAGGTGCTATCACTTTGGAACAGGCCGAAGAAGCAATTGCTGCAGGTAAAGTAGATTTAATTGCTTTATGCCGCCAGCTTATTGCGGATCCGGAAAGCGTCAATAAAGCAGAGAGAAACCAAGAGGATGAGATACGACCATGTGTGCGCTGTAATAGCTGTATTAGCAGAAGCCATTTTGGATTGAAACCACCAAGGTGTGCAGTTAATCCAGTATTTGGGCGTGAATTGGATTATATGTTCTACCCAAGTATAAAAACAAAGAAAAAAGTAGTTATTGTTGGTGGGGGTCCTGGCGGATTAGAAGCTGCAAGAATAGCCGCAGAACGTGGCCACGAGGTTGTATTGTTTGAAAAGGATTCCCATTTGGGGGGAGTTTTGCGAGGCGCCACAATAGCTCCATTTAAAGCGGATTTAAAGAATTATCTTGATTGGTCCATACGTATGACCAGCCGCAATAAGAACATTACAATTAAGCTTTCAACTGAAGCAACGTCAGAAGTAATTGCCAAAGAAGCTGCAGATGCATTAATTTTAGCCATTGGTGGCACCCCTATTATTCCTAATCTAACATGTAATGATGTGTCCAAGGTTGTTTGGGTAGGAGATGTTGACTGCGGCAAAGCACAAGTTGGCAATAATGTCTTGATTGTAGGTGCAGGTTTGACTGGTTGTGAAACGGCTTTAAGATTTCTGCAATTAGGGAAAAAGGTAACTTTAATTGATGCAATGCCTAAAGAACAGATAGCTTTAGGAACTTCTCCCATCAATTCCTATGCTATATTCCATATGTTAGATGAATATGATTACGAACTAAAAACTGAAACAAAACTAATTGACGTAACACAAGATTGTGTCATCGTAACTAAGGACGGTAAAGAAGAAAAACTGTTCTTTGACACAGTCGTCCTTGCCATGGGAAATAAAGTTGATATGGAGATGGTCAATCATTTAAAAGCCTCTGTACCGGAGTATTATATCGTTGGAGACTGTAACGGTAATCAAGGTTCTCTATTGAATGCTATAAGCAGTGCTTTTGATGCCGCTATGGCTATATAAAACAAAATATGAGAATCCCTCCTAACAAGAAAATTCGTTACGAGTGAGGTGAAATTAAACATTGAAAAGTAACAAAGAAATTATTGAAACGCTTATTGCTACCGTTTTTAATGACCACAATCTGAGTATACTTGATGAAATAATGCATAATGACTATATCCAGCATAACGCTGATGTCGCTCAAGGACTGGTAGGATTTAAAGCCTTCTTTGAACAAACATTTAACTCTATACCTGACTTTAAATATACCACTAAAAAGATTATTGCTGACGGCGATATTGTTATGACCTGGAATACAAATACTGGGACTCATACAGGCGGCGATTGGATAGGACAGCCTGCATCAGGGAATAAGATCTGTTTTGATGTTGTGGATATTTTCCGTATTCAGGATGGATTAATTGCTGAGCATTGGGATGTAGCAGACACCTATCTCTTATTTAAACAAATAGGAAGAATCTAAATTATTTTGGGATGTGATAAAACAGTGAGAAATGTTGTGGTGAAATATAGAGCACCAAAAAATCAATTAAAATAATGTAGTTAATGAGAAGGAAATGGAAATAACATCCATATATAGTAAAAGGGAGGATTAATAATGACTAAAAAGACTGTTAATATGACCCTTGTTACAATTGCTATTTTGTCTCTAGGCTTGCAGGATATTGGTTCTGGCGCTGCTTCACCGGCTTTGGCAGATATCATGAAAGCCTTCCCTAGTGTTGATCCGACTGTTATTATGAATATTGCTTCTCTTCCGGCGCTTATTCCTGTTTTTGTTGCACCTCTTTATAGTAAATTAGTCCAATACATGAGAAAAAGAACTCTTATGTTTATCGGACTTAGCTTATTTATTGTTGGTGGCGTACTCCCAGCCTTTCTAAATAGTATCCCTTTAATTTTAGTTTGCCGTGCCTTGCTAGGTGCCGGTGTTGGTATAACTTTACCTTTGTCTCTAGGACTTGTATCAGATTACTTTGATGGTGAAAAAAGAGACAATCTTATGGGATATCACGTTACTCTAGCAAGTTTGGGCGGTATGTTTTTCCAATTTGTTGGCGGTTATTTAGCAACTTTTAATTGGCACTATTGTTTCTATGCTTACTTCTTCCCAATATGGATAATTGTCTTCACATTTTTCTTTTTGCCCGAACCTCAAAAGAAGCAAGAACAGTCTATCAAAGATGAGCAGGAGACTATGAGTGTAAGTAAAAAATTGTCATCAAAAGTCTATATAACATGTGCTAGCTTCTTAATTTTCAACCTAATCAATTTTGCAATGGTAACAAACTTGGCTGTTGTGATAGTTGGCGGAAACTTAGGTGATGCCAACAACGCAGGAATCGCGTTTACTTTGTATACAGCCGGTAGTGTATTTGGGGCATTCATATTTGGTAGAGTCAAGAAAAAAATTAAGGGATATATTCTGTCATATGCTTATTCAATATGCGCAGTCGGATTTTTCTTAGTCTTTTTCTCAACAAGCATAACAATGATATATGTAGCAATTATAGTTGCTGGAGTTGGTTTAGGTTCAATGATGCCTTCATATTACTCAAGACTTCCCGAAATTGCGCCACCTGCGAGACTTGCAGTTGCAAACGCTATTCTGATAAGTTGTCAGGGTATCGGCAATTTTGTACAACCTTTTATTTATTCATTTATTCTTAAGGTAGCAGACTTACCTATAGGTAGGCCTCCAATTGCAATAACAGCAGGATTATTTGTCGTCTTTGCTATCGGTTTTCTAATTTCAAATATTATGACTAAAAATAAACCTGTAGGTTTAGAAACCTTATAAACACAAAAGACTGTATAACCTCTACCTTATTAAATGTGAGCTATCTTAAAACTGTTAACCTGGATAGTATCCAGTTCTAAGATAGCTCCAGAAATGAAAGAAAACATAGGTTAGACTGAGTATTATTCATAGTAATTCGGTGCTTTCTTCATTGTTTGGAAAAACTCCCAATCATGAGGGAACATCACTCGGGCCTTATATTTTTGTGCTAAATCGCGGACTTTTTCTACAGAATGGCTATAGTCCGTTTTATCATATGCCAATCCCGGTTCCTGGGCGGGCGGACCATAAACCCGGCGATCATTAATAGCATCCTGGGGAAAAACCAACGTCCCCTCTTTGGGCAGGTGCACGATCAATCCTAATAATCCCGGCGTATGCCCTGGTAATGTCACAAGCTCAATCCCCGGCAGCAGTTCTATATCATGATCAATTAAATGATACTGTTTAACCGGTACTTCCAATGAGGCTTTAACGTAGAGACCATGAGCTGCAGGATCTTTGCAAGCGTGAACACTCATCAGAGCATGAATAAAATCCTCACGCGGAACATAAATATCCGCATGTTCGAAAAGGTACAGGTTCCCGGTATGATCCGGATGCAGATGGGAAAGGACGACTGTTTTGATATCTTCTACTTTCGTCCCTGTCAAAGCAAGCTGATGAGTCAAGAGGTTTGATTCATCATAACCATAGCGGGTCTTACTGGTAAGGTTCTTACACCAATAGCCATGCATTGCATCAGGATGGCACCCCAAGTCATAGATGATCTTCCCGGCAGGATGGTCGATTAAGACAGCATAGATCGGTATTCTGTTCCATTTTGCCGATACATTATCACTACCCGTTTCATTCAAATTGTCATAGATTTCGTTTTCATTTCCGTCAATCCAGCCATTGTTCAATACATAGAGTTTCATGACATTTTACTCCTTCATTAAATTATGTATTTCCTTTACGGTGCCCTGTTTTCTTAACTGAAACAGGATAAAGAAGATTCCGCCCACCGCCAGCAGAATTGCTGCGATTAAGATCGGAAACCAGACGTTGTTCTGTTTGGTAACCGATTGCACGATATTAACAAAAAACGGAGAAAAGAACATACCGCCGTTTAATAATGCAGTCAGGATGCCGGAGGCAATGCCAACGACAGCCGGCGGAGCGATTATGCCGATTTCGATCGTAATCGCCGGTAATATGGTTGTAAAACCCATACCGGTAAGTATGGCACCCAGCGTCAACAAAATAATGTTTCCGGAAAAATCCGCGATCCCGACCCCTGCAGCAACGAGGAGGATCCCGAGTGCGATTGTAAACCGGGATACGAATTGATAGACCTTACTAAAAGCCATTCCTGCCATCATCCCGCCGAAGGTGATCATGGCCAAGACAAAACCTGCGACAGCCGGTGTCCCTAATTGGCGATCGGCGATGATCGACGATATGTTCAGTACCATCGTATAATCCAGCATGACAACGACACCAAACAGTAACGTATAACCATAAACTGCTTTCGGCAGTCTGACTTTTTCCCTGCTCCGGCGGTTATCCTTCTTCGGTTCCGGTAAGTAAAACAAGACAAAGAAGAGCGGTACGATGGCGACAAGATGGACAAGAAAGGTATAACGCCAGCCGATCGCGCATAGAATTCCGCCCAGCAGTTGCATGACGATTCCTCCAATCATCATGAAAACATTGCCAAGCCCCAGCAAACTAACTTGTGCTTTATCTCGATATAACTTGAGCACCAACGCATTGCCCATCGGGGAGATCATTCCGATGCCAATGCCAAATACAGCTCTTGATAACAGGATTGAAGTGAAATCTTTCAAAAAGTACGGAAAAATACCGCCGATAATAAATAAGACAATTCCCGCAACGATCAAAGATTTATATTTGATTATTGTCCCGGCTAATGCTCCCGCAATAATAGCGGTGGGTATCAATATGAGGCAGGGCAATGTCTGGGATAGCAAAATTGTACTGAACGGCACCCCCGGAAAAGCGATCGACATACTCTGCATCGCCGGGATCAACAGGGCTGGCGCCATAATTAAAAAAAAGATAGAAAGAATAGACACGTTCATCTGATGTTGATTATTCAAAAGGTTTCCTCCCTAATAAAATCTTAAGTTAATTGTTTGCATCATGACTGCGAATCGAAAAAATAGCAGCACCCGCATTTTACTCCTGCCCAACGGTAATTGATGCAAAAGGCGTGTGCTGCTATAAGGGAGAGCAATGAATATTTAGGTTAATAATCAGAATTCAAAGGCATTTCAAGTACTTGTATGTTATTTTATGGCTTACCTTATAACTTAAAATTTTGTCTTACGATTATTTAGCGGCTACATTCTCTGTTGACACATTTTTCGTCGGCGTTACTTTGTTGACAACCACCATAATTACGCCTAAGACGATAAAGGCGATTGCAGATAAAAGGAATGTCGGTCTGCCAATGGCAAAAGGCCCGAAGAACTTAAAAATAAACGGTTGAACGAAGCCACCGATACCCATCGCTGCATAACAGAGAGCGATGGCTGCTGCGCCGGCCGAATAAGGAACAAGTTGGGTGACCTTGGTGATGGTGACCGGTACTTGTGCCCCCAAGCTGAGACCGAATAACACGATCCCGAGTGAGAACATCGACAAGGAATGAGTCACATACATCAGATACAGTCCGGCTGCACCAAGGACATACGAGATCCAGTAAAAGTTGAACTTGATTTTCTTATAGACAATACCAAAGGTGACGGAGACCAGGAAGGAAGAAGCTGTGATCAGGGAGAAAACTCCGCCGATTTGGGCCGGTGTTGCCATTCCGTCCATGATCAAAACCATCGCTCCATTGGTGGGAATGACAAACCAGAAAAAGAAATAGAGCGCAAAGACGAAAGCGACCAAATAGGCCGGTCCCGTCAGCCGCGCGCGTTGTTTAATGTCCGTGATCCCCTCTTGGGCAGCAATTTTAGCCTTACGGTCAGGCTCTTTTAAGAAGATGATCGCAATCGTGAGGAAGATTATAGCAACGAAATAAGCCAAGAAGGTGTAATCCCAACGGATACCGGCAAGATATCCACCCAACATTTGGAACATGACACCACTGATACCGACGATCGCAGAAACAAAACCCTGCATTGTATTACGTTCATCGCCTTCAAAGTAGTCAATTACCAAGTCCGTGGACAAGGTCATGCAGAAACCGCAGCCGAATCCGGTGATCGCCCGGAAAAGTAAGATAATCCAGATACTGCTGTGCAGAAAGAACGGGCCTACGCCGCCAATGACAAAGGTTACAGCACCCCAATACAAAATAGTCCGTTTTCTGACGCCTAAGTCAACCAATTTAGCATATAAAAGCGGGGTGAGTGCGAGTAAGAGAGATGGTACGGTGGCAATTGCTTGAACCAAGTACGCAGGAACATCCGGCATAGCGGCCATAATTGTGCCGATCGCGGGCGATGTGGCACCATTGCCGGAATCTTGCATAGCAATACAGACAATGGCGAGTTTTAGAATGTTCTTGTTAGTTTCTTTCATCCCTACACCTCTTTTAAAATTTTACTCAGATATGACATTAGTACCGAAAAGAGCCTTATTAACTTACCAATGTAATTTTAAACAAATATCTCGATTTTCCCATACCTCACAGAGGTCCTTAAAAAATACTACCCTCCTTTCACCTTCAAACTTAATTGCAACGTGAAATCCTTAACATATCGGACAGATCTATTAGTCAAATATGCATGGACTATGCCAACAGTATTTTCTTTCTTAAGAATGAGAAGATGCGCATTCTTAACCTATTTAGGTTCTGTATGGCTGATGGTGACGTTTTTGTTTTTTGAATTTTCCAATGAGAATCACGATGTTTCATTGGCTGTATGCAACACTATTTCGTTTTTCGAAATATTCGAATCGATTCACATATCACATGGGATCTGCATAAAATAATAATTATTAACTCACGACTGGGACATCTCTTAGCGATGGTAGTCTAGTCACCATCTTTAAAATGATCCGCGTTTGCATAGGCAATGAATTGATCTTTTTGGACATATCCGGCTAAACCTATTCCGGTTTTTCGCGCAAGATCGACAGCTTTTGTCGTCGGTGAAGAAAGCGATGCCATGATGGGTATGCCCATGTTCGATGCTTTAAGAATCATTTCCGATGAAATTCTGCCGGTGGTGAGCATTAATTTTCCCTGAAGCGAGATCTTTTTCATGAGTGCCTCACCCATCACTTTATCCATGGTATTATGACGTCCGACATCTTCGGCCTGAATCACAATCCCCTGATCATCACAGACGGCACTGGCATGGATTCCGCCGCTCCGCTTATAATGCACCGCGTTATTTTTCATCTCTTCCATCAAGAAACAGAGCCGTTCAGGATGAATATTCAGAAACATTTCTATGTCCTTCCGCATCTTTTCCTGGCTGAAAATAATGCCGCCCCCAAATCCCGGTGTCAGAATCAGTTTATGGGGCTTCGGGAACTGTTCCTTCGTCAGCATCACGCAGGCAACACAGTTTACTGTATCTACCTCCAATGATTTAATCTCATCGATAGACGTGATAACTCCCTCATTATAGAGAAATCCGATTGTCAGTTGCTCCATATTATCCGGACTACAAACAATCGAAATCAACTCCTTGCTGTTCACCACGATTGTCAGGAGTATTTCAGCAGGCGGACAAACGGTATAGACCTCCCATTTGCCACCACGATATTTGCAGAATGCGCGTGCATTTATGCTGGATGACATTGAATCAATCACCTTCTGATTTTTGACATCTTCAAGTGAAATCTACTTTACTCATAAGACAAAGTAGATTTCACTTATGATTTTGAATATAACGTACAAGCAATGATTTACTAGGCAAGAACGCGACAGGCATAGGCCTGAGGTACACCGGCTACGGCCGGATCCATTGTTTCACCGAATTTTTGGCAGGCTGCGCCATTCACATGGACTAAAAAGTCTGATTCGTTCTCCCAGCCTTCTACAAAAATCACGGTATCTGCAGCTTCGACAGGCTGAAGCAGGTTATAAAAAATATTGCCGGGTTCTTTTCTCGTTGCTTCAGCTGCTATATTAGCAGCTTTGATAATGGAATCAAGGGCTCCCTCCTTGATCTTGACGACCAAAATATGTTGAAACATCGCCGTAACCTCCCTTATCGTTTTTTTACACATTACCGGATAACCTAGAGTATGTTCCTAACGTCAGTGGATCATGAGATTAATAGAAATCTTTCACAGGGATTAACTAAACCGGCAGCTTATTCAAATCCCCCATCGCCTCTGCGACATAGCCAAGACCGTATTTTTCCCATGTTTCACGCGTTGGCCAGCCCGTTTTCAAGTCCCAGCCGCGCTCGACATAGTACAGGTCTACCAGGCTGTTAAAATCTTCCCAAGATACAGTTTGATCTTTGGCATCCGGGATCTGAACAATATGGAAAACTTCATTGACCTCCTGCTCCCGGCACCGTCCGGATTCACGCATGAGGATTGCGCGCCAGAGCAGCATGGAGCGTTCCGCCAGGTCTTTGGTCATTTCTTCGGTCCATGGGTCTCCGGTTGCCGCTTCCAACATCTCGGCCTCCATGGTCGTCCAGTACATATTCGGCAATTGGAAATCACAACACATGACCGTATCCTTCAGCTCGGCACTGTTTTCATTCATGACGATGGATTTCGCCGTCAGTGGATTGGTGCAGATGTTATCCTTCACTGCTTTAAACCACTCGATGGTATCCTTGTGATGAGTAATTGTCTGAGCATCGCGGGTGCGGGTCATCAATTCGATCGTGATTGGCAGCCAGACAGCGATATCATTCGCACCCTGGAATCCACGGCCGGACCAATGGAATGCGTGCCCCCAGGCTGCTTCATTACTGATAGGTATATCAATGTATTTATTTGCCATGTTAGAATAGCGGCCATGGAAAATCGTATCGCCAAACTTTTCTTTCCCCAGTTTCCGGATGGCCCGCGCCATGCCTTCAGCCAGCAGATTACCGTAGTACCCCTTACGGAACGTCATCATGTCTAGGATATGATAGATAAACTCGGTGGAATTCAAATCAATGTCCATCCCGAAGTCAATATCGTCAAAAACGCCCTCTTTTTTACCCATAGCCAACCATGGGAACAGCCAGATCACTACATCCCATTTGTCAATCCCGTACTGATTGCACATGTCCATCATCACATTGCCTTTATGCCAGTCCGGATCCCAATGGTTTACCGTATCACCGGGCCGCATTTCATACAGGAACTGCCAATCCGGATCATCCGTGTTCGGCGGCGGGAATTCACCTGACATCATCTTACAGGACGGGAAGAAGTTTTTCTTAGTCCAGATGGACATGGCGGGAATCCAGAGCATATCATCGACAAAGTGGGTTGAATACTTCCCGACACATTTTTCAACACGGTTCATCGGTTCGTCAGAAAAAGCGCCCTTGACACCAACATACATGGAATTACAGTGCTGGTTGCAGCCATGCGAGCAGGCAACGTAAGCCTGACCGTATCCTTCCGGGATATCGGCTTTGTTGGCACCGTCACCAAAGGAATATTCCGTAACGACGGGCTTCAAATGATAACCCGGATAACCCATAGTTTTTTGCAGCTGCAAAACTTTTTCAACATTTCCGGGTATAATGGAACCGGTACCACGGCAAGTGACCGCTTTCAGGTTCTTTGAACCAAATACCGCGCCAAACCCAGCTTTAGCGGCTGCATTGTCATTGCATGTGGTGATGCTGGCTATCCGGACCAAGTTCTCACCAGCCGGTCCGATAACAACGCTCTGGGCTTTGTGACCATGAATTTTTTCTAATAGTAACTGCGTTTCGTGTACCTTTCGGCCCCAAAGATTGCGTGCCGATTTGAATTCGATTTTTCCGTCTTCCATGTAAAGGTAAGTCGGCTCCTCGGCTCGGCCTTCAATGATAAAACCATCCCAGCCGGCAAACTTTAGCTCAGCGCCGAAAAATCCGCCCAGACCACTCCAGCAATACTGCTCCGGCAAGGCATTGGGAGAGATACTGGTAAAAACACTTCTGCCGCCCGTCGGTATCCCCGTTGCTGATGTCGGACCTGTCATAAAAATTATAATATTTTCCGCGTCAAATGCTTTCGCTCCGACTTTTGCCTCATCGTAAAAGATTTTATTTGCCATACAGCGGCCGCCAACATAATCCGGCAAATAGTTGGAAGTTGGAATTTCGGTTACGGTGCAGGTAGTCAGGTTGATGCGCGCAATCTTACCGGCATATCCGAAAAGATTGCCTTTCGTATCCTTTGCCATGCTTTATCCTCCTTATAAAGGTGTCTCATCGTTGTTCGATCTTTATCAACGGAACCTCTCTTATCGCTTTAATGTGGCCCTTCAGCTCCTGTAGATGCTGGCGGGGCCGGTACAGGCTGATCAGAAAGTCCGATACAACGTACCTGACAGTACTCGATGCAAGCAGGACCTTCCGCACGGTCGCGGCACAGATCGCATTTCAGCGCTTTCTTGGTTTCTTTATTATAGTTGATCCGTTTCGGATCAAACGGGCAGGCTTTAATACACTGTTTACAGCCGATACAGTTCTCCTGGTTAATATAGATAACTCCATTTTCATCAATACACATGGCTTGGTCTTTTCGCCGGCAGGCATTGTAGCAGGGAGTATCTTCGCACTGCTGACAAGCAGCGACACGGTGAATCATGCCAATCGTATCCCTGTTCAGAAAAATCCGGTTGTGGGACGGACCGGATTGGCCATCATGAATTAAAGCACATACGACCTCACAAACGGCACAGCCGGCACAGAGCGAGACATCTGCGGGGTATTGAACGATATGGACGCCTTTTTTCAATTTATTCTCCATAATTTTCCGTTCGCATTCACCTTCTGATTATGAGGTAAAATACGAGCTCCCTCCCTAATTTATGGTTTTAATGACATAATCTATGGAAAAATAGTCTTATCGCCTAGGTAAAACTTGGCTGCCGCCAACTTTTTGGCGGCAGCCCCAGTTGCACTTAAATATATCAGAAAGTGACTTATTTTTTTGATATACCAAAACGGCTAAAATATGCCGTTATAAAGCTATTTATGAGGAGTAATACCTGCCATGGCTTGCAGGGTGAAAGATTGTCCGTGCGCATAAACATACCCCATACCGCCGGCTACATACAAGCAGAGACCGGTTACATAGGATGATAGTTCCGAAGCAAAGAACAAGGCGATACCGGCAATGTCCTCTGCCGTACCGGTCCGCCCTAAAGGAACCTCCGTTTTGGCGATATTATTGAGCATTTGGGTACGTTCGTCACCTGCTGCCATCAGTTCATCCCAGAAAGGAGTAACAATCGGACCCGGTTTAACACAATTGACACGGATCCCCAATGGAGCAACCTCCATGGCCAGATTCACTGTCAGTGATTCACAGGCGGCTTTGGCCATATGATAATCATAAGCCGGTACCGTGGGGTTAAATGCACCATTGGAAGAGCAGATAATAATTTTCCCTGATTTGCGCTCTTTCATATACGGTACAACCGCAAAGACGGTATTGTACGTGCCGGTCATATTCACATTCATCGTGATCTGATAACGTTCCTCATCAGACATTTTCTCGTTATCGAAAGTTCTCCCGGCATAAGCGGCTAAAATATCGATTTTGCCAAATTCCTGAATCGTTGCTTTCACCACGGCGTCTACCGTCTCTTTTTTCGAAACATCCATCTGTGTATAAAAACGGGCATTACCGCCTGCCGTCATGATCTCCTCAACGACACGTTTTGCATTTTCTACGTTATAATCCCCGATAATGACAGTCGCACCTTCACTGGCATACAATTTTGCGGTGGCTTCACCCATTCCACTGGCTCCGCCAGTAATCAAAGCTACTTGCCCTTTAAGCATGTCTTTCATTATAAAACCCTCTTTTCAAAAAGTATTTAGCACAGTCATAGGCTCACGATAGCGATACAGAATACAGTTCAAAAATTATTTATTCCGGTGGTGTATTCCTTTGACACGGCATAAGAATATTGTCCTTCGCCTTGATAGTATGTTTTAAACAAGGATTAGCGCAAAACAGTCCGCTGTACGAACATAAAACAGTTTGCGATGTTTCCTCTCTTTTGGGTAAAATCGTTCCGCATTTCAGACACTTCTCGCTTTTCGATATTTCAGGAAAATTATATTTTTGGCAAACAGGGCACTGGATAGGTCTCTTGATTGGAGGCTTGCACCTACCGCAGTATGGATTACAGGCCCAACACCCCATGACCGTTTCTCCTTCTTACAATACAAACGTTTACATTCTATTCTATTTCATATACCTTTTGGCATGAGGGTGAGGGATGGCCTCAAATAGTGCCATCCTCCACCTGTATTGTCGTTATTGGTTTTTATTTACTATACATAACGGTTTTTGGTTTTTCATTCATCTTCTTGCTGAGTTCCTGGAGCGTACCGTACTCGATAACTCCGGCCTGGCAATGGTGGACACAGGTCGGCTTTCTGCCTTCCTTGACTCTGTCCGCACAGAGGTTGCAGAGTGATGTCGGAACCGGCAAGAAGTTGTATTCCCATTTGCCGTTCTCTAACTTGCGCGGGCCATCCTGATAGACTTTAAGTCCCCACTGACCCACTACTAAATTCAATTCCTTTTTGCAGGCAACCTCACAGGCGTGGCAGCCGGTGCAAAACTCATAATCAATTAACAGCCCATAACGATCACTTGACATTCTAGAATCCTCCTTTGCGTGTGACGACTAAGCTGGGAAGGTCAAGGCTATTCTCTTCCGTGGCTTTGTAAACCTTACAGATCGTGTTGGCATATGGCGCACCATAGCCTGTCGGACCGTTTTGGCATTGTTCCGTCAGATTATTGGAATTGGAATCGAACACACCAAACAAGGCCGGTTCAGAACCTTCCATTTCCGGGAACCACCAGCCATGTTCGGCACGGATAACTTTGCGGCTGAGGGCCGGATCGAGATGGGCTCTTTGCCGGCAGCGGCCGTTATGGTTTTCAAGCCAGCACCAATCGCCTTCCTGAATTCCCATCTCAGCAGCGATTTCGCTATTGATATCAAAGAGCGGATCCGGATGGAATTCCCGCATGGTTTTGAGTTGTCGGTGTTCGGAGTGGAAGAATTCCAGTGACCGGGCACCCGTTGTTAAGATAAACGGATATTCTTTGGATTTCAGCGGCGTAGAAACAGGACTATACGGAGGCTCTTCAAAATATGGCAGCGGATCTAAGCCCCACTCCGCAAAGAGTGTGCTATATAATTCCAGTTTGCCGGTCGGGGTATTGAAACCGGTCTCACCGTCGAAGCGCAGGAGTCCCTTCTCGTATTTCTTATACTCGTACTTTTGATAGTCCGTAACCTTTTGCTGTAAGGTTTGGAAATCCTCTTTGTATGTGGCGCTGCGGCTGAACATCCAGTTAATTAAATCGATATCCGTTTCCCACGGGAAGTTTTGCGGTGCCAGACGTTTACCGACTTCCAGCACGATCTGTTCATCCGATTTGCACTCGTAGTACTGAACGATTTTTGAGGTGGAACGGAGCGGATGCCACCAGGTCTTATAGCCGTTTCTTTCCGGACTCATCCCGGCGGGCAGTACTAAATCTGCACATGCGACTGCGGTCGGCGTCATATAAAGATCCACGACGACATTAAAATCGGTCGTACGGATTGCTTTATACAAGCGCGGCGCGTCGGCACCCATATTGGCGATAGGGTTGCTGGTTTGGATCCACAGCATTTTAACCGGGTAAGGTTTGCCGGTTTCCAGCGCCACCAGCACGGAATCCGCATGGGCTGTCGGCCCAACTCCCATTCTCTTCAGGGGATATTTCTCGTCGCCCAACCGTTTCGCCCGCATTTCCGGGGATAAGAATTCTTCATAGCCTGTTCCGTAAGACGACAGGATATCATAGGCGTCCCGGATATAGATATTACTGCCGGGGATATCGATAAATCCGCAAATCGCACCGATAGTTGCGATGGCCTGTGCTGCCGGTACCCCCGCCACGGACTGGTCTACCTTTAGCCCCCACTGAATAGCGCCGGGTTTGGCTTGGGCAAAGAAACGGGCCGCTTCTTCAATTTGTTCTTTCGGAACCCAGGTGATTTCCGCAACTTTGTCAACCGGATATTGCCGGACTCTTTCCGCCAGTTCTTCAAAACCATAAGTCCATTTTTCCACAAACTCTTGGTCGTAGAGATTTTCATTGATAATTACGTTCAGCATTCCCAACCCAAGAGCTGCGTCTGTTCCAGGTCTGAGCTGGAGCCAATATTCTGCCCTGCCAGCCAGCCAAGTCAGCTTCGGATCGACGACGATTAATCTCGTTCCACGTTTCATAAGTTCGACGATCCAGTGTCCGAGAAAGTCATCACTGTTACTGTGAATCGGGTTATTGCCCCAAATCAGAATGACTTCGGGAACCTTGTATTCCGGGTTATCATAACGATCTTCATGGAACTGTGAGCAGTCGCAGACTGAGAAGTCCCCATGCGTAACCGCGATAAAAGCGGCCCGCGGGGAGAAACAGGAATCGCCGCTTAAGAACGAATAACCAAAGTTCGGGCTGCCGAATCCGGCGTAGGTTAAGAGCGGGACTTGCCAGCAAATATTCCTTCCGGTTCCAACCATACCGCAGATGGATTCTGGACCGTATTCCTTCTGGATTTTACGGACGTTCGCTTCAATAATATCGAGCGCTTCGTTCCAGCTGATCCGCTGCCATTTATTCTCGCCACGTTCACCGATTCGTTTCAGCGGCCATTTCAAACGGTCTTTATGTTCCAAGGATTCCGTGAGATTCAGACAGCGCATGCAGAGTCGGCCCTGATTGTAGGGGCTGTTTGGGTCTCCTTCAATTTTGACAATTTTATTATCCTTTGTGTAATAAAGCAGACCGCAGCCGTTGTGGCAGCCTGGGCCGGACCACTGCATCGACCGGGTTACCGTAAGGTCTCCCTCCTGCCACTGCCATTCTTTACGGTAAAGTTCATCATAAGTTGACATCATTCTACCTCCGTTTTACAAATTAAATAACTGAATACGTGTGATCATTGGGGGGCAAAAAGTACCATATGCGGTTTGGCGTTTGCTTTTGCGGTCAGTTCCTCAATGGTCCCATAGTGCATGATTCCCGGCGAGCAATGGTGAACGCAGGAAGGCAGTTTGCCGACTTTGACTCTGTCCTCACATAAATTGCAGAGTGATGTCGGGAACGGGACAAAGGTGTACTCCCACTTGCCATTTTCTAATTTACGGGGTCCCTCCTGGTGAACTTTAATTCCAAACTGGCCTGTAGGAAGATCTAACGCTTGTTTGCAGGCTACTTCGCAGGTGTGACACCCGGTGCAAAAATCTAAATCGATAAGCAATCCATAGCGATTATAATTTGACATAACCAAATCCTCCTTGCTGAGTAACCACTGTCGTCGGCATGACTTTACTGTTTTCTTCCGTTACTTTATAAATTTTGCAAATCTGGTTCTTATACGGCGCGCCGTATCCGGTAGGACCGTTTTTATCCTGCTGGGTCAGGTTGTTGATGTTGGAATCAAACACCCCGAATAAACTGGGTTCTGCCGCATCCTTTTCCGGGAACCACCAACCGTGTTCAGCCCGGACAACCTTGGGATGAAGATAATTGACAATTTTGGCTTTTTGTTTACAGCGGCCCCGCATATTTTCGATCCAGACCCAGTCGCCGTTTTGAATACCCAATTCTTCCGCCGTCTCATTGTTGATTTCAACAAGCGGGTCCGGATGGAATTCCCGCATCGTTTTTAACTGACGGTGTTCGGAGTGGAAGAATTCATAGGAGCGAGCCCCTGTGGTAAGAACGAGCGGGTATTGTTTGAATAGTTCCGGTGTGGAATACGGACTTTCGGGTGGTTCCTGATACCACGGAAGCGGGTCATAGCCCCATGCTTCAAAGTAGGTGGAGTATAGCTCGATCTTTCCTGTACCGGTATTGAATCCGGGCTGGCCGTCATAGCGCAGGAGTCCCTTTTCATATTTCTTGTATTCAAACGTAGGATAGGCGTAGACTTTTTTCTCGAGTTCCTCAAAGGTGATGTCAATGCCTGTGCACTCATGTTGGAAAATATGGTTGCTCCAACCACGGTCATCATCCCATGGGAAATTCTCCGGTTTCAGACGCTTGCCGAGTTCGGTGACGATCGTATCGTCGGACTTACATTCGTAATATTGTGTTACCTTGGTCATGGTCCGCATCGGGGTCCACCAGACACGCTGCGTATCGCGTTCCGCACTCATGGCGCAAGGCAGGACCACATCGGCAAACGCAACGGCTGTCGGTGTCATGAAGAGGTCGGCGACGACAACAAAATCGACTGATTTGATCGCCGCATAGACCCTGGGAGCCTCCGCCGCCATATTGGCAATCGGATTGGTGCTTTGAAACCAAAGCATCCTGACCGGATACGGCTTGCCGGACTCGATGGCTTTAAGCACGGAATCGCCGTGAGCTGTCGAGCTGAAGCCCGCTGCGGCTTTCATCGGATAATCCAGAGATCCTAAGCGTTTAGCTATCATTTCTTCGGACAAGGTTTCATGCAAACCGTAATTATAGGCTACAACCTGATCAAACGCATTGCGGATAATGATATTGCCGCCGGGGATATCGACATTGCCGGTGATCGACCAGAGCGCATTGATGGATTGGGCTGTAGAGATCCCGAGGATGGATTGATCCACAGCGAGACCCCACTGGACAGCTGCCGGCTTGGCTTGGGCATACATCCGTGCCGCTTCCTCAATGATATTCTGTGGTACCCAAGTAATTTCAGCGACCTTTTCCGCAGGGAACTCTGCTGCTCTTTCTGCTAATTGTTCGAACCCGAAACACCATTTTTCTACAAATTCATGGTCATAAAGATCTTCTTGGATAATGACATTGAGCATAGAAAGGGCTAGCGCAGCATCTGTACCAGGCCGGAGCTGCAGCCAATATTCCGCTCTGGATGCCAGCCAGGTCAAGGCCGGGTCAACGACGATCAATTTGGAGCCTTTCTCCATACATTCGACGATCCAGTGGCCGAAGAAACCGTCGGCGTTGGAAACGATGGTGTTGTTGCCCCAGACTAAAAATACTTCCGGTACTCTCCACTCCGGATTATCATAGCGATCTTCAAATTGCTGCGAGCAGTCTGCGATCAGAAAATCGCCGTTCATGGTGGCCATTTGCGCCGATCTAGGCATAAAGCAGGAATCTCCGCTTAAGAAGCCCAGGCAGAAGTTCGGACTGCCAAAGGCAGCATAGGTCAGATACGGTGTCTGCCAGCAGCAGTTACGCCCTGTACCGATCATGCCAACAATGCTTTCCGCACCATAATCCTGCCAAATAGCGCGTACTTTTTCTTCAATAATGTCATAGGCTTCATCCCAGGATATCCGCTGCCATTTATTTTCACCGCGTTTACCGATCCGTTTCATGGGGTATTTTAAACGGTCCAGATGATTGACGGCTTCCGGCATCGCCAGACAGCGCATGCACAATCTGCCCTGGTTGAACGGGTTATTCGGGTCGCCTTCCACTTTAACGAGCTTATCGTCCTTGGTGTAGTAAACAACACCGCAGCCGTCATGGCAGCCCGGGCCGGACCAGGTGGATGTCCGTGTTACGGTGTACTCGCCGTCTTTCCATTGAAATTGGTCTTTGCGGCTGTCATAGTATTCCGATCTGTTGTGATACACTATTTTTTCCCTCCTGCTACTATTTCTTAACCTGCAAGGATCGCTGATCACAGGTTCCTGCAGAGGTAATATTGCAAAAACTATACCAACCCCAGAAAACAAGAAGAAAAGGCGTTTTTTACGCCTTTTCTTAAAATAACTCTGCCGCTATCCATTTACTTTTGCTATGAGAATATTGCGAATAATCCCCCTCCGAAGCTAAATGCAAAACTATTTTAATTTTCGAAATATCCTTGTCCAAAACTCTGAATATATATTCACTTATTTCGCACTTAAAAAAAACATGGATTACGAAATTTCACCGGTTCAGGATAGCTGACATAGGATAGAAAATCGAATATGAAAAGAAAAACAAAAGTAACAAGAGTAGAAATAAAAGCAAACCTATGAAAGGAACATCTCCATGGAGACCATGCCAACTGATAGAACACCGGCTGTCATCGCCGGTGAAATCGCCGCCATTAAAGCGCAAACCAGAAAGATCTTGCTTATCAGTGCCGTTGAGGTCGGACGGCGTTTGCAGGAAGCCAAGGAATTGATCCCTTATGGGGAATACGGCAAATGGTTGGAGAATGATGTTGATTACTCAGAGCGTGTAGCCTATAAGCTGATACAGATCGCCGAAGAATATGGACCCGGGCTGTCCGTACTATCCGAAACCGATATGAGCACTGTGCCATTGGCCAAACTTGGGTACAGTCAGGCGTATGCCCTTTTGGGGATTCCCGCTGAGGAACGGGCGGAATTTATCGCGGAGTTGGATATCGAACATTTGTCAGTGAGCGCACTGCAGCAGGCAATCATGGACAGGAATAATGCTCTTGAAGAGAACTCCGTTTTGGCAAAAAAACTGGGGTCCAATCTGGAGGTCCATCAAGATAAAGTCTCCAGCTTAACAGAGGAACGCGATCAGGCCAAAAAAGAGGCCGATGTGAGAGAAAAGGCTTTATGGGAAGAGCAAAGCAAAGTCACGCAGCTACAGCGGCAACTGGCCGCACTTCAAGATGAAAACATCGCTGCCCGCCGCATCAAAGAGATTGAGACTGAGCGCGATATCACCCGTATCAACCACGCCATGGCACTGGCTGACGCCCGCTACGATCTGATCGTCAAAGGCTTTAATGATCTGTTTAGTGCGATTAAGGAAATGGCTGGCGCGGACCCCAAGGCGACTAAACTTTTTATAAATCAAACAAATGACTTTATTGCCAAGACAGCGCGCAAATTAAAGCAGTTCGAAAAGAATGCAGGTACGACGCCATTAATTTAAAAAATCTTGCATAAAAGGTATTATTCATTAAACAAATAAAGAAACGCAGCTCGAAGTATTTCAGGCTGCGTTTCCTATTTCGCGGTATGACTATCTCTAGTTCTGGCAGTTTACACTGGCACGGTTTTCAAAGGACAGGTAGCGCCATTGATTGAGTGCATACGTATGCCCCAGCCCTTGTAGCTGTGCGCGTGAAATTCCTAACTCCTGACAGATTTCCGGTACAGTACGGCCGAGTTCGCTTGTTTGCTTCTCCAGCCATGCTTTCTGCTCATCACCTGAAAGTTTCTTAAACTCATCAACAATCATTATCTACACCCCTTCTTTTATCTTTACATCGCGATCAGGGTACAAAGAGAACGGTTCTGGAACCCAGCTCCTTCATTCTGACCGCAAGGTCTTCTACTTTGCCGTACTCCATGACATGCGCACAGCAGTGCAGGACACAGGTCGGGGTTTTCCCGGCCTCTATCCGGTCTGCACACAGATCGCACAGCTTGGTTGGTACGGGCAGCCATTTGTATTCCCAGGTATCCTCATCGATCTGCCAGGGCTTATCGTCGATGAGCTTAATCCCATATTGCCCATCGGGAAGATTCAGCCTTAATTTGCAGGCGACTTCACAGCTGTGGCACCCGGTACAATATTTATAGTCGATCAATAATCCATAATCGGACATCTTTAAACCTCCTTTAAATCAGGTATTACTACCTGTAACCTCTAGACTTATGAACAATCTTTGTGGTTACAGAGTACTAAGCCTTATAAATTTTACACATCAGACATTTATACGGGGCACCGAAGCCCAGGACACCAACCGTTTTGTACGGTGTCAGATTGTTAACATTGACCTCGTACACACCGAACAATTCCGGGGCGCTGGCATCGCGTTCCGGGTACCACCAGCCATGCTGGGCGGCTAACGCGCCTTCTTTTTGGCCCGGTTGGACAGAGGCCTTCATTTTGCATTTGCCATAGGAGTTTTCCAGCCAGACCCAATCACCGTCGATGATACCGTATTTTTTGGCGTCTTTGGGGTTAATGTCAACCAGCGGATTAGGTTCAACTTCCCTTAATTTAGGAACCATACGCCCTTCGGAGTGGAAATAGGACCAGGTCCTTGCGCCGGTACTCAAGACGAGGGGATATTCCGCTGCATATTCGGGGGTGGACACGGGGCTGGTCGGGGGTTCCTTGTAGTAAGGCATGGGATCATCACCCCAGGCTTCAATCATGGTGGAGTAAAGCTCAATTTTGCCGGTAGGTGTCATGAACCCAGGCAGTCCGTCTGCACGCAGTTTGCCTTTGGCGTATTTCTGGTATTCGTAGTCCACATGCCACCAGCCATGTTCCCAGAGTTCTTCCATGGTAATACCGAGGGTTTTCAGTTTCTGGTCGTTGATGTATTCAACATCCGTGTCATACTGCCAAAGTTCGGGCCGGAGCTTTTTGCCGAGGGTACGCAGGATTTCCACATCACTCTTGGCTTCGCCCACGGTAATGGCTTTCTTGATACCGCCGATCCAAAGCCCGACTGCCCCGTAATGGGTAGCAACATACATGTCTCTTTCGGCATAGGTATTAACCGGTAAAAACAGGTCGCAGGTTGCGGAGATAGTTGGATTTATAAAGATATCCGTGGCCACGTTAAACTCCAGCGTATTGAGCGCGTTTTCCCAGCGTTTGGGAACATTGCACGGATTGGCAATGGCGTTGGCAGAGGTGAAGAAGCCCATTTTCAGTTTAAACGGCGCGCCGGATTCCAACTGATCCAGAACACTGTCCGGGTCGGTAAACTGAAGTGTCCGCACCAGAGCCGGGAACTCATCGACACCGATTTGCTCATTGATTTTATCCTGGGGATCGAGGTCACTGTATCCTGAACCTAAGCCGCCGATATCAATCGCGCCCATAACATTGCCGCCAGGAACGTCAATGCAGCCGCAAATAGCCATGATCGCAATCAGACATTCTCCGAGCTGAACACCGTTCGGATTTTGGTCAATAGCCAGTCCCCATTGGACTGCACCCGGTTTGCTCTTCGCAAAGAAACGGGCAGCGCCAATGATTTTTTCTTCCGGTACACCGCAAATTTCTGCTGCTTTGGCCGGAGGCATATCCTGAATGCGTTTGGTAAACTCTTCAAAACCGAAGGTCCAGTTTTCCACAAAGTCATAATCATAAAGCTCTTCATTGATGATGACATTCAGGAACGCCATCGCCAGCGCTGTGTCTGTGCCCGGACGCGGCTGAAGCCAAAACTCGGAATTGGCTGCTTCAAAGGTGAGTCGCGGATCGACCGTAATGAACTTAGTGCCTTTTTTCATCATATCAACCAGCGAATGTCCCCAGAAACCATCCGGATTGGATTTAAGCGGTTCTTTGCCCCAAAGCAGGATACATCCGGGGTATGTGTAACGGGGATCATCATAGCTGTCCGGGAACTGGGCTGCATAATCCACTTCTGGATACGGGGCGCCAAGGACATACGATGTTACAGCCATACGAGGTCCATAGCAGGACCAACCGCTTTGCATATAGCAAATATTCGGGCTGTTGAAAACCCGGCAGGAGATCGTCGGGCCCCAGTTACCCGCTTCCCGGCCTGTGCCGACGAAGGTAATAATGCTATTGCTGTTGAATTTCTCAGTATATTCTTTGACTTTACCCACGATCATGTCGTAGGCCTCATCCCAGGAAATGCGTTCCCAGGCAGTATTATCACCACGTTTTTTAGGGTCGCGTTTCATCGGGTAGATGACGCGGTCGGGGTTATAGACATATTCCGGTAAAGACAGCATCCGGATCGGAAGTGCTCCTTTTAAGATCGAATGCTCGGGGTCGCCCTCCACTTTCTCCAGAATACCGTCCTTGACATAGAGCTTCATGCCGGCACCCGTCGGGTGGTCGCCGGGGGCTGACCAGGAATTAGTCCGGGTTACGGTATAACCGTCTTCCTCCCATTGGACAGGGGTACTCACTTTTCCAAAAGGCATGTGTTTTCTCTCCTTTCAATGTACAATATTTGAAACTAAATTGGGTCACGCATTGCATTTCGGTGCAAAAAGGGCCGATTTTGGGGTTAACTTTAATTGCTCAGCCAATTCATCGATGGTGCCATACTGCATGACTTTTGCCTGACAATGGTGGACACAGGTCGGGAGTTTTCCTTCAGCGACACGCGGTGCGCACAGTGTGCACAAGTCGGTCAGCATCGGCATATAAAAGAATTCCCATTTCTTTTCACTATTCTGGACCGGACCGTATTGGGCTACTTTAATTCCAAATTGATCTTGTTCCAGACCGTATTCCTTTTTACAGGCCATTTCACAGCTATGGCAACCTGTGCAAAAATCGTAATGAATTAAAAGCCCGTACTTTTGATTAGCTAAGGCGTTTGCGCTCATATTTGAATCCTCCCTTATCGAGTACTTGGGCAGTCGGTGTGATCACGCTGTTTTCTTCCGTGCACTTATAGATTTTACAGAGCAGGCATTTATAGGCTGCGCCGTAGCCGCTCTTGCCGATATCACATTGGGTAGTCAGGTTATTGATGTTGGAATCAAACACATTGAACAGTCTTTCCGGATCACTTTCCGGGAACCACCAGCCATGCTCGGCAGCGACAACCCGCTTATCCAGTCCTGGATTGAATTTGATACGTTGACGGCAGCGTGACCGTTGGTTTTCGATCCAGACCCAGTCCCCTTCTTCCAGGCCGAGTTCCTTACACGTTTCCGGATTGACTTCGACTAACGGATCGGGATGGAAAGCCCGGATACTTGGGAGGTTTCGGTGTTCGGAATGGAAGTATTCATAAGAACGGGCACCGGTGGTCAGGACCAGCGGATACTCCTTATACAGTTCCGGTGTGGAATAGGGGCTTTCATGCGGTTCTTCGTAGAATGGTACCGGTGAAAGGCCGTTTGCTTCCAGCCAATCGACCCGCAGTTCTATTTTGCCTGTCGGAGTGTTGAACCCAGGCTCGCCGTCCCAGCGAAGCAGGCCTTTCTCGTGCTTGTAATAATGCCACTCCGGCCAAACGATGACTTTCTCTTTCAGGTAGTCAAAATCAAAATCTGCTTCGGAATGATTCGCCAGCAGGTCATTGACCCAATCTTTTACTTCTTCACCGGGTGCAGCGGAGGGATTGAGGCGGTTCACCAGGTCGAGCAGAATCTGCTCATCGCCATGGGCTTCGTAGTAATCGGTAATCTTCGTAATGGCACGCAGCGGCCACCACCAGGCCCGAATGGAATCACGTTCCGAACCCATCGCGGCAGGCAGCAAAAGATCAGCACAAGCCATTGCGGTTGGGGTCATAACGACATCGACGACAACATTGAACGGAACTTTACAGATTGCTTCATAGACACGAGGTGCTTCTGCGGCCATGTTGGCGATCGGGTTACAGCCCTGCATCCATTGCATCATGATCGGGTATTGCTCACAGTCATTGCTGGCGCCATCAGTCTCGATGGACTCCAGGACGACGTCGGTATGGGCCATCGCCGAGATGCCCGTTCCGCGCATCGGATATTTATGCATACCCAAACGTTTTTCTTTTTGTTCTTCGGTGATATTGTCTTCAAAGCCTTCCTGGCTGAACAGGGAGATATTATAGGCACTGCGGGTAACTAAGGAGCCGCCGGGATTATCGATCTGACCAGTGACAGCGGCAATACAGATCAAAGCCTGACCGGTCGGTGTTGCGCTCGGCTGTTGGTCGATAGCGACGCCCCAATGCATGGCCATCGGTTTGGCCGTCGCCATGAAGCGGGCAGCATCAATAATATCCTGCTCCGGAATCCAGCAAATTTCCGAAGCACGGGCCGGGGTCATATCCTCGACCGCTTTGGCAATATCATCAAACCCGTAGGTCCATTTTTCAATAAAGTCGTAGTCACAGAGCTTTTCTTTGATCATGACGTTTAAAATTGCCATGGCCAGAGCGGCGTCTGTTCCGGGACGCAGTCTCAGCCAATGCTTAGCTTTCGCCGAAAGCCAGTTGATCCGTGGGTCGACCATAACCAGTTCTGATCCACGCTTCATAGCTTCGACGATCCAGTGGCCAAGATAGCCGTCACCGTTGCTCATGATCGGGTTGCAGCCCCAAATCGTAATACACTCCGGGACTACCCACTCTTTCGATTCATAGCGGTCAGGAAGCATCTGGGACATATCCGAGGTGAGATACTCACCGGACATCAGCGCCAGGATCGAGGAGCGCGGGGAATAACAGGAATCGCCGCTTAAAAAAGCGCCGGTCTGGTTCGGGCTTTGCAATCCGGCGAAGCAGCCCCAGGGAACCTGCCACCAGACATTGCGGCCCGTACCGATCTCTGCGATAATGCTTTCATGGCCATAGTTCTTTTGAATGTAACGGACTTTCTCCTCGATGATATCGTAGGCTTCATCCCAGGTGATCCGTTCCCATTTGTTCTTGCCGCGGTCTTCATAGGCTCTTTTCATCGGGTATTTCAGGCGGTTCTCATCATACATGGATTCCAAAATATCCAGACAGCGCATGCAGAGTGTTCCGCAGTTCCAGCCGTTTTGCGGGTCACCTTCAATTTTTTCCACTTTGCCGTCTTTGACATAGAATAAAACGCCGCAGCCGTTATGACAGCCGGGAGCCGACCATTGGGTAGTCCGGAAGACCTGATAGTCTCCTTCCTGCCAGGTGTACATATCCTTGTAGAGTTCAAGGTTGTACGTATTTCCTTTTACGACCATTCTCTTTCCTCCTTTAAGAAATTAAGTAAAACTTTTGTAGAGCATCGATGCATGAACATTATTTGCATAGATTATGCCAATGTTAAAAAAACCTTAATTTATGCGGTATTTGACATACATAACGACCGCTCAATAAAAAGAACTTTGTCTTATAACCTCGACGATATTATTTTTTTTGAGTCATTTTTTCCAAAACGAGACAGGATAAAAAAAATAAACCTCATCTTACTTTGGAAGTTCATATTTGATATAATGCAATGCAAATAGCATGTCATATTTTGGGGTTTCATTAATCATAAAAATGGTTTATGCTGTAATTTGGTATTATCTATAAATGATTCCGGCAAGGAGGAAAAGCCATGCAGAACACCCATCAAATCATGACAGAAGAGCGTTGGGAAAAGATAATGCAATGCAAGAGGGATTTTATTGATGGCAAAATCAAAGATCCCGCGAACTATTCATTTATGGATAAAGAAGTGGCTGCATCATGGGTACGCTCCCGAGAAGCCGGAGTTGACCCCTACGGGCCCAAACTCAAGTCCCAAATAGATAGGAATAAACTTGAGGCGAATCGTAAGGAACACGAGACAATAATTGAAATTACCAAGCCCATTATTGCAACGTTTAATTACCTGACATCCACATCAGAATACCATCTGACTCTGGATGACAAGAATGGCTTCCCTTTGATTGCTGAAGGCAGTAGTTTCCCCAAAGATCATTTTAAAATCGTGGCCATTGCCTCGAATGAAAATACCATTGGCACCAATTCTCACGTTTTGAGCACCCGGTTGAAACGCCCCACCCAATTAATCGGGCCTGAGCACTATTGTATGAACTTTGAAAATATCGTCTCCTCTGCCGCCCCCATTTTGGATGAAAACGGGAATGTGATCGCGACCCTGGCATTGTGGTCTGCCATTAATCCTCCCTGGAAAGATAATTTACAAATCCTTGCCTCCCATACATTGGGCCTGATCACTGCTATTGCCACTGCCGTTGAAAACAAATTACAACTCCAGAAAAACTTTGACCAATTGAAAGAGGTCAATGATAATTTAAAATCTGCTTTTGACACACTCGAAGCAACTTTTAGTCTGATTGATGAAGGCATATTAACTGTCGATCACAAAGGGAAAATCATCAAAGCAAATAAGGAAGGAGCCAAAATCTTCAAATTAAAAACGAATGAAGCGACCGCTCACAATATTTCGGAATTTCTCTGCAATCCTTCCCACTTTTTTGATGCTCTGAAAAAAGGTGAACGTGCTGAAATCGAAGATACCATTTGTACGGAAAAAAGTGAACAATCCTATTTGATCAATATCCGCCCGATTATTAATGATAAAACAAAAAAAGTGACGCAGGCCGTTTTAAGACTAAATCCTATGGAAAAACTCAATGCTTTGGTAGCCAATCGCTTCGGACCGATGGCGAACTATACCTTTGACGATTTAGTCGGTGAAAGCAAAGAATTCAAAAACGCCATTGCTTTAGGCCAGCGCTTTGCCCGCGCTTCCGCCAACATTTTGATAACCGGAGAAAGCGGAACAGGAAAAGAACTCTTTGCCCAGGCAATTCACAATGAATACCGTCCCAAGGGCCCCTTTATCGCTGTCAATTGCGCCGCGATGCCAAGGAACCTCATCGAAAGCGAACTCTTCGGCTATGAAGGCGGCAGCTTTACTGGTGCCGACCGCAATGGCAGACCCGGCAAAATCGAAATGGCTAATGAAGGGACACTTTTCCTGGATGAAATCGGCGATATGCCGGTGGAACTTCAAGCGGTTCTTTTACGGGTTATTGAAGATAAACAGGTTATGCGGATCGGCGGACGTCGTTATAAAAAAGTCGATTTCCGCGTAGTGGCCGCTACGAATCGGAATCTGCGGGAGATGATTAAAAAAGAGCTCTTCCGGGAAGACCTCTATTTCCGTTTATCGGTCTTGTCAGTGAAGCTTCCACCCTTGCGTGAGCGTGGAAACGACGCGGAAATCTTAAGTCGCTTCTTTATCAGCAGTTACTGCGAAAAACTGGGATGGGTAACTCCCACCATCGGCGATTCCGCATTAAAAATTATCCGCACCCACCACTGGCCCGGTAACGTCCGCGAGTTGGAAAACGCGATGATTTATGCCGTCAATATTACTCAGAACAATATGATTGAAAAGAAAAATCTGCCGGATAATATTTTGTTGGATATTAATGATATTCCAAGCGACGTCATACCGCCAAATGAGCAATCCGAGAATTTAGAGTCATTAAAAGATCTGGAAAGAAAAGTAATTCAAAATACCTTGATCCGGGCAAAATACGATATTATCCGTACTTCAGAGATTTTAGGCATCAGTAAATCGACGCTCTATCGTAAAATAAAAGAATTTGAAATCGAGATCTGACCCCAAGAACTTACCTTCATCCTGCCAGCTTTAAGACGGTGCTGCTAAACTCCTTTTTGGTAGTTTAGCAACACCGCCTTTTTTTCATTCCCAAAAACAACAAATTCGGCTCATATCCAAGACGAATATTAAAAATATGGGATAGACAGTTTATCAATCTTAACTTTAATCCGCATTTCCTGGCCAATAAGCTTCCATGGCATATTTTTTGCATAGTTATCTGTAGCGCCGGCAGTTAACTAACACCAAAACAGAATTTTACCATGGCCATGGTAAAACCACGTTACCTGAAAGAAGGGATGTCAGAAATTAATGATCAAAGGATAATTTAACAAAATCACTAGCTTTATCGATGTACACAAATAGAAAGGGGAACGTTATATGGAATACACAAAAGGCCATATTGGCCTGAAGTCATCGTTATTAGTCAGTGCTACCTTCGGTATGGCGGCCAGCGCCTTAATGATCCCGCTTCTCGGAAACGTTGCGGCTGCTTTTCCCAATGACAACCCAACACTTCTCAATCAAACCATTGCTTTACCTTCACTGCTTTATATTCCCGCTATTTTATTATCCGGTTACCTGGCTAAATTCATCAGCAAGAAATATCTGCTGATTATCGGCAGTATTATTTTTGCGGCTGCAGGATTTGCCGGAGGTTTTGCTTCAAGCCTCATGATGCTGGTTGTCTGCCGAGCAATTCAAGGAATTGGAATTGGTCTTGCCTATCCTTTAGCGCCAGCCATTATTTCCCATATATTTTCCGGAGAATATCGGGCCAAGATGCTGGGTTGGACCCAAACCGTGGGATGTGTTGTGTCCGTTGTACTTGGTCTTGTCTGTGGCTATGCAGCGGTTGCCAGCTGGCGTTATGCGATGTACTTCTATGCGGTATTCGCAATTTTAGTTATCATGCAGTTCATCTTTCTTCCTGTCTTCCCCCCTGAAAACAAGGACGAATCGATTGCAAAAGTGAATAAAGCCGATGGGGAAAAACCAAAATTTGGCTATCCTGTCTATTTAGCTGCTCTTGCCATGATGGTATTTATGTCTGTTGCCATGATCGTTCTTTATAACCTTGCGATTTTTATTATGAATGAAGGTCTGGGGACAGCTGCAGAAGCTGGCATGGCCTCTTCAATCAATACCTTGGCCGGTTTTCTGGTCAGCTTAGTATTTGGTTATAACTTTAAGTTCCTGAAACGATATGTCTCTGTTTTAGGCCTTATCCTCATGGCACTGTGTTATTTGATCTTGAGCGGAGCCCATTCCATTGCTGTTGTTTATGTTGGCATGATCTGCCTGGGCGCATCCATGAACTGCATATTCCCGTATTTATTTACACGTGTTGCCCAAGTTTCCGCTAAACCACTCAAAACCATGTCCGTCTCTTTCCTGAGTATGGCTATTTATCTGGGCCAGTGGATTTCAGGATATACTTCGGTCTGGATTGCTCAAGCTGTCGGCGGAACGACAAGACAGCTTTTCAGCACCACCGGTTTTATTTTTATCGGGATGGCCGTGATTGCTGCAATCTTTATTGCCATGACCCAGAAAAATGAAAGCAAGATTGTTGTTCTCGATACGGACGCACCGGCAGCGTAAGCTAAACTCTCTCTATTCCGAATGATAGCAGCGGGGGCGTTTTGCCCCCTCCTGTTTCCATGTTCCGGAGATTTTTATATAATTATTGTCATTTCCAGATTGAGAAACAAACAAATAAATAAACAATAATATGTTATATGGGGGCGCGCCAAATGAGTGAAGCAGTACAAAAAGGTGCAAAAGGTGTTTTGTTAAAGGCTGCCCTATTGTTCAGCAGCGTTGACGGCATGGTTGCCAGCGCTTTAATGGTTCCGTTATTAGGCAGTATCGCAGCTGAGTATCCTAACGCAGCACCAGGTCTTCTCAATCAGACACTTTCATTGCCTTCGCTGCTGATGATCCCAGCTATTTTAATTACCGGTTATTTATCGAAACATATCAGTAAAAAATATCTTTTGATGCTCGGCAGCATTATTTTTGTCGCCTCAGGTTTTGGCAGTATGTATTCCTCCAGTTTGGAGGCACTTGTCGCCTTCCGGGCTTGTGAAGGAATTGGGATGGGGATTGTCTATCCGTTGGCGCCAGCGATTATTGCCCACCTGTTCTATGGGGAAGAAAGAGCAAAATTAATTGGTTGGACAAATGCCTGCGGCGGTGTTTTTTCTTTTGTTCTGGGAATCGGAGCTGGTTATGCGGCTCTTGTCAACTGGCGACATGCTTTTTATTTCTATCTGATTTTTATCGTTGTTGTCGTGATGCAGGGGATCCTGCTGCCGGCATTCCCACCGGAAAAAAGGGACAATACGATTATTGAAAATACTGCGGCCCTGAATAAGCTAAAATTTAGCTATGCCTATTATCTTACAATTGCTGCGATGCTTGTTTTCATGTCGATTGCAATGATACTAATTTATAATCTGGCTATCTTTATTATGAGTGAAGGTATCGGGACTTCCGCCGATTCCGGTATGGCCTCTTCCATCAATACTGTCGCTTCATTCTTCATCAGTCTAAGTTTTGGTTATTTCTTTAAATATCTTAAGCGCTATGTCTCAGTGATCGGCTTAATTTTCATGGCCTGCTCTTATTTCGCTTTGAGTATGGCTCATTCGATGTCTGGCGTGTATCTTAGTACGATTTGTATGGGAGCATCGATGGGCTGTATTTTTCCCTATCTTATGACACGCATTGCCCAGGTTTCCCCTAAAGCCAATAAAACGATGGCGGTATCCTGGCTCAGTATGTCGATTTACCTTGGCCAGTGGATTTCCGGTTACTCTGCAGTTTGGATCGCAAATCTAGTCGGCGGAACCACACGACAGCTTTTTGCAACGGTTGGCTGGATTTTTGTAATCTTTGCGGTCGCAGTGACCATCTTTATTCTGCTGACGCAGAAAAATGAACATCACGTAATTATCCCCGAGAGCATGATGGCAAACAGAGAAGACAAGAAGTAATCCATTGTGGGAGGAAAGAAACCATGAGAGATGATAGCACGATATTAGAAAGCTATGCGGAAGTTGCAGCACAGCTAAAGGATCTCGTTAATCAGGATTTAATGGTGATTATTACCGACAAAGAACAAATCGTGTCTTATTTTGGCGGAGAAAAAATGAAGTTACACCAAGGATCTGCTATTATAGGTATCCCTTTGGAGCCAAAGGATCCTTTACGGGAAGTCATGCGAACAGGCAAGCGTACTGTTCATCTTGTATCAAAAGAGTTGCAGGGATTTGCCTTTGCTTCAATCTCTAATCCGATCCGTGGTGCAAACGGAGATATCATCGGAGGCATCGGTGTTGCAATAAGTTTAGAGAAAGAAGAAAAAATCGAAGAAATTTCCCATCTTTTAGCCGTAACACTGCAAGAAGTCAATGCCGGATTGCAGGATGTGGCCAGAGGTTCTCAGGGCCTTTCCAATCAAATTAATACCATAGTCAATTCTGCAAGCGTATCTGAAGCCAAAATCAATGAGATTAACCATGTCATCAGTGCCATTACCGATATCGCCGCTCATTCCAATCTGCTTGGTCTCAATGCAGCCATTGAAGCTGCTCGGGCAGGCGAAGAAGGCCGTGGTTTTTCCGTTGTAGCTGAGGAAATGCGCAAACTGGCAGCTCAGAGCAAGGAGTCGGCGAATGTGATAACCCGGATCCTTAATGAGATGCGCGATGCGATCGAATCCATTATCTCGGAAATTAACGCTGTGAGTACAATTGCTGAAAGCCAAGCTGCTGCAACGGAAGAAATCACGGCATCACTCGATGAAGTCAGCCGGCAATCGCAAAGTATGGCGGAGTATTCTAAGGTTAACTTGCAGTAGTTTGTAATCTTCGGGTATCGTTTATCATCAAATTAAGTATGCACAAATATATTCAATTTGCACAAAAAATTACTAATGCCTATGAAATAAAGACATGCGTGATTGATCACCATGTCTTTATTTCATGAAAATTCAAGTTTTTTTCGTGCTGCATGTATTATGGATTTGCAAATGGATTTGCGTTTGTCTCTCCTGCAATTATAACAGACCGTCAATTTTTACGATCACGGCACAAACATAACAACCTTTTTGCCTTTTGCATCCATTTTCTTTGCCAGCTCATCTACCGGGCCGTAGTCCATGGCTAAACCAAGACAATGCAGAACGCAGGCAGGTTTTTCACCTCTGGCAACACGGTCTTCACAAACATCACACAGCTGGGTAGGTGCCGGGATATAGTTCCACTCCCAGTTATCTTCGGTTATTTTGAATGGTCCGACTTCCGTCAGCTTAATCCCATATTGCCCGTGCGGGATTTTTTTCTCATTTTTGCAGGACACTTCACAGCTGTGACAGCCGGTACAATATTCATAATCAACCAGTAAGCCATATCTCATTTGTTTCCCTCCATTCTCTTTGTTCTTTAAGTCTAGTACTAGTCTTCGACTTTGTAGACTTTACAGATAATGCTCTTGAAGGGAGCGCCAAATCCGAGTTTGCCGATATGTTTATGCGGCACAAGCGTATTGACATTGGACTCCCAGACTCCGAAAAGGCTCGGTTCAGCAGCCGGCTTTTCAGGGTACCACCAGCCATGCGCCGCGTGAACTACCTTTGGATTGATTGTCAGCGTTAAGTGCGCTTTTTCTTTAGCCTTGCCGTACATGTTTTCCAGATAGACCCAATCCCCTTCTTTGATCCCCAGGCTCTTTGCCGTATCCGGATGGATCTCGCAAATCGGATCTGGTGTGATCTCCCGTAAACTTGGAACTTGTCGATGTTCGGAATGGAAGGAGGTAAAGGTTCTGGCTCCTGTGGTCAGGATAAGCGGGTACTCTTGGAAGAGCTCTGGTGTGCTGTAGGGACTGTAAGCCGGCTCTTTGTAATAGGGCAGCGGATCTTCGCCCCACATTTCGAACATGAGGGAATGAAGCTCTACCTTACCGCTTACAGTTTCGAAACCGGGTTCTCCGTCAGACCGCAGCATTCCTTTTTCATATTTCTTATAGGTATAGCTAGGCTGAAACACACCCTGCTCCCGCAAATCGTTAAAATCAATACCGATTTCCGGTTTCAGCTGATCATTAAAGAATTCCTCTGCGCTATTCCAAGGCCAGTGCTCAGGGTGCAAGCGTTTTCCAAGTTCCATGCAGACTTCAATATCCGACTTGCATTCCCCGACTTCAAACGCTTTATTCATCGCGCCCAAGAAAATAGAATTTCGGCCAAAGTGAGTCAAGACGACGCCGTCATGCTCGGCAAAGGTCGGCAGCGGCAGGAAGATATCGGCAAAAGCCATGGCAGTCGGGGTCATGAAGGTATCCTGCACAACATTGAATTCCAATGATTTAAGGGCACGGTACCATCTATCCGGCTGGGCGGAACAGGTTGGTGTAATGAAGTTGCTGCTGTTGAACCAGCCCATTCTAAGCTTGTACGGTTTACCGGTTTCCAACGTATCCAGTGTTTCGTCCGGATGCGTCGTTGCCAAAGCCGTCGACAGAGCTGGCCACTCTTTGGCACCGATTCTCTTATCCCAAAGTTCTTCAGGCATCTGACTGCGGGTTTCCACGCGCCATTTCCCCAACAGTGCTGCCGGTGGACCAAGCGTAATGCCGCCCGGTACATCCAGATTGCCGGTAATCGCGCTGAGAGCCAGGATAGAATGTCCGAGTTGAACGCCGTTCGGATTTTCATCCACTGCCAGTCCCCATTGGATCGCGGTCGGGTGATTCGTGCCGATGATGCGGGCTACTTCAATTATCTTTTCCTTCTGTACCCAAGTAATCTCCGCGACTTTTTCCGGCGGATACTCTTGAACCCGTTCTTTTAAGTCCTCAAAACCGTAGGTCCAGTTCTCTACAAAATCATGGTCATACAGATCTTCGTTAATAATAACATTTAATAAACCAAGGGCGAGGGCTGTGTCCGTTCCTGGGCGCAGCTGTAGGAGATGCTCTGCTCTTGTCGACAGCCAATGCCTCCTGGGATCAACACAGATTAACTTCGTGCCCCGTTTCATCATATCGATCAAGGAATGTCCGTAAAAGCCGTCCGGATTGGACATTAACGGGTTTTTACCCCAAAGGACAATGTACTTAGGCAAAGTATAAGCCGGATTATCATAACGATCAGGGAAGGTGCCTGCAAAGTCGATCTCAGGATAGCCCGCCCCCAGGATATAGTCCGTAATTGCGCAGCGCGGTCCGTAGCAAGACCAACCGCTTAACGGATAACACACATTGGGTGTCCCAATCGATGAGAATCCCAGCGGATAGTAATACAGGCAAGCTTCTCTTCCGGTGCCGCCAAAGACAACAATGGACTCTGCACCGTAAGTATTTGTGAAATGGTTGATTTTATCGACGATAATGTCCCAGGCTTCATCCCAGGATATCCGCTGCCATTTGTCTTCCCCTCTGTTGCCAACACGTTTCATTGGGTAAATAATCCGTTGAGGATGATGGACATATTCGGGCAAAGAGAGACATCGTACACAAAGTCTGCCTTTGCTGATCGGATGCTCCGGGTCACCCTCAACTTTAATCAGTTTCCCGTCCTTAATGAACAGCTTCATGCCGCAGCCTACCGGATGATCTCCCGGAGGCGACCAACCACAGGTTCTGACTGTATAACTACCGTTGGGTTGTTCTTTTTTCCATTCTCTTTCCATTGATAATCACCCTTTCTAAGCTTTAGAGATGACAACTTTTTTGGATATATGTTCTTTTTTATGGATAGATCTTTCGCTCGAATACTTTGGGATCATGTCCTGGAAGTACTTTGGCATTAAGTTTGTCTATTTTGTTCAAACTTTCCATGACGACGCTCAAATCATAATGAACGCCTCCAGGAATATGGGGTATCGCTTCCCAGTTCTCGAACAACGTAATCAGATCCCCACCTAAAACATATTGGCCTGAAGCTGTTTTAACAACGACACATTGCATGCCTGTCGTATGCCCGGGAGTTAAAAGAACAGAGATGCCAGGAATAATTTCGCAGTCTCCGTCAACCGTATCGTACTTCGTCTCCATAACCAGATCCGTTTCAAACCCTGCCTTGATCTTTGGTTCAGGTGCAAGAAGATAATCCAATTCTTTTTTTTGAACGACAAAACGGGCATTTGGAAACAAGCGGTTATTGCCGGCATGATCCCAATGCAGATGCGTCAGGATGACGAGATCGATCTCTTCGGGTAATACGCCGATGGCCAATAGCGCGTAATCCAATTCTTCTTCCTCCAACCGGGAATAAGGCTGCCATCTTTCGCCTTCAGGAATACTTCCGCCTGTATCGACTATGATTTTATGGCCATTACCCTCTAGATAATAGGTTATCAGTGGGAACTCAAGCAGGACGTCTCCTAAGCACTGATACGCCATATTCCCCTTTTTTCGTTGGATGGTACCGACACGCAGCGGATGGATTGTAAATGTATCTTGCACAATGCTTCCTCCTGGATAGTAACCTTCATTATGCTCCTAACGCAGGTCTAATTGCCGGTGCTAGGCAAACAAGGCAACACGCTTTATAGCGCACTGGCATTGTTTAAGTTAGTACATGCAGGAAATTAATTCATCAATGTTCTCGAGTGTTTCAATATGGTCGACCAATTCGCATATTCTTTTTGCTTTTACAGAACCGATGGTATTCGCCGCGTTTGCCAAGAATTTAAAGGTCACTTCTTCTTTGGTTGCAGGATATTCTGGGTCTCCTTTTGGATACTGCACTTCACCAACATAGATCTTACCGTCTTTGGTTTTAACCGTCACACGTGCCGGATAGCGTTCCGGATAAACTGCCTCAAACTCCGGATCGACTTTCCAGGTAATCAGGTCACTCAAACGGGCTATTCTTTCATCTTTTATCGCCTGTTCGGTGAAAGATTCTGGCAGGACTGCGCCTTTAACTAAACCGCAGGCAATTTCATAAAAGAGTGAGAATTGCGCATTAACAGGATTTACCGGGTGTCTTTTCAGATCTTCTGGGTAGCAAAGGTTGTACTCTGTAAACTGATTGACATCCGCATGGATCGATTCAATCTGATTGAAGTCACATCCCTGTTTGAAAATATCGATGGCGCAGTCGCACAGATTATTCGAGAAACGGCAGCAAGCATGCAATTTGATACTATTGTCAGCCATTTCCCACTTTTTACCGAAATTGACTGTCAGTTTAGCGGCATCATAGATTCCTTCCGGATGGGGATCTTCTTTCGTTCCTTTGAAGGAGAAACCATTCAAAAATCCATGCCGTCCTTCGAAAACAGTCGCCGGGCCGAAGTAATCCTGTTCTCCCATATAGGATGCAAGGACGCCGCCCATCGCAGAGTGTCCGGCATGAAAGCGCTTCGTCCAAGCACCGGCCTGATTGAATTCACCTAAACCGGCAGCTTCACTGCCTGCAACGCCAAGAGCATTAGTGGTTTGATCTGCATTCAAACCAAGAACCTTACAGGCTCCTCCCGTAGCACCAAATACGCCGCAGGTTCCGGTCGGATGCCATCCGCTGTAATAGGTCGTTCCGAGGAAAGCTTCACCTGCTCGAATGGTGATATCCGATCCATAGATATAGGCTAAAAGAACATCCCTGCCGGATTTTTTATGTTTTTCAGCAAGCGCTAAAACTGCAGGCAAAACAGCGACGGAAGCATGTTGAATTCCTTCTCGATGATCGTCATCATAATCCTGACTATGCCCTGCTGTCCCATTGGCTAATGCAGCCAACATGGCATTTGTTTTTTTCCCGCTGCCAAAAATCGTTGCTTCGCCCTCATTCGTTAAATTCAAAGCTGCAGCCCGGACAGACTTAGCCGATTGAATCTGGGAACCAGAAAGCATACAGCCAAGCGTATCCAGCATAAATATTTTGGCATTTTCAATTGTTCTCTTGTCAATGTCCTTTAGCTTCAGCGATTCGCCGATTTCAGCAATTTGACGTGCAATGGGTTTTTCGGACATGTTAATCCACTCCTCATTTATTTTTGTATTTGCTAGAGTTTCACTATTTAGGTTAATCATATCTTATGGTATACTATAGTTCAAATATGATTATTTTTATAATCTATATAACTTTAGACTTATATTATATCCCTAAAATACGAATAGAAGAGGAAAATTTGGATTAACAGTAATAAAGAAAGAAGTGGATCGTCATTGAACACAAAGAATCTAATCTATGTGCTCACGGTAGCGGAAGAACGCAGCTTTTCCAACGCTGCCAAGTTACTTTATATTTCTCAGCCCTCTTTGAGTCAGAGTATCAGTGCTATTGAAAAAGAACTTGGCACTCCGATATTTGACCGCAGCTCGATTCCGTTATCTTTAACGTATGCCGGTGAAAAATACCTTAAAGCAGCAACCGAGATCCTCGCTATTGAACGAAAATTGAATCTGGAAATAGAAGATATTCTGGGCAACCGCAGCGGCAGGCTGGTAATCGGCTTATCCTCCTTGCGCTGTGCGAGTATAATTCCTCATATATTTCCTATTTTTTTAAAAGAATTTCCCGGAGTGGAATTAATTTTGAAGGAAGGTAGCAATGAAAAGTTAACGGAAATGGTTGTAGAGGGGAAAGCCGATTTAGCATTGGCAACACCATTAGATAACAGAGAAATGGACAGTGTCCCCTTATTAAAAGATAACGTTCTTCTTGCTGTTTATCATGACCATCCTCTCATCCAAAACCTCTCTGGGCAAAAATCGGGGGCACAGAATGAATTTCAACAAATTGATTTGACTGTCTTTAAAGAAGATCCATTCATTTTGCTTTCACCCGAGAATCATGTTCGGAATATTTCCGATCAGATCTTCACTGATTACCATATCGTCCCCCGAATTATATTGGAAAGCGCCAGCATTGAGCTGGCGCATCGTCTCGTTACCCAGGGCATGGGATTGACCTTTATCTTAGAATCCATGATTAATCTATATGGTCTTGAAGAACAATCCCGCTACTTTCAATTTACAACGGGCGCATATACTCACAATCTGAATATCTGCTACCGTAAGGATAGTTATCTATCTAAAATTATGCTAAATTTTATCCGTATCGCTCAAACCCAAACCCAACAACAGTTCACTGCCAAATAACGAACGGGATAGCGAGAGTTAATCTTTATATTTATGCTCCAACTCTCTCCAGGCTTGCATCCCCATCGTATTGAATAATTCCCGGCTGTCAGAAGTATCCGGTATGGCATCCCAACTGTGTCCTACCTGAAGAATTCTATCGGCGATCCTGCGCAAGAATACACTAGCCCCAAAACATAAGACATCGGGATAGATAATAATTTTATACCCGAGCTGTTCCGCTTCTTTCGCTGTGAGTTTCGGTGTTTTTCCACCAATGACCTGATTGGATAAAAGCGGAATCTGAGAACCGAAGGTCTTACCGATCAATTCAATCTCATCCAATGTCTGCGGTGCTTCAATAAACAAAACGTCAGCACCGGCATCCATAACCATCTTTCCGCGCTCCATTGCGGCATCCAGGTTATAAACGGCACGGGCATCCGTCCGTGCTACGATCACCGTGTCCTCATAAAACCTTTCCTTTACGGCTGCCTTGATTTTCTGGACAAACTCCTGCGCCGGGATACAATCCTTCCCGGAAAGGTGTCCGCACCGTTTCGGCGCGACTTGATCTTCCAACTGGATAGCAGCAATACCGGCCATTTCCATTTCATGGACGGTACGTATCACATTCAGAGCATTTCCGTACCCGGTATCCGCATCGCACATCAGTGGAATATTGGCTTTCATCGCTATGGCCCGAGCACTATCAACGATCTCCGTCATGGTCGTAAGTCCGATATCCGCCTCACCGATTCGGCTTGTTGACGCACCGGCACCGCTCAGATACAGTATCGGAAAACCAGCCTGTTCCGAGACCTGGGCGGAAATCCCGTCATAGGCGCCCGGAGACATAATTATACCCGGGGCTTGCAGCAAATCACGTAATGCTTTTCCTGGATTTTTTAGCATCATTTTTCCTCCTTGTTATCCAATCTCTGACCCTGATTAAACCATACAGGTTAAATTAAGTTATAAGTTATTCAAGATAGCCTTTATCCCTTAATAGTTCGTCAATTCCGCCGGCTTTTAAGGTATCTACCATCGATTCCGATAAAGCGCTGCCGTACAACATTTGACCGGTTCTTTCATTGGTTACACTTCCTGCAAGCAAATCAATTATCGCAATATCACCTTCCTCAAAAGCGTCAAAGACATTCGGACACTGTAAGGATGGAAAACCATAAGAAATGCAGTTACGGAAGAAAAGGCCATTGATACTATTGGCAACCAGACAGCCAATGCCAAGACGTTTCAGTAATACGGCACCGGGCCGGCTTGAACCTGTCCCAAAATTTCTCCCTGCAACCAGAATATCACCCGCTTGCACCTGTTTTGCCCATCCAGGCCGGTTATCACTGAACACCAATTTGATTTGTTCTTCCGGCGGAACACGAAAAGCAGCATGCGGAAAAATCAAATCAGTGTTGATATCATTTCCGAATTTCCAAACGCGTCCTGTGATGATCATATCATTTCCCCCAAACCTTCTCATTTAATGATAAAATCTGTATCTTTTACATTCATTGTACATTTCTCGGATCCGTTATTTTTCCTGTCAAAGCCGTTGCTGCTACTGTTGCCGGTGCCGCCAGCATGACTTCGCTGTCCGGAGTGCCCAATCTGCCCTTAAAATTACGGGTCGTCGTGGAAAGGCATCGTTCCCCACTGCCGATCAAACCGAGGTGTCCGCCGTAACACGCCCCGCACGTAGCGTTGGTGACTACCGCTCCGGCTTCAACCAGCGTCTCCAGATACCCTGCCCGCAGCGCATCGAGATAAACTCGCTGAGAGGCAGGCGTGACAATCATCCGGACACCGGATGCGACTTTCTTGCCTTGCAGGATTTTTGCCGCAACAGCGAGGTCTTCGAGCCGGCCATTGGAACACGACCCTAACAGAACCTGCTGAACCGGCATCCCTTCAACTGCTGTGACCGGTTGGCAATTGTCCGGAATAAAGTGAGGCAAAGCAACATATGGAACCAAGCGGCTAAGATCAATCTTGCGAATTTCATGATAGTGCGCATCCGAATCAGGAGCTACCGGGGTAAATTCCTCAACTGCTCTATCCCTGATATAGTCAAGCAGTTTCTCATCGCACGGAAAAATCGCAAACTCAGCGTTGATTTCGGCACACATGGTAGCGACGCTCTGCCTTTGGGAAATGGATAGATTGGCAACGCCCTCTCCGCCAAATTCGACATTCTTATTGATTGCATCCCCGTAAACGCCGGCGATATAAAGAAATAAATCCTTACCGTCAACCATTTCCGGTAAAGCACCCGTTAATTCATAAAGGATTGTCGGTGCCACCTGATACCAATTTTCCCCGGTACACCAGGTATACAGCATATCCGCAGGCCCAAAGCCCCTGGCTGCACTATTTAGTGCGCCTGCTGCACACGTATGGGAATCACCGCAGGCAATTAGCTTTCCGGGTAGGGCAAAGCCCCTTTCGGCAAGCATCTGATGGATGACTCCGTGATCGCCCACATCAAACATTTTCGTTATCCCATGTTTCTTGGCAAAACGCCGGGCTTTGATACCGCCTTCAGCGTCTTTGGTCGTTGGCGCCGGTACGGCATGATCTAAAAAGATAATACAGCGGTCGGGGTTCGCGATTTTTATTACTTTATCAAAATCTGTCTGCCCGCCTACAGTAAAAAACATATCATGGTTCGCCGCCCAATCCACTTTGCAAGTCAGGATATCCCCAGGCTTAACTAACTCTCTGCCCGCATGGGCAGCAAGTATTTTCTCTGCCATGGTCATGCCCATCGCTTTTTCTCCCTTCATCGGCAACCGACAAGCATCCTGCTGATTGCCATCTAGAATATTTATTGCCAACCGATCGCTTCATATAGTGATTATCACATTATTATTCCAAGAATCATTCCAGTGCAAAAATTGTTTGGGGAACATAGGCATAGCCATCCATCAAGCGGCGCACCGTTCTGCTGTAAACAGCCCTGGTCAATTGATAAGCTTCTTTCTCCCCTTTTTCCACAGCGGCTTCCACTTCTATGATTCCTCCGGGATGGCCAATCCGCACTGTTTTGGCCATTTCTTTAAACCCGGAGGCTTCATTGGCAATCGTTCCCGGAATGACAGCGGCAGCGCCTACTACGCAGGAAATACTGCCGGGGTGGGTCTGATGCATCCCACCAAGGAACAAGACGCGCGACAATATATCCACATCGTCGGCAGCAACCTCTTCTTTAGTCAAATGATTGATATACGATTTTGCTGGCGAGACAAACGCGATGAATGGATTGGGGTCCCTGACTTCGGCTTGGCTCCACCCTTTGAAGCCAAGTATTTCTTCGGCTACTTTTGCCCGGATATTCTCCAGAACGACGATTGTTTGCGCATTTTTATTGAACTCGGCAGGGCTTTCATCACCTCTTAAGCCTAAATCCGCTGCCCGGACAAAAATACAGGGATTGACAACGTCGATCAGGGATATCTCAATTTCGCCGAACCCTGCGACATCAATCTTGTCCCTGACGTTTCGGGTTGGCAAAAGCAAGCCTTTCACCGTTCCCGAAGTTGTGGACATATCAATATTTATTTTAGCACCGGTCCCTGGGACACCATCCAACGCATAGTCGCCAAGTACCTGAGGTTTTCCGTTCTTCACAGGCACTTCTGTGACAAAAATTTGTCCGTTATTCGTAGAATAGACCCGTACGGAAGTTACCGGTTCAACTGCTTTAACTAAACCTTCTTCAATGGCATAGGGCGCGACACCTGCCGAGATATTGCCGCAAAGCCCGGAATAATGAATCACCGGTTTGTTGATTTCAACCTGACCGAAAGTATAATCGATATCCGCATCCGGCCGATTGGATGGCGCAACTAACGCAAGCTTGCTTGTAAGCGGTTCAGCTCCGCCTAAACCGTCGATTTGCCTCGGATCCGGACTGCCGAAAAGCGACAGGATCACCTTGTCCCGTAATTCTTGATCCTGAGGCAAGTCATTTTCATTTAGATAGATTCCTTTGCTTGTACCTGATCGCATGATTACCGTATAAATTCGTTCTTGTTCACTAAAAGTCATCGAACTCCCCCTATTTACTTAACACACAAATCCAACTGATATTAACGTTCTTTTGTGCAAAGAGTTAAAATACTGGCCTTACTTCATCATATAATGGGCCTTTATATAATACAAATATAAACATTATTATAAATAATATATGTATTCACTTATATCTTAAATTCACTACTCCCTTGAAACCTTTTCCTAGGCACTGTTGGCATTATATAAACTAAAAAAAGACTGTATGGCGAACTAGTTTCGGCTCGCAGTACAGCCTTGAATATATGAAATCTTCTCGTTTCTGTCTCAATCCTGTCATTAATCCGGATTAGGAAAGCTACGGTCACAGCCGTATCGATGGTTTAATAGCTGCTCCAGAACTTCACCGGAGCCATTTTGAGTCTCAGATCACATTGGAGACAACGCTGCGCCTCAGCTTTGGCTGCATCGGGACTGATACTATTCGATACACAGCAGAAATCTTGGATACGCTTTGCTGCTTCCTCACATTTGTCCTCTAATCTCGGTAATTCAGCAAATCCCTCGATCTTTCCGATTCGCTTCTCCGGTTCACAAACCGGTGCAAGTTTCTGATCGATCTTACCGCGACCGCCAAGGAACTTATCGATTTGTACCGCCACTTTGCGGCCTGAAGCGATTGCCGCTATGACCTTATCGGTTCCGGTGACAGCGTCGCCCACTGCATATACACCATCTCTGTTTGTCGCCATAGTAAAGGAATCCGTTTCCACCAATCCACTTTCAGTCTTGTCGATAGCAAAGCCTTCCGGTATGTCAGGTCTTTGTCCGACGGCGAAAATGACAGTATCCGCTTCCAATACATGTTCCGAATCTTCTTCTGTTTCCAATTGCAGTCGTTTGTCCTCATCAAAGCTAAATGATTTGACATTGATGAATTCGACACCTTTTACTTTATCATCTTCCCTGACGATCTTTTTGAACGTCCGGGACGGGTAGATCTTCACCCCTTCTTCTTCCCCTTCACGTATTTCATCCAGGGAAGCCGTCATGGTTTCTTTAGCCTCAAGACAAGCCATCATGACCTCTTCGGCACCCAAGCGCTTCGCAACCCGCGCACAGTCAAAGGCAACATTACCTCCGCCAAGTACCATGACTTTCTTGCCTACTTCAACCTTTTCTCCCAAACTGACCGCTTTCAGGAATTGCGTATTAACTAATACCCCTTCACCGTTAGCACCCGGGATCCTGAGTTTGACCCCTTTGTGGGCTCCAATGGCAACCAGTACGGCTTCATTACCCTCGTCCAGCAGAGCATCAAGTGAATCCACCCGGACGTTGGTTTTGAGTGTTACTCCGCTACTTATGATTTCCTGAACCTCACGGTCGATGACCTCCCTCGGCAGACGATATTCGGGGATGCCGTAGCGGAGCATACCGCCTGCTTCCGGCAACGCCTCATAGACGGTGACATCATGACCCTGCAGCGACAGATAATAGGCCGCGGTAAGGCCTGCCGGACCTGCACCGATAACCGCAACTTTCTTATCTGTGTCGCCCTTCATCTGAACGTTTTTCTTCCATAGTTTCCCATAGTCATTTTCAGCAGCAAAACGTTTCAGACGGCAAATGGAAATGGGTTCGTTAACATGCCCCCGGCGGCATTCTCCCTCGCAAGGATGACTACAGACATACCCCAGTACTAGCGGGAATGGTACTTTTTCTCGGATTACCGCCGTGGCTTCCTCATATTTATTTTCACGTATAAAACGCAAATATCTCGGGATATCAATTTCTGCGGGACAGGTACAGCTGCATGGCAGCAATGCTTCTTTTCTTTTTTTGCCTTTGCCAAATTCATCACGGTCCAAGATAGCTCCTGTCGGACAAACTTCAGCACAAGCTCCGCAGAAGCGGCATCCGGCCTCAGCCAATGACGTATTTATTATGGGATCCGCTCCGACTCCAATGTAAGTCTCTCCATGGTCCTGTTTATAGAAAAGAACACCGACACCGCGAA